>CAZZCP010000081.1:2327-9834 GCA_964653235.1 uncultured Pseudobdellovibrionaceae bacterium | reverse complement strand
ATAGCTGCTCCCTTTTATTTCACTTTTTTTTCGTATTTGAACCGCACTTTCGATCATTTAAGATAACTGTCCGAGAATGCCTCAAAAATTCAAGGATTTCGAACAAATTAGTCTAAACATTCTAGGGATTTACCTGCTTTCGGACAGAGGTCCGAAGTGAAATAAAAGGGAGCAGTTTGGAAATTCTACCTTGAGCCCCTCTCTTCTCTACGATTGTTCTGTCTCCCTATAGGAGTGTAGACTCCGGAATCTATTACATCTGCAGGTTTCCAAAATTGGTAGCCGTCATATGAGAGTTTTGGTTCTGGCCAAAAAACACTTTCTTCATTTTCTTCAAAGCAAAGCTCTAAAAGAGTGGAGCCCATAGGGTATTCTAGACCAAAATCAAAACCCTCTTGAGTTCTTTGATTTTGCTCTGTTGCTCTTGGTCTTCGAGTCAATGATAAACGGTTCGTTTCTAGTTCAAACAAATTTAATGAGAGTAAACTGTCTGATAAATCATAGCAAACGCCGTCAATGCTGATACTTGCTTCAACTCGTTCTTGATCTTTCAATTGGTTTCGTAATCTTTGTTCTCTTTTGTACATTAGTAGCTCCGGGCAAGAAATACTAGGGCTGATAAGCGTTGGAACTAAAGATTTACCAAAACTTGAACTGCTGCCAAATGCTGTTCCAGATCCAAATGAGCCATCTGGTGTAACACTATCTTCGCAATCATCATCAAATTCATATTCATTTTCTTGGGCACTTGCCGCTCTTTCTTGAGCATGCAAGCAGGCATGTGATACAGAACCCATAGCTAATGAAGAGGTTTCAGTTTGAACTGCTGCTTCTAAGTCTTTGCCTCTAAAGAAGTCTCTGAGTTCTGATGAATGAATAGGTTCATCGTATTCAAGAAAAATTTCATCCATTTCACAAGCTTGAATCTGAGGATTGCATCCAATGATAGGTGTGTCTGCAGACCTTGTAACCACTTTCAACTCCCCAAGTCGATGGTCGTAACTAACTTCAAAACTAATTAAGTATTCTCTACCATTTACTGTTTTTCGTACTTGCAATACAGGTTTGTAAACATTTACTTTTTTTGAGCCTGTTGGACTTTCAATATCGATTTGGACTTCACGTTCTTTTACGCATGTAAGAAGGGGTCTAGCAAAATCAATGTCATACTTTTCTTGATTTTCAAGTAAGGTATGCAAAAGACCTTGTAGAATATTTCCCTCAGCAACATGGCCTCGCCCTAGTCCTCTTTCTTTAAGTAAAACAGGATCTCCTGAAGATGTTACTCCATATTCAGCTTGAAAGACTTTTTGAGCATCACGTACGGAGTCACACAAAGTTCTGCCGCTTCTTCTCTGGGTAGATCGACAAGAGTCTTCAATCACTTGGCTCAAAAGCTCTCCCCCTAATCTTACGGGGCTTTCATAACGGATTCTGTTAAATAGATAATCGCGAATTTTTACTTGTTCATTAAAGTTAAGGCCAACATCTTTAGCCGATTGTATTTTCACTCCACCGACTTTAGCACAAGGCATATTGGGAACAAGATCAGATTCTTTTGTCCATTCTTTACAATCCAATTGCACTCGACTTTGGGCTATTGCTATGAAGGGGAAAAACAAAAAAAGTAAATACATCATTTGTTTATTTTAGCAATTTTGCAAGATATATCTAGCGGATTTATATTTTAACAGAATAGTTTTCTTAAATATAGCCTTTAGTATTAATAAAACAAAGTAGAAATCATATTGTTTACTTGCAAAGCGATTTCAAAATAATAAAAATCAAGGTTTTACTCCAAAGCTGAGAGCGCCCCAAAAACTCTCCCAATTTGCCTTTCTGCAATCAAGACAGCGGCGCATATGAACTAAGCGAACCAACCAAGTTCCTGGTTCATTCAATTGAAAAGAAACAAGTCCTTTTTTGTCGGTCTGAGAAGTAAGAATTTTAACCTCTCCATTCTCTGACGCATGCATGGCATTTACAAAAACCTCTTTGAGAGGTTTAGACTCAAACAGCACCTCAAATGAAACATTTTGTCCTTTTTGAATTTTACTTGGATTCACTTGAGGATTGATTTCAATGGTTTGAGGTACACGCATTTTCCAAGTTTTATCATCCTTTGCGCTCCCAACAGAGACATAGGTTTTTACACTACGGCTATATTTTTCTCTTCCAGGCTCTTTGCTTTCTTTTCTTTTTTTTCGATCTTCTATAATATTTTGTAAATTTTCATGTTTGAGATAATCTTCAAATTTCTTTGCCTCGAATTCAATATAAGTGGGGTCTCTTTCGGTAATGAGCCAGTATGCACCTGGTTTTTCAACTGAAATATCAGTGTAAGCATCTTTGCTAGGGGTTAAAGAAGCATTCATGAGGTCGATTGGGCTTTGTTCATGAGTGTGGAGTTCAAATTTTCTAGTAATGTCTGCGCGCAATGCTCGATGACCTTCGGATTTAAAGTCACCGCCAAGCAGCAATTGAACTCGAAATTTATTAGCTTTCTCAACATAGAATTGCTCAGGAGCAAACCAATAGTCGTGTGCATAAGAAGTGAGTGATATGCTTAAAAATATTACTGGTATACAATGCATAAGCCTGGTCATTTCAATCTACCTCAGTTTCATATAATTCAATTTGAGTGAGCTATATATGAATTTTTGAAATAGATCATTAACAATTTACGAAAAATTTTTTAAGCTCAAAAAAAGAGCAGGAGGCATCACTCACCCGCTCACTCACTCACTCGCTGGTAGTCTCTCTAACTCACACCAATTGACTGCTTGCTTTTTTTTGCCATCATAGAGAATGGCTAGTTTTTGCTCTAAAAGAACCTCTTTTAAATTTCGCCCATCAAAAACAACATCGGCGACAATTCGAAAGTACTTACCGCGTTCTACATTTTCAAGATCGATTCTCTCTGCTTTTTTGAGTAAACTCTCTACAAGCCTTCTTGCATTTCTGCCGAGATTTTTTTCGCATGGGTCTTTGGTTCGAATTTCAGGGGTATCAACACCACGCACACGAACCGAGATCTTGTTACCTAGTAAAGAGTGAGTTTTTGGAATATTAACGGTGATGGTATCTCCATCATAGTTCTTGATGTATTTTACGCAGCGAAAGCTGTTATTGGTATGTTGGCAGTCTTGGCCATAAGCTATAAAACACAAAGAAAAAATAAAAAGTCCAGTAAAAGAGCTCATCTTTAAATTCTAGACAGCTTTCAGCAATTTGCGGCTTGCTTTCTTTAATACTATTCTTTGGCCTAGAAGGTGCTGTGGTTTCGCTCTTAAATACGTTCTTTCGAAACTACTTCATTTAAGAATATCATGATTGCTGATCTTTTTGGGGTCGACGATATAGTTTACGAATTCGCTCCAGGAGTAATTCATGCGAATGTCCGTATCGACAAGTGAGCTCAAATTTGAATTTTTGCAAATTCCAAGAGCCTATTGAAAATCAAGGATGATATCATTCCAATCTTCAGAACTCACTTTTTTCTCAAGCGGCTTATCAAATATCGTTGTGAATTCTTATTAACTCATAATAGAGCTGAAGGGGTGTGAATTACATTTTTTTCTCTTAGCCCTAATTCGATGTGCTACTAAGGCTCTTATTATATATTTTTGCCCAGGTTCTCGGTGAAATGAGTTTGAGTATGATGTAGAGACCATATAAACTAAAATACAGGAATTTATTATGATTGGACTCATACTTACAGGTGGTGGAGCAAGAGGGGCGTATCAATCAGGAGTCCTAAGAGCTCTTTATGAGTCATTTCCTGAACTCGACTCGAAAGTCAAAGTTATAACTGGTGTCTCTGCAGGGGCTATCAATGCGAGTTATATGGCTGCTGGCTATCACAAAGCTGCTGGAACGGCTAAGGATTTAGCTCATTTGTGGTCTTATCTGTGTACGGATGATATCTATCGATCCGATCTTTTTTCGCTTGGACAAATTGGCTTGGGATTTTTGAGGGATCTAAGCGCAGGTAATTTTAAAAAAAAGAACCAGTCCTCTGCACTCGTGGATAGCTCTCCATTAAAAAGACTTCTCTTTGAGCATTTAGACCTAAAAAATCTTCGTAAGCTTATTGATGAAGAAAAGCGAGTGAGTTTGGCGATTCCGGCCTTTAATTACTCTAATTCAACCAATGTAACTTGGGTGGACACGTTCCAGGATTTACCCTCAAAAATTCACAATCGACGCCATATTTATAGTTCGCCCACGAGTATAGATCGTGTTTTCGCATCAGCTTCCATACCGATTCTTTTTCCGAGCGTTAAGATCCAGGATCACTTTTACGGTGATGGATCTGTAAGAAACGCGGGAATTTTTAGCCCAAGTATAGCCTTGGGTTGCAATAAGGTTTTGGTAATTGGAGTTCGTCATAGATCTGATAAGGGAACAGGCCAAATCTATTTTGGTGAGCCTACGATTGGTCGTATTTTTGGTTTGATTTTAAATAGCCTGTTCTTTGATCTGGTGAATATGGATCATGAAAGGCTTTTAAAAATCAATCAAGTAGTCGATGATCATCGGTCTCAAGGGAGTATTTCAAATACATATCGCAAAATAGAAACTTTATTTTTACATCCTTCTGTAGATCTTGGAATCATGGCCAAAGAGTTCTCAAGCTCCCTACCTATAAGCATTCGATTTTTGCTTGGGGGGCTGGGCAATACCAGTGAGTCGAGTGAGCTTGCCAGTTATATGCTTTTTGAAGCTGAATACACAAAAGAGCTGGTAAAGATTGGCTATGAAGACACACTCAATCAAAGAGAAAAAATTCAAGCTTTTTTAGACTCAGAAACCTCTTAGGTGTCTTTTTTCTCAACTGTAGCTAGAGCCGTTTTTAGGCCTTTTGTCACATTTCGCTTGTATTAGAAAAAAGTTGGTAGGGTGTAGTTGTTTGAAAGTGTACATAACAGCTGATGCCCAGCGAATGCTGGGCAAGTAGTACTTTAGAGAAAAAACTTTTTATCCTTCACAATTTTTTCGTAAGTATCTTTATTGATTTTATAAATCCAGCTAGACTTGAGTCGATTGACTCTTTGAGCGGTAGCTTGTGCTTCTACAATATTTTGAATTTTCTTAAGCTCTTCTTCGCCATCATTTTGATTGATAACAAATTCAGACTTTGGCTCAAGTACTCGAGCAGAGACTTTAAGAAAATGATCTTCTTTTTCTTTTGCTAGCTGTAAATCATAGATAAGTTGATTCTCGAGCTCTAGTTGAATATTTGTATCAAAATTTAATTTTTCTACTTTATTTTCATTGTATTGAAAAAAATCATCGAAACGAATTGTACTAAACGCTTTTGTGTAATCCTCTAGTGTTTCTTTCTTCAGCTTAGCCTTTTTCGGAGAAAATATGAAAAAGTTAAATAATATAATCGCGAATTTTTTTGTAGGGGGTTTACTTGTCGCATGCCTAGTGAGCTTTGGAAGCCTAGGTTTTGCCGCTGAATCCTCGGTCAAACCAGCCGCTCAGAAAGTTTTTATGAAGCTCGATCATGGAACGGACGATTTGCATGCAGTTTTAATGACTTTTAAAATCGCAGAAAACCTAGTCAAAAGAGGATCAAAAGTGACTCTATTTTTAAATCTGGAAGGTGTTCGTATTGCAGATAAAAGACAGCCCATCGACCTCAAATGGGGAATGGAAGGTGGCCATTCGGCGCAGCATTTGTACGATAGTTTCGTTAAAAGTGGAGGAACTATTTTGGTTTGTCCGATGTGCGCCAAAAATGTGGGCATGACAGCCAAAGAGCTCAGGCCAGGGGCAAAGCTCACTAATGAAGACGAAATAAGTAGTGCCTTGTTGGATGCTGATAAAACCTTAGGTTATTAAAAATATTTGGGATCGTCTTAGGATTTAACCCCAATCTGAAAGCGAAGAGGTTATTTTGTGTATTTTTTAATTGGTTTGTTTATATTTATGACTTTAGTGATTGGGGCAAATTTCATTTTTCTACTTATAGGTGGTACCCCTTTTCATAAGGGTGCTGAAAGAGAGCCTGTTCATGCGGGAAGAAGAACCTACACCGTTGAGAAATTTGCGGTGGGTGTGTCCACTGGTGCTTTTGGCATTTGTTGGCTTGTGGCTTGGGCCTATTTTTTGATAACTGGATGGGCCTCTTTTATCGCGCAATTTGATTCACTCATACTGCATGTCGCACTTCAGCTCTTTGCTTCTCTTGGATTGTTAGTGGCCAGTGTTGGCATCTTTTGGCAATGGAAAAGAAGTAAGGCCATATTTTTAATGAGCATGGCCACATTGGTTTTGAGTCTTATAATTGCTATTTTTATTTATGGACCAAGGGGTCATGGAGACCCGATGTTCGCTCTACGCGTTATATTTTCGAATAAAAGCTTTTTTAACAATCTATTCATACTAATTGCATGCCATCTACTGATTTTTCTATAATAGATCATGCTAAATCAGCGGTAATCGATTTGACCTGAAATGAATTTTTTATTTGATTTTTAGAAATTATAGCGTATTATTAAAGAATCTAAGTTATCCAAGAGCGAGCCGCTCAAAAGTTCTCCTTGTATTAATTCAGATCACCAAAATTTTTATATGGGAGAGTTTATTTTTTTACCATTTTGTTTTAGCAATATTGAATCACTGGCAATCACACCAGAGAAACGAGATATGCTAGGTAGTTTTCTATCAAATATACAGACTAAAATTCCCCAGGGCAGCTCGGTGAATTTACAGATCGACGAGAAAGACAAAAGTTTTTATGTAGAGCTCTATATAAAATCACTTCAACTCAACTTTAAAATCGAGTGCATCGAAAATAATATTTTAGATGTGATATCTTCTTTAAAAAAACTAAGTGATATCGAACTCCGCAATTGGCACCAAACAAGAATTTTTATCTAATGAATTTTTATGATCAAATCAAAGTGAATTCTAATCATTCTTTTAAGAGTGAAACTAATAATAATAAGTATTTTAATTTATCTCATTTACATAGGGTAAATGAGAAACAAACAACAGTACTCAAAGAGGTAATATATGAACACAGGTACAGTTAAATTTTTTAATGTGAGTAAGGGTTTTGGATTTATCACACCAGACAGTGGTGAAGATCTATTCTTTCATATCTCAGAAATTTTAGGTCAAGAACCTAGAGATGGTGATAAAGTTAAATTTGATATTGGCAGCGGCAAAAGAGGCCCTTGTGCCGTCCAAGTTCAATTGACTCACTAATCTCTGTTTAGACTTATTTAATTGAGTTGATTAAAGCCACCTATTTAGGCTTACTATTACCCACATCTTTAGATGTGGGTTTTCTTTTTCTGTTCTAGAATGACTTCTCAAATCAAATATTGAGGAGTTATAGATGAAGTCATCAAATGATGATGGCTCTTGGATCACGGAAGAGCTAGAAGGTGCTGATTTTTCAGACATCCGATTGAATAAACGTTTCCAAATTTTATCACAAGAGTTAGCCACTCAACCATCTTTACCGATTAACCACGCATCGACGGAT
>CAZZCP010000081.1:0-2317 GCA_964653235.1 uncultured Pseudobdellovibrionaceae bacterium | reverse complement strand
TTGGGCTGCCGCCAAAGCTGCTTATCGATTTTTCGACAACGAGAAACTCAGTGGAGAAAAGATATTGTCTCCTCATATTTTGAGCACAGAAAGTCGTATCAAAAAGCACAAGAGGGTCATCGTGGTTCAAGATACGAGTTCACTGGACTTTTCAAAACATAAGAAAACCTTAGGTTTGGGTCATTTAGCGACAGCCAAAGGAAAACAAATGACAAGATTTGCAGTGCTCTACTTGAGAGCGACTATTATTTATTTAAATATTTGTTTAGAATCAAAATAATGTGCAAATCTGTTCAATTTTTTTACCAACTGAGAAAAGTTATTTATTTTTATCTATTTTGTTTTATGTTTGCCTTTTTTTTAAATCGAGCTCTTGCTGAAGAGATTCAGGGTCAAAAAAAAGGACATCAAACCCTGGCCCAAGATATTCTTGATGCTCAAACAAGACATGAGGCTCTACACCAAATGGGGTTAGATCCAGATCAAGCTATTGTTTATCCTTTTTCTTGGCAATTGCAGCTTCAGAAGACGAACTGAGGGCCATTCAAATGACTCGCGATTTGCGTGCTCAAGGCCTTGATGCGTTTTATTACCCTAATTTTATCGATCATAAAATTATTTATAAAGTTTGCGCTGAACGTTTTAAGACTGAAAAAGAAGCCCTTGAGTCGCTTGCAAAAACTAAGAGCAGTGATGTTCGAGTGATTTCTCTTGCTTCAAGGCCGGGGTCAGACAAAGTATCAACTCGTTCAATGCTCGAAATGGCTGAATCGGATCAGAAAAGATCCTCAGTTAATATGGCGCGTCAACCAGCCTCAATTCAAGACTCCAAAAAATGAAGTCTTAGAAGAATAAAAATCGATTTTTAAATTTTTCATCAAGTTGTTTCGCCCTGAGCCTGCTGATATATTAGCTTCGATTTAAATTGACTATTAACTTGTAATATTTGTGCTTAGTGCGGCACTTACTTCGCAAAATTCAAGAAGTTCATTCAAGGAGTTTAGATATGAAAAACACAAAATCAGAAGCCACTGATAAGTATCAACGCCCAAGCGATGATGAGTTGAAAAACAAACTGACGCCAGAACAATATTTAGTGACTCAAAAAGATGCCACTGAAAAGCCATTTCAAAACGCTTACTGGGATAACAAAAAAGACGGCATTTATGTCGATATCGTGAGCGGAGAGCCGTTATTTTCATCCACTAACAAATACGACTCAGGCAGTGGATGGCCTAGTTTTTATAAGCCACTGCAAGAGAAATCAATGGTTGAAAAAGAAGACTACAAGCTCTTTATGAAGAGAACTGAGGTTCGATCGAGTATAGCCGATTGTCATTTAGGACATCTTTTTGACGATGGGCCAGAGCCTACAGGTAAAAGATATTGCATTAATTCGTCAGCATTACGCTTTATTGCTAAAGAAGATTTAGAAAAAGAAGGCTATGCTGAATATCTTTATCTGTTTAGAGAGGATATAAAATCATGAGTCTAAAAAGGCCTGTTTTGCAGCGGGGTGTTTTTGGGGTGTTCAAGATATTCTCGACCAAATTGAAGGAGTCATTGAAACCGAATGTGGCTATACCGGTGGTCATACTGAAAATCCCGATTATCGCGCCGTATGTTCGGGGTCCACAGGTCATGCAGAAGCCGTACTTGTCACTTTTGATGAATCGAAATTGAGTTTTAAAGCTCTACTTGATTATTTTTGGCGCCTGCATAACCCTACCACGCTTAATCGACAGGGCCCTGATGTGGGCAGCCAATATCGATCGGCGATTTTTTATTTTGATGAAAATCAAAAAAATATCGCTTTAGAAAGTATTCGTGAGCATAACTTAAAGCTCACTTTTTCCAAGCCGATAGTCACTCAAGTTGTGCCAGCGGCTCCATTTTACAGAGCTGAAGAATACCATCAAAAATACTTTGTAAAAAATGGCCATTCAGGATATCATATTATGTTTTTTGTTTTTGAGACCGACTTTTGATCTCAACTTGGAGTTCTAGTGAAAAAGCTTTCAAGCCCTGTTAGAAAAAAAATAAAACCGATCAAAGCTTTTCTTCTTGATTGTGATGGCATCATGACAGATGCCAAGGTCTGGTATGTCGGACGCGGAAAATGGCAAAGAGTTTATTCTTTGCGAGATGGGTATGGTCTTATTAAACTCAGTGAAAAAAATATTACACTTGGTGTGATTACGGCCTCTCAGTCAGAAGACATACAACAAAGAGTAAAAGGCTTAAAAATAAAATATTTTTATCAAGGTCGATTTGATAAAATAAACGCGTATAATGATTTTAAAAAAAAGACAGGGCT
>CAZZCP010000080.1:0-9851 GCA_964653235.1 uncultured Pseudobdellovibrionaceae bacterium | reverse complement strand
TCGAAGAGTCACACTGCAACCAATAGCCATACCCTCGCGCAATTTAAAATTTGAAATCGCCTTTTTTGCTCGTGTTACAACAGGCTTTTGACCGGCGATAGCACCTATTTCATCAACAATGCTATTTACAACTTTCGAATTGGCAACAGCCTCTCTTCCAGCACTTACATTGATAACCACTTTTTCAATCTTTGGGACTTCCATAATATTTTTTATACCCAAAGTTTTTTGTAGTGACGGAATAGAATCATTGTATTTTTTCTTCATTTGACTTTCCACAGTCGTCTCCTTACAGAACCTCTGGTGCGAGAGAAATAATTTTCACAAATCTCTTCGCTCTTAACTCTCTTGCTACAGGTCCAAAAATACGAGTACCAACAGGCTCTTTATCTGGCTTAATCAAAACAGCGGAGTTGTCGTCAAAACGAATCCAGCTGCCATCGGGTCTTGCCACTTTATGTTTAGTTCTAACAATTACAGCTTTAGCTACATCGCCCTTTTTCACTTTTGAGTTTGGAAGCGCATCCTTAACCGAGACAACGATTATATCTCCGATCGAAGCGGTTCTACGCTTAGATCCACCAAGTACTTTGATACATTGTACTTCTTTAGCTCCTGAATTGTCGGCGACTCGCAAGCGAGTTTGCATCTGTATCATTTCGATCTCCTAGATCTTGGCTGCTTCAATAATTTTCTTTAACTTCCAACGTTTTGTTTTGCTCAATGGACGAGTTTCAGAAACCAAAACACGGTCGCCAATACGAGCTGAGTTATCAGCGTCGTGAGCCTTCAAAGTCGAAGTTTTTCTATAATACTTCAAATACTTGGGATGCTTAACCAATCGCAATACTTTTACAGTAATGGTCTTATCCATTTTGTTACTAACCACAATTCCGGTAAGTTCGTTGGTTCTTCCTCTTTTATCAATCTTTGCATCACTCATCATTCACCTACTTTGACAACTTTTCACGCAAGGCTGTCTGTACTCTCGCTACATCTCGGCGCAAGTTACGAATTTCCATTGGATTCCCAAGTTGTCCTAGGGAATTCTTCATTTTCAAGTCAAAAAGATTGCTACGCAAATCAATATTCTTCTTTTTTAACTCTTCTACAGTTAAGCCACGAACATCTTCAAATTTCACAGCTGATTCTCCTTTGCCAAAAACTTAACCTTCACAGGTAATTTATGGCCAGCAAGACGAAAAGCCTCTTCGGCCTGCTCTTTGGTAACACCATTAATTTCAAACAATATTCTGCCAGGCTTCACAAAGGCAGCCCAGTATTCTGGATTTCCTTTACCACTACCCATACGAGTCTCAGCAGCTTTTTTGGTGATAGAACGATCTGGAAAAATTCGAATCCAAAGTTTACCACCTCTTTTTACGTATCGTGATATAGCAATACGTCCAGATTCAATTTGCCGAGAAGTAATTCTGCCTGAGCTTGTGGCTTGCAGTGCGAAGTCACCAAAATCAATGCTAGAGCCTTTGTAAGCAAAGCCTTTGATTTTTCCTTTATGCGGTTTACGCCATTTTACTCTTTTAGGACTGAGCACGTACAACCTCCCCTGGCTTAGTAGGCAAAATATCACCTTTATAAATCCAAACTTTCACACCAATCAAACCATATGTGGTTAGGGCTTCAGAAGTACCATAGTCAATATCTGCTCTAAGAGTATGGAGAGGTACAGATTTTTCTGTATACCACTCAGTTCTTGCAATGTCGGCACCATCTAAACGACCGCCTACTTGAACTTTAATCCCACCTACTCCACTTCGAATTGCAGCAGCGATTGCCTTCTTTAAAACACGTCTCCAAGACATACGACGCTCGAGTTGCTGGGCAATATTATCAGCAACCAATTGAGCATCCATCTCTGATTTGCGAATCTCTTGTATGTTCAAAAAGACTTCAGAGTCAGTCTGTTTTTGAACTTCCGCCTTTAGAGTATCAATACCCGCACCTTTTTTACCAATCACAACACCTGGTCGAGCCGTAGAAATAATCACTTTTACTTTGTTTGCAGCTCTCTCTAATTCAATCGAAGAAACACCTGCATGCTTTAGCTTCTTTTTGAGGTATTTGCGCAATTTGAAGTCTTCGTGTAGCTGATCAGCATATTGTTGCCCTTTTGCATACCAACGGGATGACCAAGTTTTATTGACTCCAACTCTTAAACCTACCGGATTAACCTTCTGTCCCACAAATTACCTCTCATCCAACACTAAGTTAAAATGACTCTGCTTACGGTTGAAGGAAGTGGCTCTTCCTTGCGCTCGCGGGCGCCATCTTTTTAAGATCGGACCCTGGTCAACAGAAATACTCTTTACATACAAGTTATCGATATCTACCGTTTTCTTTTGTTCCGCATTGGCTACAGCAGACTCTAAAAGCTTCTTTAAAAGTAAGGCACCTTTTCTTTTGTTCATACTGAGAATTTGAATCGCCTCATTCACATTTTTATTACGAACAAGATCTGCAACCAGTCTTGCTTTTTGAGCGCCAATTCTTGCGTATTTTAAATTCGCTTTAATTTCCATAAAATCACCTATCTCTTCACTTTCTTATCGCCGTGACCATAGAAAGTACGAGTCGGAGAAAACTCACCCAATTTGTGGCCAATCATGTTTTCGGTTACGTAAACAGGCACAAACTTCTTTCCGTTGTGAACAGCGAAAGTCATCCCTACAGCGTCGGGTATAATCACTGATCTTCTTGACCAAGTCTTAATAACTTTGTTGTCGCCCTTTTCTTTTGCGGCTTCAATTTTTGTTAACAAATGGTGGTCAATAAATGGACCTTTTTTTATCGAACGCGGCATTTTATCTCCTAGCGATTCTTTGTCTTACGACGCCTTACGATCATCTTATCTGTTCTTTTGTTCTTTCTTGTCTTGTATCCCTTACAAGGCTTGCCCCAAGGGGTTTGAGGGTGATTGCCCTTTCCTCTTCCTTCTCCACCACCCATAGGGTGGTCAATGGGGTTCATAGCCATTCCACGAACACTTGGACGAATACCTTTCCAACGCGTTCTACCCGCTTTACCAATGTTTACATTTTCATGGTCTGTATTCCCAATCTGACCAATGCTTGCTCTGCAGTTTGAAAGAATGTATCTGACCTCGCCTGAAGGCATTCTTACTTGGCAATACTTTCCTTCTTTCGAAACAAGAGTTGCAGCAACACCTGCTCCACGAGCCAATTGCCCACCGCTGCCAGGATTAACTTCAACATTGTGAATTAAAGTTCCCAAAGGGATACTGTTTAACTCTAGAGAGTTACCCGGTTTAATATCTGCCGAGTTACTGGACAGAACCTTATCGCCAACTTTCAAGCCCACAGGAGCCAAGATATAAGTTTTTTCTCCATCAGCATAAAACAAAAGAGCAATTCGAGCACTTCGATTCGGATCATATTCAATCGATTGCACTGTTGCAGGAACTTCTAACTTTTGCCTCTTAAAATCAATAATACGATATTTTCTCTTGTGACCACCGCCTTGATGCCGCATTGTGATTCTGCCACGGTTGTTTCTGGCACCACTTCTTTTGATCGACACTGTTAGAGATTTTTCGGGAGTAGATTTCGTAATTTCACTATAATCGAGCGAAATTCGATGTCTTTTACCGGGTGAGCGCGAATCATATTTTTTCAAACCCATTTTTAAACTCCCTCGAAAATACTAATCTTCTGGTCTGCCTTCACTTGAACGAGAGCCTTCTTCCAATAACGAACTTTGGTGTAGCCCGTTCTGTGCCTTTTCGCTCTCTTACGACACTGCATCGTGCGTACAGACTCGACCTTTACATCAAAAAGCTTCTCTACAGCATTGGTAATTTGAGTTTTGTCGGCTTTTTTATCTACCTCAAAAACATAAACATTTCTTGCATTGTGGATGGAGTTTTTTTCAGTAACCAAAGGTTTTTTAATCACACTAAACATTTAAGCCTCCACTCCACACTTCTTCTGAAGAGTCTCAAGACTGCTTTTGGTAATCACCAAATTGTCAAACTTCAAAAGATCGTAAACATTTACACCATTCACATCATAGTAATTGAAATTTTTTAAATTGCGAGAAGCACGACAAAAAAGATCATTTGTTTCAAGATCAACCAACATTGCTTTACTTAGACCAAAACTTTTCAATCTTTGAGAAAGCTCTTTGGTCTTTCCTTCGGACTGCATATCTTCAACCACAAACAACTTTTCGTTGTTGGCCAGATAAGAGAGCGCCGTCTTCAAAGCAGCTTTTTTTACTGCCTTCGGCAATGTATAGGAATAATCTCTTGGCTGCGGCCCAAAAATAGTTCCACCACCAGGCATAAGAGGAGACCTTCTTGAACCTTGCCGAGCATTACCGGTTCCCTTTTGCTTAAAGGGCTTTGCTCCACCACCGCGAACAAGACCTTTGGTCTTGGTTGCATGCGTGCCTTGTCTTTTACAAGCCAACTGCCAGCGCACCACTCTTTGCAAAATGTCTTTTCTCAAAGGCTTATTGAAAACTTCATCAGAAACCTCAACTTCGCCTGCTTTTTCTTTTTTCCAGTTATATACTACTAACTTCGCCATAACTTACTCTTTCACCATCTTTACTAGAGAGTTTCTACTTCCAGGAACCGGTCCTTTTAGAAGAATTGCATTCTCCTCAGGAATTACTCCCACCACTTTCACATTGCGAACCGTGATGGTCTCATCTCCAAAATGACCGGGCATTCTCTTGCCTGGCATGATTCGACCTGGAGTGGTTCGGTTACCACTAGAACCAGGACGCCTATGAAAACCAGAACCGTGAGCAGCAGGACCACCACCAAAATTGTAGCGCTTCATCCCGCCAGCAAAACCGCGACCTTTTGATCTCGAGGTGACCTTTACTTTGTCACCAACATTAAAGCTTTCAATTTTAACTCTTTGCCCGAGCTTCACTCCTTCAGGCAAATCTTGACGGATTTCTTTCACTAAACGCGCACCATTTTCAAAACCTGCCGCCTTTAAGTGACCAACTTCTGCTTTATTCGCATTCTTTTTCTTTTTTGGACCACAAGCAATTTGAATCGCCTGATAACCATCTTTATCTTCGGTCTTCAATTGGCTTACAAACCAGTTTTCATATCTCAAAACGGTAACAGGAACAATTTGGCCATTTTCATCATAAACAGAAGACATTCCTGCTTTAAACGCAAAAAGGCCATTTAAATTCACAGCATCTGAACCTGCAGTAGCTTCTTGCTCGGTAGCTGTTTCTTGAATTTGTGTCTCTTCCACTTTTTCTTCTTGGCTCACTGAAGACTCCTTAAACAACAGATAGTTTGATTTCTACATCAACACCTGCAGACAGATCTAACTTCATCAATTGGTCTACGGTTTGCTGAGTGGGCTCTAAAATATCCAACATTCTTTTATGGGTTCGAATTTCAAATTGCTCACGAGACTTTTTGTCAACATGAGGCGAACGCAATACGGTGTATTTATTAATGCGTGTTGGGAGAGGGATCGGCCCAGCAACGCGTGCACCTGTTCGACGAGCAGTCTCAACAATCTCGGTAGTGGACTGATCGAGAAGTTTGTAATCAAAAGCTTTTAAGCGAATTCTAATTTTTTGGCTTTGCATAAGCACATCTCACTTCACAAAATAAGAAGATTTAAATTTTTTATCTTAAAACCTAGCCCTTATTCCCCAGGGGGAACGGAACCGCAAATATATTTATGAAATCTCCGGTAGAAACTGAGAACCAATCCCTAGGGTAAATTTCTTAAATGAAGCGCATTTGTACGAAATTGGGCTCTATTGGTCAAGGCTTTCTTGTAATTCTTTTCGGACCAAAACCTTTACTCTTTCCACACCTGGCTGGTTGAAGGCATCAATACCCATATGCGCCCCCAAAATACCTATAAAAATCTCACTGAAATAGAGCAAATTAGGCACAGATGAGAGAAAATTCTCACTCAGCTCAAAAGAGAGACAGTCTGAGCCCTTTTCAGTGAGAGCTTTTTGAGTGGATTTGTACATAATTTCATTCAAATCCCCAGCCTTTTGCGGACCTGAAAAGAAAACAAAGGCCTTATCAGCATAGCCCTCCATAAACTCTTGTAAAAACGAGTGTTGGTCTCGGCTGCCAAAACACACCAGCGGCGTACTTGCACGAGGTGCCCTTTCTCCTTTTAAATTCAGAGACTTAGAAAGAGATTCCGACCATAGCTGACGCAGCCACATTAGGTAATTGTACAAACGGGAGTCATAGGACCAAAAAACCGTCGTCCACTTTTCTTGTTGCCAGGATTCAAGAATAAAATTGCAAAAATGACATAAAAAATCGACCTGATCCTCGGTCCATCGCAAATCTTGGCGTATCTGACTTAAGGAATATCCACAGAACTCAGCTGGAAAAAGACCAATGGGCGAGAAGACACTAAATCTTCCTCCAAGCTCCATAGGATGAACTAGGTTTTTCACTTTTTTTGTTTGAGACCAATTAAAAAGTTGAGACTCTTTCTCCTCTGTACAAACAAAAAAATGCTTCGAAAGGCTTAAGTTATTTGATTGGTACTTTCGCTCAAAAAATTCTAAGAGCTCTAGAGTTTCAAACGTATTTCCACTTTTTGAGCAGACGTAGACCAAGCATTTCTCAAGATTCTGTATGTTCTGAAATTCAGTATCTCTCTCAATCGGATCTATGGAATCAAAAAAATAAATTTTCTTTTTCTCGGGCAAAAATACATCTGCTAATACTTTAGCTCCAAGATTGGAACCTCCGATTCCCAAAACAACAAATTCTTCGGCCCAATCCGGAACCCCAAAAGATTGCCAATTCTCATCAATTTCAATCAACTTTTGAAAGTATTTTTCCCGCTTTTCCAAAAAGTTTTGAACAAAGCTTCGAGTTAAAATTTCTTTCTTATTTGATGAGCTCAATCGAAACATCAGAATCTCCCCATTTGTGCTAAAATTTCTTTTTCTATTTTTGAAGGGAGCACATCATAGTGGGAAAATTCCATATTAAAACTCCCCCTACCTTGAGTGAAAGATCTTAGATCTGTGGCATAGCCAAACATTTCAGCCAAAGGCACTTCAGCTCGAACTGCCTGAATATTTCCACGTGGCTCCATATTCTGTACCTTACCCCGCCGAGAGTTTAAATCGCCGACCACGGCACCTGTAAAGTCATCTGGGCTCAAAACCTCTAGTTGAAATACAGGCTCTAAAATAGTAGGCAAAGCCTCTTTACAAGCTTGGCGAAAGGCATTTATCGCAGCTATTTTGTAAGCCATGTATGAAGCAGATTCTTCATTGTATTCAGCAGCCAAAAGACTAACACGTACATCCATCATTTGAAAGCCAGCGCGAGCACCCACTTCCATACTTTCACGTGAACCCGCTTCAATGCTAGCCTGCAATTGAGCAGGCAAAGCAGACTCAGATATTTTACTTTCAAATTCAAAACCACTGCCACGCTCTAAGGGCTGAACCTTAAGGCGGCAGTGACCAAAAACACTTTTACCCGCAACATCTCTTTCAAATCGACCTTCAGCTGTACTTTCTGTGGTGATCGTTTCACGATAAGAAACCTGCGGTTTACCTATATTGGCAGCCACTTTATGCTCTTTTAACAGCCGATCGACAATGATTTCTAAGTGCAGCTCTCCCATTCCAGAAATAATGGTTTGCCCCGTTTCTTCATCAATACGAGTTCGAAATGATGGATCTTCTAATGATAGCTTTTCTAATGCTTTTGCGAGCTTTTCTTGATCTGCAGTAGACTTTGCTTCAATCACAATTGAAATGACCGGCTCAGGAAAGCGAATATTTTCTAAAAGAATCATATTTTTTTGATCACAAAGAGTGTCTCCAGTTGCAGAAAACTTAAGTCCTACAACGGCACCAATATCACCAGCTTTCAACTCTTGAATCTCTTCTCTAGAATTTGCATGCATTCGCACCAAGCGGCCGATTCTTTCTCTTTTGTTGGTACGAGGATTCATTAGAGTCTTTCCAGCCTCAACCACACCAGAATAAACTCGAATATAGGTTAAGGTTCCAGCAAAAGAATCAGAGGCAATCTTAAATGCAAGAGCAGAAGTAGGTTCATCAAAATTGGTTTTTCTATCTAAAACTTTATCTTCACTATTGGGGTCAAGTCCTTGTATTGACGGAACATCAAGAGGACTCGGCAAGTAATCAATCACCGCATCCAATAGCGGCTGCACTCCTTTATTGGTAAAGGCTGAGCCGCAAAGAACTGCAGTTATACTTTGATCGAGAATGGCTTTGCGAAGACATCTTTTTAAGGAATCTGTAGAAATCTCATCACCTTCAAGGTATTTCTCCATCAACTCATCATCGTGCTCGACAATTTTTTCGATACATTCAGACCTTTTACTATCAATTTCAGACTGCATATGCTCTGGAATTTCAAGAATACGAAATTTTGCACCAAGCTCTTCTCCAGACCAAATCATCGCTTTGTTTTCTATCAGATCGATCACACCCTCAAACTCAGATTCAGCTCCAATCGGCCATTGTATAGCCAGTGGTGTGGCTCCCAATTTTTCTTGAATGCTATCAAGACACATTTGAAAATCTGCACCGACTCGATCCATTTTATTCACAAAACAAATTCGCGGAACAGAATAACGATTCGCCTGCCGCCAAACGGTTTCAGATTGAGGCTCCACTCCGTTTACCGCATCAAAAACTGCAATCGCTCCATCCAAAACCCGAAGAGATCTCTCAACTTCAATGGTAAAATCAACGTGCCCTGGGGTATCGATGATATTGATTCTGTGTTTGTTCCAGTAACAAGAGGTTGCTGCCGAGGTAATTGTAATCCCTCTTTCTTGCTCCTGCTCCATCCAGTCCATCGTGGTGTCACCATAATGCACTTCGCCAATTTTGTGGGTTCTGCCAGTATAATAGAGAATTCGCTCTGTAGTTGTGGTCTTGCCAGCATCGATATGAGCCATGATACCAATGTTACGAGTAAAGGCTAAATCTTCAATTTTCTTGGGGTCTTTATAACTCATGCAAGCTATTCTTAATGGAAAAGGCTATCACTAGCAATCAGAAGATCAAAAAAACAAAAACGGAATTCTCTTGGAATTTCGCTCTTTGAAACAAAAGTGGCTGCCTACTACCAACGATAGTGGGCAAATGCTTTATTGGCATCAGCCATTTTGTGGGTATCTTCTTTCTTCTTAATTGCATTACCACGGTTGTTGTAAGCATCCAATAATTCGGCAGAAAGACGGCGAATCATATTTTTATCACCACGCTTTCTTGCATTTTGAATAATCCAACGAATCGAAAGGGCTGTTCTGCGAACAGGGCGAACTTCAACAGGTACTTGGTAGGTCGAACCGCCGACACGACGAGACCGAACTTCTAAGCTTGGCTTTACATTGTCTACTGCTTTTTTAAAAACAGTGAGAGGCTCTTCATTCTCAACCTTAGATTTAAGCTCTTCTAAGGCACTATAAAAAACCTTTTGGGCAACACCTTTTTTGCCATCATACATCAACACATTAACAAACTTAGAGACCAAAACATCATTGAAAATGGGATCTGGTACGATTTCTCTTTTGTAACTTCCTCTACGTCTAGACATTCATCATCCCTTTTTAGGTCTTTTCACACCGTACTTTGAACGGCCAGCTTTACGGTCATTGACACCTTGGGTATCAAGAACTCCACGAACGATATGGTAGCGTACACCAGGTAAATCTTTAACACGACCACCACGAATCAAAACAACACTGTGCTCTTGAAGATTGTGTCCAACACCAGGAATGTAGGAGGTTACTTCAAAACCACTAGTTAAACGTACACGAGCCACTTTACGAAGAGCCGAATTCGGCTTT
>CAZZCP010000079.1:0-10319 GCA_964653235.1 uncultured Pseudobdellovibrionaceae bacterium | reverse complement strand
GATTCAATTGTTTTACCAGGTGGTGAGCAGCTCTTGTTTGAGTCCAAGATACCAAAACAAATTAAAGAAAAACTAAAAGGTTCAACTCATATTTCTATCGAATGGATGCGTGACAATAAAAGAGGTATGTTTCTATTTACAGTTTTCACACTTAGCTTTGTTCTCTTTCTATTTCAATATGCAATACCAATGTTAAGTAAGAATATAGCTTTTAAAATCCCCTATGAAGCTTTGACAGACTTTGATAGAAGATTACTAGATTCTTTAGATCAGCAATATATGAGTCCTAGTGAACTAAGCATTGAGCGGCAAGTAGAAATTCGAGACTTTATTCGATCTTATTCGCAAGACGATATCCGCATTGAGTTTCGAAAAATGGGAATGCCCAATGCTTTTGCTCTTTCAGCCAATACCATGATTTTTACGGATGAAATAGTTCAACTACTAGACAACAAAAAAATGCTTCTTGCCATTTACTATCACGAGAAAGGTCACTTAGAAGAGAGGCATGTGGTACAAAACCTTATTTCTTCATCGATCATTACTGTTGGGATTAGTGTTTTTTTTGGTGATCTATCGGGTGCCACAGAGACTATTCTTGGTGTAGGTGGTGCATTAGTAAATTTAAATTTTTCAAGAGAGTTTGAAAGAAGAGCAGATCAATATGCCTTCGAAAAACTCAAAGAGCAGAAAATTTCACCATCTTGTTTTGGACTTGGGCTTAAAAAAATTGAAGAAACTCTGGGTAAGCTTGAAAAAGATTCGATTTGGAGCTACCTATCCACCCACCCCAATCCTACAGAAAGAATTGAGCAGTCTTATCAAGGTGCTCTAAAAGGTGAATGCAAATAGAGCTGCTCCCTTTTATTTCACTTTTTTTGCAAAATAAAATTGTGCTTTCAATGACCTAGGACTCTTGCTCGAAGCTGCGCCAAATTTTCATCAGTTTCGGACAGAATACACGAAACATTATAAATACGTAGTGCTTTCGGACGGACGTCCGAAGTGAAGCAAAAGGGAGCAGCTAGCAAATAGAAAATCGATCACTACGACGGGGTTTTAAGTCAAGAGGAAGAAAATCTTTTTTTTCATTGGATCTTACAAGGAGCACTCGATAACTAGTTTTCGGGAGTCATTCGTTGAGCACGAGCATATGAGAAGCTCCATTGATCATTTGCTTTTTCAAGTTTCATCTCAAGGTCAAATTCTTCAAGAAAAAAATCTTTACCTATTTCTCTTCCTCGAGACTGGACTGAAAAAATAACTTTTGCGCTGTTATTTTGAATATCGATCTCGGGGCTAGATAGCACCGCTTGATGACTTTGAATTCTTCGAGCTAGAGCTTGCGCTGCGGGTAGAATTTGATCTTTACCAAAAACGCCATCCCTTCCACCTATACGATCGCTATATTGACCTTCGAATTCAGGAGCAAGTATCTTTTCGATCTTTTTCCAACGAGTAATGATAGCAACAGGGGATAGCTTTTGGTCAAATTCAACTTGTTCTTGCAATTTTTTTAGCTGAGCTAAAATTTGTTTCTCATCACTAGAATGAGAAAAGAAATAAAAGATCGAGATTGAAGCAATGAGAACGAATAGTGCTGGTACCAGTTTTTTCATGTAACTATTGTAAGTAAAACAGGGCAAAAGCCAAGGGCTTTTCAGCCCTTATTCATTTATTCAAAGCCGTTGCTAAAGATTCTTTCTTCACGAAATTCTTCAACTGTTTGTGAGCCGCGAATGACTAGAGCAAAGTCAGCATCATCGGATTCGGTTTCAACGTGACTGTCTTCATTGATTTCAGCGGCGATCACTTCAACCACCCAGCTTCCAGGCATGGGATCTTTTAAAATCACATTTTCAACCGTGTTGATGGAGTCTTTTTCGCCGCCAGCTTGTGAGAACATATTCTCATAAAGACCGTGGTTGCCATAATATTCACTACCATCGGGAGCTGTAACTTTTAGATCAAGATCATTGACTCTTTGAAATTCGGCATTGATCGCCGGGGCAGGATCTGAATAGGTCATAGTGATTACCAGATCTTCACGTTCATCATGAATTTCAAATCGATAATTTACTTTTTCACCCAGGGCTAAAACTTTTTGCTCATTTACAACAAAGATATTGTTGCGATCATCATACATAGTTTTTAAGTCAGGAAAACCCCATCCCTGATGAACACGCGTTAAATCATGCTCAGTACCTTCAAAGTCATATTGTTTCGCAGTATTGATCAATAGAGCCTTGACCGTTGTGTAGTGTGGACGGTTGGCAAAGCGATCACTGATATCTGCCTTGAGCTCATTGCCAAAAATACCATTGGTCCACATTTCAAGAGTCAGTCCAACATGACCAGCTACGATTGGTGTTGCCCCTGACGTTCCACCGAAATCACTATAGCCATTAAATAAAGCTGTAGTCAAAGTATCATCATAATAAGCGACCAAATCTGGTTTGATTCTACCATCAGGTGCAGGTCCAATACTGGCTCCAAAATCCCATCTATCATCTGAAGGATCTGGGTTGTTACCGTGTCTTACAGCGCCAACAGAAATAATATTTTTTGCCCAAGCTTGCGGTCGAGATAAGCGTGAGCCAGCATTGCTTTGAGATTGGGTTATAGGAATATCAAGATCAAAAATGATTTCATCCATTTCAGCAGATCTTGAGCCATAGCTTGTGGTTCTGCCATAGCCCCAAGAAGCCGTTTGAAACATGACTTGATAATCATTGATGAGTCTTTGAGTCAGTTCATACCTTCTGTTGTTTGAGTAGACATATTCATTGTCTGTGTAGAGTCCTTGTGCTCTAGGAAGCAAACCAAGAGCAGCTGAATTTCCGCTTCCATCGCCAAAAATAATTCCATAAGTTGCATGGCCATGACTTGAAATCGATCTGTTTTCGACTGCAATCGGAGCTTCGCGAAACTCATTGGCTTGAAAATCTTGGTGGGTAGCATCGATACCTTCAAGAACATGACCACGAATTCCCATTCCCAAATAAGAGTCAGGCGCAGAATTTTCTTTTATATAGTTGGCTCCACCTTGTATTAAGACATTGTCCATGTCTTCTTCGATCTCGCTTGCCTTTTCAATCCAAAGCAATTTGCTAGAGCTTAAAATCTGTGAATACTGCCGCATGTCCAATATGGCCTCAATTACAAAACTGTCGCTATTGCCTTTTCCGGTATATGCGCCAATCGATCGCAGCTCTTCATAAAGATCTTCACGCAAATCTTTGTGAACTGGGACTAAATCATACTTTGTTGGGCCTTGGTTTTCTCCTTGCATAAATGAGAATTTCAAATCATCAGAGGAGCGGAGACTCTCTTCATAATAGCTAACTGCTTCAACGTATTCTGCATTTTGCAATTCAATTGCTTGGAGGCCAGAGATTCTCACTATAAAACTTTGATGGGGGACGTACTTTAACAAAGAGATTCCTTTGGCTTTTAAGTCTTTTTTGTACTCAGGTATGAGTTTTGTTTTGAGTTTGAGTAAGAACAGATCTTTATCTTCTGTTGCTTCAATGGCTCGATTCAAAGATGGAACAAGAGTCTGATTGCTAAAAAGAATTTGCGGTTGATGCTCTTCAGCTTCGCTCCAAGATGAAGCTTCTTGTTGAAAACTGTATTTGGTTTCACCCTCTTGCTGCCATCGAACGGCAATCGTTTTGCCATCTATTTTTATTTCATCTTGAATTTCGATTTTCTTGCCATCGATATCTACAAATACTTGATTTGCTTTTTTGTTTATCTTTGGTTTTTCAGCGTAGGCTGAAAGGCTTAAAAACACCAGTGCATGGCTTAGTAAAGAATACTTCATGATTTCCCCCCCTTAATTCTAAGGAATCAAAAACATAACAAAGTTTATAAGAAAAAGTCTTAAAAAATGATTCGCTGCCACTTGTTAACAAAAACAGTAGTCAAACTGGCACTGGTAAAGTTTTAGCTGCTCCCTTTTGTTTCACTTTTTACCTAGAATGAAATCCTACTTTCAATAAGCTAAAATACTTGTCCGAGAATGCCTTCTATTTTCAAGGATTTCGTACAGAATAACCTAAACATTTTAGCTGTTTATCTGCTTTCGGACGGACGTCCGAAGTGAAATAAAAGGGAGCAGCTATAAAGATGAAACTGGTTTTCAGTTATTAAGGATTTGTTTTGATTTTGATTCAGCTCTGGAATAAAATAAGTTTAGACTACAACAAGGAAAATATTATGAGCATTAACGAAAAAAGCTATAAAAATCAGCAGGTATTAGATCTTCTAAATGAAATTTACCAAACAGAACTAAAAGGTGTGAATCAGTATTTGCATTTTTCTTTTATGATCATGGGATATCACCGGATTCCCATTCAAAAATGGTTTCGCGACAATGCAACGGAGTCGATGACTCATGCAACAGAGATTGGAGAAAAAATCACTTCGCTTGGTGGTCATCCAGCTATTGGGACACCCGCTATTCACGAGAGCAATGATCATTCAACAATCACTTTGCTTGAAGAGAGTCTTGCTCACGAAGAAAAAGCTGTGGTTCTGTATAAAAAACTAGCAGAGCTTGCCGAGTCTTTGGGAGATATAGCTCTTGAAGAGTTGGCAAGAACCTATGTTCAATCTGAAGTTGAGCACGTAGATGAAATTCGCAAGATGATGATTAAGCCTTTATAAAATTTTTCGTATTAAATTTTTAACTTATTATAATGAAGAGCCTGGCGGGGCTCTTTTTTTACTACATTAAAAATTACCTGGTCTAAATTTTTTAGCACTATAAGTTTTTCTTTCTTTTTAAAAGCTTTATTCAAACCAAGATACATTTTATTTAAATCACATGCGCGTGCTTGGGGTAGTTTTTTTGTTTTTTAGTTTTCAAGTGAATGCTCTTGAACTTTGTTTTTTATATCCAACTCAAAGCTACATCTCTTCAACAGCAGTTCATTCTGAGTTCGAAACCAAAAACAATTTTCCTTTGTTAGATGAGATCAATCTCTTAAAATATTCAGCTCGATATACTGAGTATCATCAAGCACTTATAGAACATACAGAGACTAGCAATCACCCCAGTTTGCATTTTAATTTAGGTCAAAGTTTTCGCTTAGGCATTGGTGTTGAAGTCGATCTACTTCAAGCGATGGATCATTATCAAAAAGCTGCTCTGCGCGGTGAAAGTAAAGCGGCTTTAAACCTTGCATTGCTTTTAGATCAAGAATTTGGGGCATCGACAGATGCGCTCTATTGGTTTTTAATTGCCTTTTTAATGGGCGAAACACAGCTAGAACAGCTCTTTCAAAATTTGTTCAACCAGAATGTTTATTTTTCTTATTTAAGGCGTGATTATCCATACTTTTTTTCGGCAGCTTCAGAAACAACCAAAAGCTTTGAAGTTTTAAGATCAAAGCTTTCTTCTCGGTTCAAGAATTTAGATCAGATTTTCAATACTCGAGGCGATGAATATGCCTCTCAACGAATCTCAGCTCTTGCTGAACAAAGACGAGAACTCAACTGTCATCTTAAAGTAGCACATTATTTTTATCAGATGAACCAAGAGACATGGGCTTATGAGCGTTTGCAAATGGCAAGTGAAGTTGCTGAAGAGATTCAAAGAAACTCATGGAAAGTTCGAAGTTTTATTAAGTCGCACAGAAAATGGAATGAAGTTTTAGAATTACTTGAGAACATCAGTTTGTTTTCAAGAAGTTGGGATAGCTTACCAAGAATTTAACAAAGGAGAAAAGATGAGAAAATTATTGGTATTGTTTTTTGGTTTTATGTTGGCTGCTGACTCAGCCTATGCACTTCGTTTGGTGTATAAGTTTAATATCGAGTCGAGTGGTCCAACAATGTATGCTTGTAATGTTGGTATTCGGCATGACGGTGGACAGGTGTGTCACATTCGCGGCAACCCTGGCCAAAGTTGTGAGCCCAATTTGGTTTGTGCGCCAGGGCAGGATTGCAATATCAACAACTGCATTTGTACTGGCCCCAATGGCGGTGAATCCTTCTGGGATGTAGTGAATGGTAGATACTTTCCTTATACTGAAGTCAATGAGGCTCCCAGCGGTGGGCAAAATTTTGAAATTCGCTCAAACAGAAACACTTGGCAAACTCTATTTAATGATACTGATGCCTTTAATTGGCAGCTAGGTGCATCTGATATTGCTAATACGAGCGGTGATGGAGTTACATTCGTGCTTACGAGTGAAGTTATGTCTGCTAGCTATTTTGTCGACATTTGCTATAGAGGACCTCAAATTGTTGCTCCTAATGGTAATATAAACAATGTATATGTTTTTAGTTCTTCTGCTTACGGAAGTGATCACTTGGGCCGCCCGCTACCAAATTCAAGTGATATTGCCAGATATACTGAGTTATCTGATCTTGCAGCAAGTGTAAGAATTCAATGTTACGAGGATTTAAATAGCGCTCCATTTTATGAACAAACTTTTGATGGTGGGTTAATGAATGGTCAAAGGGTTAATTTTGTTACAACAGATGTGATTTCCAATTTGAGCCGAAATGGGCAAATTCCTCGTTTTTGCCGAGTACGCTACTTTTTTGAAGAAACCAATGGTGGCATTCGTCTCAATACCTTTCAAGGCACTCGTATGTGTGTAGACACAACGATCGAGGATAGCGAAACACAATCGCAACAAAGCGGATTGGGACTCTAAATTGAAAACCCTACTCCTGAGCTATCTTTTATTCTTTTCGTTGAAGGCGCTGAGTAGCACCTGTGAGCTAAGCTATGCTTTTGATCGGATTCCAGGTGACTTAATGAATGTTGTGTCTCCTGTAAGTGAAGATGCCGAGTGGTTTTGGGGTAGGGAGTTTGACAAGAAAAAAACGGGGCCATTTGTCATATCGAATTGTCCTAAAGATTCTTATCTATTAATCAATCGCGGTTTGGATAATAAAAAAGAAACCTTGCCTGTAGAGAGCGTCTTGTTTGAAGGTGCTCCCAATAAAATTCGATACTGTCAACCTGAGCTCACATCGCTCAGAAGCAGTAATAACAAAGGGGCTTTAGATCGAATTCAGAACAAATGGTCTCATTTGAATTACTGCCTCTATTATGAAATGAATTCAAACAAGGCCGTTATAGATCGAATTTTACAAGAGACTGAAAACCAACAATACGGACTGGATGGAAAGATCTATTGTCGATTAAATCGCAAAGATGAGAATACAATACAGATTTATCCAGATCACTATGGGCTATGTTATTTCGCAGTAACCAACAATGAGCAGTATTTTTGGGAGCCCAAATGGAAAAAAGAGTGCAAAAGCAAAGACTTTTTTCGAAACAATTCGATAGAGTTTCAAGAGCTTGAAGCCAGTATTTCTTTTGAGCAATTGAGCTCACGCAATTTGCAATCTTCTGACAATTCACCAATTCGTGTATTGTCTCTGATTACGCATATCAACCCAAGCATAAATCAAAGTGAAAGTAGTATTCAAAAGGCCCCGGTGACTAGAAGTCCGAATCAAAATATCAATCCAAGATTTTTAAAGATTTGGCCCGTGGATGTGGGGATAAAGAACTTAAAACTCCAACGCCGAAAATACAATAACAAGGTTCAAAGTTTAGTGCAGAGTGATTGGTTGGTACGCAATCAGTGCAGTTCTGTATGTGATGACGGGCTTTGTACATCTCCTTGCAATTACAGTCAGCCGGTGATTGCAAAAGTGAGTTTGTATGAAGAAAGTTATGACTATCAATGGGTTCGACTTGCTTCATGGTATGATGGCAATGTAGCACCAGCGCATTGGTCAGGTAAGATTCGCAATCGAGGCTTTGCAATAGATCGTGAATTGCATGAAGGTAGAAAATATCGTTTTGAAGTTTCTTTTTCAAAGCCTACATCCTCTTACCGTAGGGCCAAAGCCTTTTACAATCAAAACAGAGCCTTTTTTATTGATACAAATGTTTTAGATCTTGCTGGCGGATTTTCTGAAGTGGGGAGTATTCCGGCACTAGATTCTATCGATGCAATCGATTCATTCCAATCTCTTGAGGCTTTAGACCCTGAAAACTGGGATCTTAGCTTTATTGGAATCAATGCAAGAAGATTCTGGCCCCCACAATACTATTGGGTTCAGTCAGCTTTCCTTCGCCGAATCCCCTATCAAGGTCAAATGTTCAATCCTTTAAGTCCTTTGAGTAGTGCCGAGGAAAATACCGATATACTTTTGCAAATAGACTTTGAAGTAAAAGCCAATTCTTCATCCTATGAAATTCTAAATGCAAAATCTCGTAAATACACAAGTATTGCTCAGCCAGACGAATGTGAAGGACGCGGAGGGATTTTCACTACAAATGAAAATCAATCGCAATTTTTATGTGAATGGAATTTTAATACAACTCAAACTCAAAACCAATGCACCACTTTTAGGAGGGGAGAATGAAAAATTTAATTATATGGCTTTTGCTGTTGCCACTTCTTGCTAGCGCAGATGCTGAAGGCGATATCACTTATGGAGAAGCCATGGCAGCAAATCCAGAAAACTTCAATGCAAATGTTTTTGCCCAAGATATGTTTGATTATGTTGCTGATCTTCAAGAGACCTTAGATAACATCTGTGAAAGCCGTGAATGTCGGCTGATTACCTTTCGGCAACATATGAAAGGTTGGACAGCTCATTTGACAGTAGGTAATGGTCCAGGTTCTGGTGCGTCTTTTCAAACTGGTTCACAGGGGAGTGTAAATATTTGGCGGAGATAACATCAATGATCGTGTTGTTGCCAATGTTGGTATTGCTTATCGCAACTTAATTTGTGATAACACTGCAGTCGTACCAGAACAGCTGGCAAGGGCACAACTTGTGATGTTTCAAGATTATGTTGAGTATTCACAAGGTAGAATGCGAATTCGTGAAAGCGATGTGAGTCCAAGAGAAATCATGATGACGAAACTTTTTGCTAAGATTGTTGAAGAGACCAATACAGCTGGCTGTACGGCAACCAGATATTATTAATAGTATGAAAAACTTGCTTCTGGTTTTATTTAGTTTTTTTGTTTTTGTAATTGATGAGCTTCATGCGCAAGTTGAATCTCGCAATTTCTACTACGACTACCTACTGGATGCCTCCGGAAACGCAAGTATCAGAGATCTTGGTCTTTTGCCTCTTTCTTTTGAAAATCGAGCCTCTTGCGCGCTTCATTCTAAAAAGCCTGCAAGATCGATTTTTATTTTAGCAGATGGAGAGATGGTGAGCCGCACAGCTCATCGTTTGGGCGAAAGATCTGGAATTTCAAATTTAGATCAATTTCGAAGAGTAACAGCCCCCTTGGCTTTTCGACAAAGAATAGATCGTATTACAAGTTTGGTGCACGCAAAGCTACTTGAAGGTAGTCTGCCTCTATTACCCGCTGAAGAAGATGTAAAACTAGAGAAGTTTTCTTTGGTGAATCAGCAATGTCGAGATGGTGATTGTAGCGCTCAGTCTGAGTATATAAAAAACATCTGGCATTTTTTTGTTGATGAAGATGCAGATCGATTTCGTATAGATTCACAGCTTTTGAGACAAACAAAAAAATTTAGAGATGCTCAATCATCTTGTTATTATCTAAAAGAATTCTCTCCCTTGCAGGCTCATCTTTTGGTACCTAAAGCAGGTCAAGAAAGTTTAACTGCTGTAGCAAAGGCATATTCAGATCAACAGTCTTTAGTTACGGAGTGCTCAGACCCAAGCAATGATCTGAATAATATTTCTTTTGCTCTCTTGCAAGAGGTCAATGTCAGAGAAGAAGATTTTAATGAAATTGGATTTGATTATTGGTTTAGTTTTAAAACCTATGTTTTGTGGCTATGGAGACAAGATTATGAAATTCCAATTGTTTCCGTAGATGGCCAAGAGATCTCTTTGGATTGGCTTAAAGACATCGATCTATCGGCAAATATTTTTCTGTCCCCCAATTCATGTGCATCCATTGAGCCACCCCGCTGCGATTCAAGTAGTTTGGCACTTGCATCTTTGAGAGATTTGGCAAAACTAGACCATCGATTTTTATATGGTAAACAGACTGCTCTTGGTGAAGACATTCATCTTACTGACCATACCAGGAGTTTGGCGAAAGGCCTCACTCATATTTTAAAAGTAGATCCGAAACCTCCAGTGAATGAGAATATTCTTGGATTTCAACAGGGCCAAGAGGCATCCGACTGGCTCAGGAATTTTCAAAAAAATATAGCAAAGAGAAAGTCCTTTTTGGGTGCAAGATTTTGGCAAGCTGAAACTCGGCTTCGTCGCTTTATTGAAGAATTGCCTTTAGAAAAGTTTCGTGAAGCTCTTATTGAAGAGAGCCAAATGCCTCAAA
>CAZZCP010000078.1:1341-10339 GCA_964653235.1 uncultured Pseudobdellovibrionaceae bacterium | reverse complement strand
AAAAAAAACTTAGAAAAAAAACTTAGAAAAAAAACTACAGAGAAAAAAACTACAGAGAAAAAAACTTTTAAAAGCCAACTCGCATTGCCCTTTCGCAGCCACCGGCATGGATAAAGCCAAATCCTCTGCGACTTACATAAAAACTTTCGGCATAAAGAGAACGGGTTCTAGGATCAGGATGAGCCAAACCTTCAATCCAGTGTAAGATATTAGCACCTCCAGCACGCTGGATTTTCGTTTTTCTGCTTTCAACCTCATGAGCAAATATAGAATAATCCCCTTTTGCTTTTCTCACAATATCTTGAAAATCGGCATCTCCAAGAAGAATCCAAGTTAAAGTTCTACTTAACGCAAAGAGATCTGCACGCGAACTTGAGGGTAATGAGTTTGCAATTTCAAAGGCACGAAAGTCCTGCGGAACAACTCCTGGATGAGTTAGAACTCTTTGTGCCAGACTTACTCTTGAGAAGTCTTGCAATCGAATTCTTCCCGATTCATGAACTGCTATTGCATCAGGGTGAAAGCGATGGTGTGCAATTACCATTTTTAAGTAAATGAAATGCAATTCAAACAAGTCTAAAAAAACTCGCTCTGCGATCGCGATTCTTTGCTTTGATAAGCTTCGCTCTTGTGAAAGCGCAGCTCTTAGACTAAATCCTTTGCTTGGTACCAATAAATATCTTGCTCTAATCCCATTGTTTTCAAGCCATTGCGTCTCGGCTCCATGCAAAGAAAAAGCGCGCTCACTCGCTTTTCGATCAAGAGATGAGCGCTGCAAAGTATAGTCGCGCTGGATGTAAAATATTTTGTCGGTTGCAGTATCCCTAACAATATAGACAGGCAAAACTCCATGATTTGTTCTATGTAAAAGCTCAAAACTTCTACCCGTTTCAGGCTCAATCCAGATGGGATCATCCGCAAAGGATAGCGAACAGAATATGAATATCAAAGAGTAAAAATATTTCATTTTTGATGAGCCTTTTGTTTGCTATATTAAGAAATAAAATAGCTTTCGCTACTAAAAAACAGAAAAATGAAAAGACTCTAGGGAGTGTTGAAGTTTTTTAGCTGCTCCCTTTTATTTCACTTTTTTCCCTGAATTCAATCGCAATTTCAATGATCTAGAATACTCATCCGAAAATGTACCAAATTTTCACGAATCTCGGACAAGCTATACTAAAGGTTTTAAGTACCTAGATACTCTCGGACGGACGTCCGAAGTGAAATAAAAGGGAGCAGTTTATGAAGTTTTATCTACTATGAGGGCCAAGCAACTAGTCTATTCTTTGCCAGCCGTTTACAGGCTCAGAGTTTTTAAAATTGTGCCCAGGTTTCAAGCAGATATAAAACTGATCTACGTGATTGAGCTCGATGCAATCTTCGATCAGATACTGATCATCTGTGTGAGCTTGATAGGCTTTTTGATCGATCTTGAGCTTTACTCGATGTTTTGCCTCTGCGGGAGTTGCAGCTACGGCCAAATCATAAAAATGATTCTCTCCAAAAACACCTTTTTCGTAATAGCCAATATTCAAAAAATATAGGCTCTCTGCCTGATGAATTTCTTCTTTTTTAAAGTAAACATCATAGCCATCTACATTTTCTATGCTATGCCAAGAATCAATGTGTAGAGACTCTCTTGTACCAAACCATTTCTCGGGTAATTTTCTTTTGAGTTCTTCAGAGTTTTTGCAGACAGCAAAAACCACATCGTGCAGTTCTGTGCGGCAGCCCTCTGCTTTTCCGCCCAAATAGAGCATCAAAAGCTTTTCTGACTCAAATGAAAAATTTGCGAGTTTTCCCATACCTGAAAAAATACCGAATCTTTCCAAGGAGGCAAGAATAAATTCTCGACAGTTGAGATCAGAATTGGATAAGTCTTAGAGGTGCGCTACTTGGTAATTCTTTTTTACTACTTGCCTTGCTTTGCAGGTAATATTCATATTGATGATTCGGTTCAAATCGAAGTAATTGCACAGCAAATGAGCCGCAAACAACAAGAACAAATTTTGAAAGAATTGAATCAAGTCTTTGCAAGTTCACTCGATTTACGACAAAGCTTCAAAAAAGTAATGAAGAGAAAAAAAATCTCAATCGAGCTACGTGAAATTCGATCTGAAAATTTCTTTTTTTCGATGGAGCCTATTTTAATAGAAGGCAAGTGGGATTGGAATCGCTATCTATTAGGGGTTCACCCAAGAGCTCTTCTAAAAGACTTGGATTTTGAGTACCGCAGAGCCATTTGGACGCACGAACTCTATCATTTATTGAGCTATCAAAATTGGCGAGGACTTTGGACTGCTTTTTGGAGTCAATACATTGAAGCGATTCAAATCTCTTATGAAAGACGAATTGATCTGCAGACTCTGGCTGCTGATGATGGTCAGTTCAGTAAACCTTTGATTGGCTACCGTAAGTGGCTTTATGATGTTTTGCCAGCAAATCAAATCGCTGCAAAAAAGAAAATCTATTTGAGTCCTGAAGAGATTCAATGGCTGGGTTGCATTAAAAACAGACAAAAAAAAATCCAGAAATGGCTTAAAAAAAGAAACTTTCCAGATGCAAAAGAAATTCTTAAAAAAGAAATCGATCTGAGTTGCCTATAGATACATCTTTATTTCAAAAATTCTTGGTAGTTGCCATTTGCCACAATACATTTTTTCACTCTTTTCTTTCGCTCAATCTTCGTTATATTCTTATCCGGGGAAATTTTATGAAATATTTTTTATTAACATTGCTTCTAAATTTATCCATTGCGATGGGTTACGATACGGACCAGGAAAACTATCATTTTCCAATCCCTAACGCATTAGATGCAACCATCGCCACCGCTATATTGCCTACGCCTTCTGAAACACAAGTTGGTTTAAATAGAATCCAAATCCTGAATGGACGCAAAGAGAAGCTCGAATACAAATACTTACAAAGCCCTAGTTCAAAAAGAAGTTTGGTGATTCAAATCGTGGGTATTGGTGGGGATGCAAAAGCCAATGTGGGCTATCATTTTGCTAAAATTATACAAAAGCACTCTGACGTAGTTACAATGCCCAACCCTTTTTCAAGTAACTTTCAAAGATCTGCCAGCAAAAACAGCTATGTTGGAATCACATCTTTAGATGTAATCGATCTCTATAATGCTATAAAAATAGTGCTTGCAGATATTCAAAAAAACACTGCTAAAACCTACGATGAAATCAAAATTTTTAGTTTTTCCCTAGGAAGTGTATATGCCATACTCCTTGATAAGTACAATCAAGAGAATGGCGATTTACCGATTGTTCGCAATCTATTGGTAAATCCACCTGTAAGCTTAAGTACTGCTCTGAATCGATTGACAAAATATGGCAATGAAAAAATAAATATATTTGGTCTCAGAAGCTTTGCGAACATAACTGCAAAGTATCAAAAGAAAGGAAGTCTCACAGAAGAAGACATTCTCGCCTATAGCCAAAGCATTCAACAGCTTACTGATTCAGAGAAAAAATTTGTAATTTCTTATGCTTTAAAAACGCCACTGGCTGAAATTTCACTCTATACCCAAGAAGCCAATCCCATTGAGAACGATCTATTTCCCGAAGATCCAGGTACAGGATCTGTACTAATAAGAAACATTCTCAGAAGAAAACAAAACATTGCATCTAAAATGAATCTCAACCAATACGTCAACTTTATTTTAATTCCCTACTTACAGAAAAGCGAACCTAGCTACAGTTTGCTAGACTATGAAGAAGAAAGTAGTCTTTTCGCTCACCAGCAGTTCTTGCAGGAGAATGACCATATTCAGCTCATTCATAGTAGAGACGACATGTTGGTAAATGAACGCGAGATGGCTTTTCTTGAAGAAACTTTTCTTGAGCGAGCACAAATTTTAAACTATGGCGGGCACTTAGGCTCTGCACTCAGCTTAGAAATGGAAAGTATTGTCATCGATGGCTTGTCCTTGATCCATGAGTTGCCAGAAGTTTTTTAGCCATTCTTGCTGAAAACTTTTTCGATCGATTTTTTCAGTACGTATTTCTTCTAATGAAATCATAGTTGAGCTTTGAAACCCACATGGAGAAATTCCCTGAAAAGCCAAGGGATCTTGGTAAAGGTTGATCGCTATCCCATGATAGGTCACCCAGCTCTTCACTGCGATACCAATCGATGCCAGCTTACGATCTCCAATCCACACACCAGTGGCATCGGGACGATTTCCTAAAGCCTTGAGCCCGTAAGTTTTCAAACATTCGATCGTTGCATTTTCCAGTTCACGCAAAAACCAATGAAGATCTTTCTTTCTGTTTTTTAAATCTAAAATGGGGTAGATCACTTGTTGACCAGGACCATGATAGGTGGCTTTTCCACCTCGAGAGACTTCGTAGGTCTCCCCTTGCCATCCCAATAGGTCTTTATCGCTACTTGCACGTCCAAGAGTAACAACTGGGGGGTGAGAGCAAAAGATCACTCGCTCCTGAGAGGGCTCATCGAGCACTTGCTCTAACAGATCGTATTGTCTTGCTAGAGCTTGCGAATAGGAAATTTCACCCCAGTCTTCAAAACGCATTACTTTCTCAAAGGTTTCTGAATGATGTGAATGGCATGGCCCAGCGTTGCCTCTGCAGCTTCCATCATCGTCTCACCCAGAGTGGGGTGAGGGTGAATACTCAAAGCCACATCTTGCAATCTGGCTCCCATCTCGATGGCAAGAACAGCTTCGCTGATCAAATTGCTCGCCTCTGGGCCAATGATATGAACACCAAGAATCACATCTGTTTTTGCATCTGCAATATACTTCACAAAGCCATCGGTTTCCATCAATGAGACCGCTTTACCATTGGCAGCAAAAGGAAACTTGGAAATCTTTAAATCCGTGTAGCCTTTGGCTTTGCACTCCTCTTCGGTCATACCGGCAGAAGCAATCTCTGGATCGGTAAAGATCACCGCCGGAATGGTCTTGGCATCGAAGGCACGGTTTTGCCCTGCAATCACTTCAGCAACCAAAACACCTTCATGGCTCGCTTTGTGCGCCAGCATAGGCTGGCTGGCAATATCACCAATTGCGAAAATATGTGAAATATTGGTTCGCATTTGTTCATTTACTTTTAAAAAGCCGCGCTCATCAATAGCAAGTCCTATGTCTTTGAGATTCATTTGATCGGAGTTGGGCTTTCTTCCGACAGTGACCAAAATTTTCTCGGCATCTAATTTTTCAGTCTTGCCTTCTTTTTCAACTTCAACAGTTACACCTGATGTGGTCTTCTTATAGCTTTTGGCTTTGGTTCCGTAGAGAATCTTAACGCCTTGAGTTTTGAGTTTACGAGTGAGAGTTTGAGTTACTTCTTTATCAACAATGCCACTTAAAATATTCTCTGTGGCCTCAACCACAGTTACATCAGTTCCAAGCTTGTTCATAAAACCGCTGATCTCGAGGCCAATATAACCGCCACCAATAACGAGCAAAGACTTTAAGGCCTTGTCTTGAGCTAGCCCGCCAGTAGAAGAAAGCACTGTCTCTTCATCAAAGGCAAAACCAGGAATTTCAATGGGGCGAGAGCCGGTCGCAATGATAAAGTTCTTGGCCTTGAGATTTTCACTTTTGCCATCGGCCGTTTTAACCACCAAATCATTGGGAGTCTCAAATTTAGCCTCTCCCATAACAACTTCAACTTTATTGCCTTTCAACAGCTGTTTTACTCCGCCCGACATGCGATCACAGACCGTCTGCTTCCAGCTTTGCAGTTTGCTAAAGTCGACCTTCACTCTGCCATTAAAAGAAAAACCCATTTCTTCTGCTTGATGCTCGGTTTTATGTAAAAAGCCAGCAGCCGAGATCATTGCTTTAGATGGAATACAACCCACGTTCAAACAAACTCCGCCGAGGTATTCTCTCTCAACCACGCAAACTTTTTTGCCTAGTTGCGCCAAACGAATCGCAGCTACATAACCACCAGGGCCAGCACCAATTACTACAAGATCAAATTCTTTTGCCATTTTTGACTCCTAAATCATATCTAACATCAAACGTGCAGGATTTTGCAGGCGTTTTACAACTTCATTCATAAAGCGAGTCGCTACTGCACCATCAATCAATCTATGGTCGGCTGTTACACTCAAATTCATATACTTGCGCGCGCGCCATTTGCCATCAACCAGGACCGGTCTATCTGTCATTTTGTACATTCCAAAAATCGCAACCTCAGGGTGGTTGATGATTGGCGTGGCATAGGTACCACCAATACTACCAATATTGGTAATGGTCAGTGAGGCTCCGCGCATTTCATCTAAACTCAATTTACCGGCCCTTGCTTTTTCGGCAAGTTCGACAATCTCCGCGCTAATCTCAAGAATGCTCTTCGATTCTGCATTTTTCACAACCGGAACCAAAAGCCCCTGAGGTGTATCGGCAGCAAAACCCATATTGAAATAGTTTTTGTAAACAATCTCTTGGGCTTCATCATCAATGCTAGCATTGAGCATCGGAAAATCACGTGAAGCAGCAATCAAAGCTTTCATCACAAAGGGAAGATAAGTAACTTTTACTCCCATTTTTTCAGCTTCTTTCTTGAGAGCAGAACGCATTTTCACAAGCTCAGTGACATCGGCCTCATCCATCAGCGAGAAGTGAGGAATAATTTGTTTGTAGAGCTGCATATTCTCTGCAATTTTCTTGCGAATTCCGCGAAGGGCTACACGCTCTTCTGTAGCGCCAGCGGGTCCGCGATAGGCAGGCTTTGGAATACTGGTTTTTGCTTGTGGAGTAGTAATCGTTGAAGGAGCGGCACTTCCCGATCGAGCCAAGACATCGTCACGAGTCACTCGGCCGGCCAAACCGGTTCCGCTAATTTGGTTGATATTGACATTGCTCTCTCGAGCGAGACGACGAGTCGAAGGTGAAGCTAAGACATGAGATTCTGCCGCTGGCGGTACCACTTCCATTCCACCGCCTCCACCATTAAAACTGGCAGGTGCAGGGCTTGGAGCCGATGCTGCTTGGGGCGCAGCAGGTGCAGCAGTTTTTTCAGCAGGAGCTGAGGCAGCGGCCGTAGCACCTTCTTCGATGACCATAAAGACAGATCCGACTTCAATGGTATCTCCTTCTGAAAACTTCAACTCTTTTACAGTGCCTGGAGTGGAGCAAGGAATTTCAACAGTGGCTTTGTCTGTCATCAACTCCACCACAGGTTGATCGAGTTCAATTTGATCTCCCTCTTTGACGAGCCAGCCAACCAGCTCTCCCTCAGTTACACCTTCGCCAATGTCTGGTAATTTGATTTCTTTCGTTGCCATTTATCTCTCCTCTGTAGTGGCTAAGGGAGTTGGTCCTGTGCCCAATCCTTGTTGATTTCTTCGTATCATTCCTGTCATAAAAAATTCACCCGCTCGGTAAGAGCTCCTCACCAAGGGGCCGCTTGCAACATAGAGAAAACCCATATCCTCAGCTATCTTTTGCCATTCCTCAAATTTTTCAGGCTTAATAAATTCGACCACTTTAAGATGCTTCTTGGTCGGCTGTAAATATTGCCCAAAAGTCACCACATCACAGGCCACTGATCTTAAGTCTTTCAAGGTCTGCAAAACTTCTTCGTCGGTTTCGCCCAAGCCCAACATAATCGAAGTTTTAGTATAACGGCTCGGATCGATTTCTTTAACAGCTTTTAAAACATTGAGAGTCTTCCAATAGCCGGCTCTTGGGTCTCGAACCTTGCGAGTCAAACGCTCTACGGTTTCTACATTTTGGGCAAAGACATCTGGCTTGGCGCGAACCAAAGTTTCGATGTGCTCTAAATTACCATCAAAATCGGGAGTTAAAACCTCAATCAAAATTTTTGCATTGTTTTCTTTGATCACCTCTACCGTCTTCGCAAAGTGAGAGGCGCCGCCATCTTTGAGATCATCGCGATCTACACTTGTAAGAACGATGTACTCTAAATCCATTTGTGCCGCTGCAAAACCCACCTTATAGGGCTCGTCTTTATCGAGCGGCAGTTGAAATTTGGGGTTTGCGGTTTTGACATTGCAAAAACGGCAACCTCGGGTGCAGGTATCTCCCATTATCATAATGGTGGCAGTTCCCCCCTTCCAACACTCGCCAATATTCGGACAAGCAGCTTCTTGGCAAACCGTGGCCAAGTTGAGCTCTTTCATCATTGCTTTTAGGTTTTGGTACTTTTCTCCATGTGCGAGGGGAACTTTCAACCACTTGGGTTTTTTCTCGACATACTCCCCTTCTATCATGGGCAGATCAGTATATTTTACACTGGGTGTTATTGGTTCTTTTGCCATAGGTCCCTCTTTAATATCCTTAGCCTCGTTTAAAGGCAAGATACATGGAAATGAGCTTTCGCAAAAACAGAATCAAACTCGTAATATCCTACGATGGCACAAACTACAAAGGATGGCAAAAACAGCCCGACAATCCAAGTGTACAAGAATGCATTGAAAAAGCCTTGTCTGAGATTTTGCAAAGCCCGATCTCTTTGATGGGTAGCGGACGAACCGATGCCGGGGTTCATGCACAGGCACAAGTTGCCCACTTTGATTCTCCCAAAGACTTGGGTCGCTACGATCTATTAAGGGCTCTAAATTCTTATTTGCCCACCGATATCAGTATTTTAGACATACTCTCTGCCCCCGATAGCTTTCATGCACTTGAGAGCTGTGAGAAAAAAAGCTATTGCTATCGCCTGCTACATCACCGAGTACCCTGTGCTTTGCGCTCGCGCTATACTCTCTTTTACCCTCAAGAACTGAACCTAGAGAATTTACAAAAGCAGGCCTCTGTTTTTCTAGGGGAGCATGATTTTGAAGCTTTTCAAAACGAAGGAACTCCGGTTTATACTACGGTTCGCAAGATCTTTCAGAGCGAGTGGCGAGTTTGTGGAGATGAAGTCGAATATTGGGTAGAAGGCAGCGGCTTTCTCAAGCAAATGGTGCGGAATTTGGTGGGCGCCATGCTCAGGTGGCAAAACGAGAATGAGGCTGAGTGAAATCGCAAACCACCCAAGTGGTTCACCAA
>CAZZCP010000078.1:0-1331 GCA_964653235.1 uncultured Pseudobdellovibrionaceae bacterium | reverse complement strand
TGCCAAATACCCTGAGGAACTTGACAAGAAGTGCCGTAGCCTCTATCTATAGGCCCTTAATTTGAAAAGGATTCCATCATGAAAACTTGGGTTGCGAAACCAGATACAGTCGAAAAAAAATGGTACATCATTGATGCCACAGACCAAAAATTGGGTCGTCTTGCTACAGAAGTAGCTAAAATCCTTCGCGGAAAAAACAAGCCCACTTTTACTCCTCACGTAGACACAGGCGATTATGTTGTTGTAATCAACTCTGACAAAGTTAAATTAAGTGGTAACAAAATGGAAACCATGAAGTACTACCGACACTCTCGCTTTTTTGGCTCACTCAAAGAGTGGAGCGCGCGCGAGATGCAAGAGAAGAATCCAAAGTTCATGATTGAAGATGCAGTAAAAGGCATGCTTCCTAAGAATCGTCTCTCTAGAAAAGTCATAAAAAATTTAAAAGCCTATGCAGGTAGTGAGCATCCTCACGAAGCTCAAAACCCTGTTGAATTGAAATTGAAGGAGCAATAAAAAATGAGCGAAGTTTATTACGCAACTGGAAGAAGAAAAGAAAGCGCAGCTCGAGTATTTTTGAGCCAAGGTAGCGGCAAAATTAAAATCAATGGTCGCAGCCTTGAAAACTACTTCCCTCTTCCAACGACTCGCAAAATTGCTCTACAGCCTCTTGAAGCCACTGGTATGAATGGCAAGGTAGACCTCAATGTTACCGTAACAGGTGGTGGAACTGGAGGACAAGCTGGTGCTGTAAGACATGGTTTGGCTCGTGCCTTGACTCTTTTAAACGAAGAAACTCGCGCTGTACTGAAAAAGGCTGGTTACCTGACTCGTGACCCAAGAATGGTCGAGCGTAAAAAATACGGTAAGCCAAAAGCTCGCAGAAGCTTTCAGTTCTCTAAAAGATAATTTTTCTTTTGAATTCGAAATTATAAAAAAGCTTGGAGAGATCCAGGCTTTTTTTAATTCTTCTCGACAAAGTCAGACTCAATAACATCTTGCCAAACTTCTTCTTCAGAGGGCCATATAGGCTTTCTCTCATTTAGATCTTGATAGCTTTCGGCAAGAGACAGGCTCACATCTTGGCTTGAAGCAATATCTCTTTGTACTTCTGCATCTGACTTCTTTTCAACAATTCGCTTTGGTGCCTGAGTAAGTTTGATCGATATCTCTTCAGCAAAAATTGAATTTGTAAAAAAAAGTAGAACTAGTAGACAGTACTTCATTGCTCATCTCCTGTGCGTATAAGTGCATCGGAAAAGCTAAGTGAAACTTTATAAACTGCTCCCTTTTATTTCACTTTTTATAATGCCCTTGTTTTTGTAAGTACT
>CAZZCP010000077.1:0-10718 GCA_964653235.1 uncultured Pseudobdellovibrionaceae bacterium | reverse complement strand
ACAATAATATCAACTCTGGAGACCAAATTTGCATTACTAACAAAATCCAAGCGCCCCCTCCCACCTGCACTGCCGATCAAGTTCCTGTAGGTGCTCAATGCATAGAAAGAGGGGATTGTAATTTTGATGGCGTGCTCAACCAAGAAGACAGAGATGCTATCACAGATGCTTTCTTTAACTCAGAAAGTCTCTCGCCTGAACAAAGAGAGGTATGTGATTGCAACCAAGATGGCGAAGTCGATTCTGGTGATAATATCTGCGTAATCAACAAAATCAACCCCTAAGGCGCTATCCATTCAGACCAAAAAAATCTGTCTTCGATAATTAAACGACTTTTGCCAGCCTCAGCTTCGTTGAGTTCTTTGCACATAACTTTATAGCTTTTGGCAAAGCTTTTTTTATTCTCAACCAGTGTAAAGCGAAGAATTCTTCGATTCTCTTGATTTGTCATGGCTGCGCTCGCAATTCGCCACTCTTGAAATGTTGGGCCATGTGGGTTGGGACGCTTCCAAAACATTCCTATATCTTCTTGCAGCTGATCATCTTCATAGAGCTCAAAGTCATTTTCTGGATAAGCAAAACCAAGAAATCCTGTAAGCTTTAAGCCTTTTATAGAAGTCTCAAGGTAGTAGATTTGGTATTCTTCTGCCTCGAGTGTAAAAGTCAGTACAAAGTCTTCGAATTTTCTACTTTCTTTTTTATTGAATCTTTCACATTGCATCTGAAAGTCCCATGCTAAAACATTAAAGTTCCAGCCTATGAGTAAGAACAGAGAAAAAGTTCTGATCATCGTCATCTCCTATTTCGTAGATTGATAAGCAAATTTTTTACAAGTGGCGGCTGTTGACTGGATTTTGGAAAATTTTGCCTGCTAAAAGAGAAATCCCTTCAGCAAGCAGAAACTATAATTTATGGGTCTTGATCTTCAACTTTGTCTTACCCACTATGTCAAATGTAGCTATGGGGCTATTTATAAGGTCTTTTAGTTGCCTAAACTGGCTCTTTTCGATTTAATCTCGCCCATGGAAAAAAAGCAAAACTATCTCAATCTCGCTATTGTATTTACTCTATTGGCCATCGCCACCCACCTTTATCTTGCAAACCAACATCACATACTCAAATATGGCAATGAGCCAAGCCAAAGCCTTTGCAATGTGAATGAGACCTTCAACTGTGACTCAGTAAACCTGAGTGACTATTCCAGTTTTTTAAATATTCCGATGGCGGCTTGGGGAGCTTCGGCCAATGCCATTCTTTTGATTCTTCTGATTATGTTTCACCTCACTCAGAGCCATCGGGCTTATCGATTCAGTCAATACTTAGCTGGCTTTATTTTACTGATGAGCTTGATTATGGGATTCATCTCATTTGGACTGCTGAGTAGTTATTGTTTGTTCTGTATTGCAACCTATATTTTCTCCGTTTTGCAATTTTACTGGATTAGCAAACAAGGCTCTGTCCGCATACCAAAAGAAGAAATCATCGATGACTTAAAAGGTCTTGCTACCCACACACGAAGCTTTGCTCTGCTACTGCTTGCCATTCCCGTAGCAGCATATGTAGGCAATGATATTGCTGTTGGTGAAAACATTCGCAATATCCAAAAAGAAAAACCCGAGATTATTGCCCGTTATGAGAGTCAAAAAAGCATTGAAATTGATTCAAGCATTGGCATGCACTATGGGGCAAGCCAAGAAGAAGCGAAAGTGCATATCGTTGAATTTGCTGACTTTGGCTGTATTCACTGTAAAAACGCGGCTCCTCCCATTCATAAACTGGCAGAATCTTATCCTGGCGTACGTTTGAGCTTTTTGCACTTTCCCCTAGATGGAAGATGCAATGACCAAATCGAGAGACCAGGTATCACGTGCAACTACGCAAAAGCCATATATTGCGCATCGAAGATCAATCTTGAACTTGCCTGGGAGGCTCATAAAGATTTTTTCCAAAGACAGGGTAAAATTAAGCCCTCTGAAACAGCAGCAGAAGTTGCCAAAATCTTAAAAGTGGAAGAGGCAGAAGTTCAAAAATGTATGGATAGCGAAGAGACCCAACAAGCCATTCTTGCTCAAGCAAAACTAGGAGCTGACATTGGAATCAAAGGGACTCCTGCCATTTACATTAATGGAAAGAAATACATCTCAGGTCACTACTACCCGTTCTTAAAGATTATCTATGATCACATTACAAAAGAGTAAAAAAGATGTAATTAACAACCGCATCTACGATGACATCGAGAGGGTATTTCAATATATTGACGGCATCTTTTAGAGAGATTGCGAAAATAATTGTGATAAAGCAAAAACCAAATGTACGCACCACCCAAACTGTAGAACGAACATCTTGAACCTTAAGGTCATTGTCCACTCTCTCGATTCGAATTAAAGTCTCTTGTAGATTTTTTAAATACAAGATGACTTGTTCGCGAAGAGCTTTTTTCTTGGCGGTTCTCAGAAGCTCAAAATTGGGTATGTTTTTATGAGCTGCAATGGCATCAATTAAATTTCGAGAGTGGTTGAAATAGTGTTGGGTTCGCTCTGTAAATCCAGGAATTTTAGCTTTTTCTTTCTCATAATAAGCGAGTTCTTTTTTTGCTCGATCAAAGTTGTGACGGGCCGTAATTGCAATGATGGCTTGAGTAAAAGAATCACCCTCAATGGCAACTGCCGAAATAAAATCATCATCGAGCTCAACAATGTTATCACCAGAATACTCTGAAAGACTTAAGCCCTTAACGCCCTCTAGAAGCTTAGAGTCAGCTTCGTCTGCTGCTTGTCTTTTTCTCTCTGCAATTCCCATATAAAACTCTTCGGCTGACCAGCCTAAAGGCTTGAAAGTATTCTTATTTTACACTTCGCGTTATAGATCTTATGTCTCATTTTTTGACTTATTAGGTCTAAAGGAGTGCAATAATAAGGTGAGGTCCGCGTATGTCCAAGAAGGATTCTGAAAAGCCTGCGCTTCCGAACGAAGTGCCACCTAAAATTTTTGATAGTTCACAGCTCTCTGGAGAACTCTTAGCCAACCATACGATCGATGAATTGCTCAAGCAAAATCAAGATTTAATGGCAAGACTTACCGTGAATTTGCGAAGAAACTCAGAGCTTGAGCAAAAGCTCCACAACAATTACGAAAAGATTCTGAGTCTAAAACAACAAAATGAAGAAATCGCGAACACATCACTCAGTAACCGGCAAAAGCTACAGTGGCAGCAAGAGACAAATGATGAACTCAAAAGAGCTTTGGCTAAATCAGAGAAAAAGTATCAACTATTATCTGATGAGTGGTCAAAACGTCAAGATGATCTCACTTCAATGCAAAATGATCTTCATAAAATACAAGAAACCTTCATACGCTACCGAAAAAGAGTATACCACTTTGTAAAACCCAATTTACGCAAACTAAAAGAACAAGAGCTAGCCCAAAAAAACAGTCTACACGAGCAAGAGATCGCGAAACTGAAAATGGAAAATGCTCGCTTGCATGCTAAACTTGAACAAAAGTACCAAGATTATGAAGATCGAATTGATAGTATCGAAAGAGACCGTCAAGGGCTAATTGACTCTTACGAAAGAGACATTCAATCACTCGAGATTCGACTACAAGCCCAGCAGGCTAAAATGGATCAACTTTTAGCCAGAAACCGTGCCCTTGAAAAGATCGAGCAACGCTGTACATTGGCCGAAAACCGTGCCATAGCTGCAGAAAGAAGACGATATGAACTTGAAAAAAAATATGATCAGCAATTGCGAAGCATGCAACAAGAGGTCGTCGATTCTCGTAGCCAGAAAACAGATTTAAATGAAGAGTATAGTCTCTTAAAGAGTAAGTTTGAAAAATTGCAGGCAGAGCATACCGAGCTGTTCTCAGAAAATAAAGAACTTCAACATAGAGTGAAAAGGTATGAGACTTCAAGAAGAGACACACAAAAAGAACTCGATTCTTTGCAAGAGATCAACTCGGCTCAAGAGAAACTCATCGAAGAAATGCGAGAGAAACTTTTACACTACAAAAAGCAAAACCAAGAGTTAATGACAAATGAAACAAAGCTTTTGCCCGATGCACTCGAGCTCGATTTTGAAGCTTAATTGTCGCTTTTGTAGTCGCCAGCTTTTGCATAGAATTGATTGTTCTCACCAGATACTTTTACTACCGGAAAATCAGCTGGATTCTCATAGCTCTTAGTAGCAGGCAGTTCACTGTCATAAATGTCGAAAGTCTTTTTTCTCGACTGAAAAAGTTTTAAGAATTCAGTGGAGACATTGCAAAATTTGGGTTTTATATTCGATTTTTTTTGTAAATCGGTCAGGGCATCAACAAAAATAGTCAAACCACTAGAGCCAACAAATTCAAGTGCTTCAAGGTTAAAAACCACTTTTTTGTGAATGAGTTCCTGAAAGCAAGCTTCGCGAAATTTTTCAGAACTACCAAAGTCAATATATCCAATCAACTGAACAATAGTTACATCTCCTGCCATGCGAATTCTTGCTTGCATGAACAACTCCTTTTCTTTTCTTTTTCTTAAGAATAGTATAGGGCTGGCGACACTGCAATGGCTCGAAGGACTAGAATGAAACCCACTCCACAAGTCTATCTTATCGCAAGCCCTATCGGCAACTATCAAGACATTGGTCTGAGAACTCTTGAAATTTTAAGACAGGTTGATTGGATTGCTTGTGAAGATACAAGAATTACCAAAGAACTGCTCAAACACCATAAGATTTTAGATAAAAAATTAATTTCTCACCATGAGCACAATGAAACAAATTCTAGCAAAGGAATTTTAGAGCTGTTAGAACAAGGAGACAGTCTCGCATTGGTGAGTGATGCTGGCACTCCACAAATTAGTGATCCTGGCTTTAAACTCATCGAACTTTGTTATCAAAATGAAATTGAGGTTCATTCTGTTCCAGGTCCTTCTTCTGTGATTACAGCCTTAAGTTTATGCCCTTTTGGCGGCAAAGACTTTCTTTTTGCAGGCTTTTTGGGGGCAAAATCTCGAAAAAAAGAGATGCAAAAATACCAATCCATCCATTGCAAATTGGTCTTCTTTGAATCTCCGCATCGGCTGCTTGAACATCTAAACGATGCCAAGCAGGTTTTCAACGGACGTGAAGTTTTTATTGCTCGTGAACTAACTAAAAAATATGAACAAAAGCGCCGCTCTAGCATTGAAGAAATGATCGATTACTTTCAGCAAAATAAACCCAAAGGAGAGTTCGTTGTCATCTACTCCTCCCCGACTCGACCTAAATTGAGTTTTGCAGAAATTGAAGAGAGAATCGATAAATTGCTCAAACTCAACCGATCCACATCCGAAATAGTCAAAGACTTGTTAAATGATGTGAACTTAAAAAAGAAAGAGATCTATCAGTTGATTTTGGATCGTGAAGAGAAATGGAAAAAATAAAAAAAATTCTTAGCTTCTTGTTTATTCCAACTGCATTTAAACTTGGTTTAGTCATAACCGTTTTAATGACCTATCTTACTTTCGATTTCTATTATGCTTTAGACGATAGTACTTTCACTGCAAAAGAAGATGTTGGCTTCTTACAACAAATTCACAAAAAAACCATCGACTGGCGAATGGTTGCTCGTGGACGAAGAAGGGGTTCTGATCGAGTTGTAATTCTTGGTGTCGATGAGCCTGCTATTGAAAATTTGGGAAGATGGCCTTGGTCGCGCGACACGATGGCTAAATTGATTGATACAATTGTAGGCTACGGCGCATCTGTGGTTGCATTTGATATGATCTTTTCTGAGAAAGAAAAGAATCGTGCTTTGAGCATCTTGACTGAGCTTGAAAGAAATCCTGCCTTTGTTGCACAAAAAGACTACTTAGTGCAAAAACTAGATCAAGCCAATACAGATCAAAGATTTGCTGAAGTGATCGAAAAACGAAATGAGCACTTGGTGATGGGAATGTATTTCGATGGTGAAGGCTATAAGTTTCCGTCACATACGAATGAGCAATGTGCAAATATTATTTATGAACAAACCGCAGCTTACGAGTATTTAGAAGATGATGAAAAACCTCTGATTGCTCAAGCCAGTATTTTTGAAGAACTACCAGACCCCCTTTATGAATACATCGAAGAAAAGATTCAATCTCTTGCAGAGCAAATTACTGCAGAATCTCCTGGTATGAGTAAGGCTGATCTAGATATAAAAATCCGCGATGAGCAACTCTTGTATTGTGCCCGTTTGTTAATGCCAGAGGCCAACCCTGATTACCCTGAATTGCTCGCGCTCTGGCCCAGTATTCAAGAAAAGCTTGATGGAGAATACGCCAATTTGAGTGCCGAAGATTATTTTGCAGGACTTAGTTATTATCCTTTCAAATATCAAATTGGACGATCTGGTCGACTCTGGACCAATATTGAGAGTTTTCGTGAAGCCACAAGCTTTAGTGGCTACTTTAATGCCTTTCTTGATAAAGATGGAACCATTCGTAAATCCAATTTGATCTACCGCTACGGTGATACATTTATGCCATCTCTTGCCCTTAAAACAGTAATGGTTGATCAGAACTACAGTCTATTTGTCGATTTTGAGAACAATCCAAGACTGCCTGAATTTGTTAAAGTCAAAGAAATGACTTTTAAGAATCCCGAAACCGGAGAGACTTACTACTCTATTCCAGTCAATTCACAAGGAGCTCTGCAAATCAACTATGCGGGCCCACAAAAAATGTTTGCCCACATTAGTGCCTGGGAAGTTTTAAAACCTGGTGATGAAGCTTTAATTGAAATGGATTATGAAAATCTAATCCAACCTTTTACAGTAAAAAAATCAGAGTGGATCAAAGACAAGATTTTTGTCATCGGAGCCACCGCAGTTGGGGTCTATGACTTGCGTGTGACTCCTTTTGAAGAAAATTTTCCAGGGGTTGAGACTCATGCCAATGTGATTGACAATCTCTTAAGACAAGATTTCTTGACTTCGAACCCACTAGAGCAAACCTATATGGCTGGCAGCGTTTTGTTAATGGGGCTTTTACTCAGTTTCGCTCTTTCAAGAATGGGCGCGATCTCGGGGATGCTTTTAACCATGACTACTATAGCCAGTATCTACTTTACTGACAAAGAATTCTTTTTTGGTGAAGGCATTGTTATCGCCATTATTCTACCTCTATTAATGGTTTCAACTCTTTATATCAGCTTAACTTTTTTCAAGTATTTTACTGAAGAAAGAAAAAAGAAAGAGCTAAAAGGAACCTTTCAAAAGTATGTCTCTCCGGCCATTGTTGATGAAGTTCTTTCAGATGCCAAAAACCTTGAACTTGGTGGAAGAAAAGAAAGAATGACGGTTTTATTTTCTGACATTCGTGGTTTTACTACAATCTCAGAGCAGCTCGATCCAAAAGAACTTGGTGATTTTTTAAACAGTTACCTAACACCTATGACTGACCTAGTTTTTGCCAATAAGGGAACTCTAGATAAATACATGGGGGATGCAGTGATGGCCTTCTTTGGCGCTCCAATCAACTACCCTGACCATGCTAAAATGGCCTGTAAGTGCTGTTTGGATATGATGGATAAATTGGCAGAGCTTCAAGAAGAATATAAAAAACAAGGCTTGCCACCGATCGATATTGGTATTGGTTTGAATACAGGTGATATGAGTGTTGGCAATATGGGATCTGAAACCGTACGCTCTTACACAGTCATGGGAGATGCCGTAAATTTAGGCGCACGATTAGAAGGAATCAACAAACAATATGGCACACACATAATGATCAGTGAATTTACCTACGAAGATGTCAAAGACGATTTTGTGTGTCGTGAGGTAGATCGTGTTCGAGTAAAAGGAAAATTAGAACCTGTAAAGATCTACGAACTCGTGGCTCAAAAAGCAAATTTCAATGATCCGACCAAAGAGCAAGTGATTGAACACTTTAACAAAGCCTACAAGCTCTATATGGGCAAAGACTTTGAATCTTCCAAAGCCGAATTAGAGAAGGCCTTACAACTCGACCCCGAGGATGGTCCCTCAATTCTCTTTATGGAAAGAGTTCAAGACTTCATTGCATCTCCCCCGCCTGAGAATTGGGATGGTGTATTTGTAATGACTACAAAATAAGCTCAGCCTTGTGCGATGCAGATAGCCAGCTTCTGCTCGCCTTTTTCGAAAAACTTAGATAATTCCAATATATGTATCGCATCTTGAGTTATTGCATCTGGATTTTTTGCCTATTTTCATTGCAGGCATACGCACAACAGAATCGCCTGATTTTAAAGAATGCGAATGAGATGATTCGCGATACAACAAACAATACACTTCATCTTAAAGGTAAAGTACAATTGATTTTTCAACAGCAGTATCTTTCTTGTGATGAAGCCTTTGTCTACCTTGATACCAAGACTATAGAAGCCATCGGTAATGTTATCTATATCACTCCCACTGTTTATTCTGAGTCCAACAAAGTTTACTTTAATTACAAAAACTCCACAGGCGTGATTCATAATGGTTATTTGCAATCTGGCCAAGTCAGTTTTGAAGGAAAGCTCATTTATAAACTCGGAGAAAATGAGTATGAAAGCATTGATGGTCATTATACCGCATGTGCTACTTGCCCCCCTTCTTGGTCATTGACAGGTAGTAGTCTGCGCGCCGATCTTGGAGGTTATGCACGTATAAAAAATTCTTTTTTTAAAATTGCTGATGTACCCATTTTTTGGATTCCCTATTTGATCATCCCTTTAAAAAGTGACCGAGAAACAGGTTTTCTCTTTCCGGAGTACGCAACATCAAGAAGATCGGGAAATATCTATTCCGAGAGTTTCTTCTGGGCAATCAATCGAAGTAATGATGCCACGTTTACAATTTCAAGTTTTCAAACTCGCGGCACTATGTTTCAAGGAGAATATCGCTATGTTTTGAGTCCCACCTCAAAAGGGATGATTCAAGCTGCCACGATTAAAGATGAACTTTTTCCAACATCCACTCGTGTACGAGCCTCGAACAATGGCCAAGAAATAGGGCCCATCGATCGATGGTATTTAATGTACGAACATTCTTATGAACTACCCTATTACTTTAAACACAAAATGGATATCAATCTTGCCAGTGATTTGCAGTATGCCGCTGACTTTCCTGTACAGTTTCCTTTCTTTCGTGAGCCAGCCATTGAAAATAGAATGTCATTGTCAAAAAACAATGAAGACTCACAAATTACAATTGATTCTTCCATTTATATTTCCACTTTACAAACCGACCCTTTGGCAAGCAATGAAGATGCGGTTCATCGGTTTCCAAATTTTCGTTACAGTCTTATGCCACAAAAAGTTGAAAACACCCGCTTGTATTACACTTTCGATATTGATTACATCAATATTGCGCGGACCAGCTATAGCTTTGACAAGATCGACCCCACTCAACCTATCAATGGTCGGTTTGACTCCAATTACATTCCAGTGATCGATCATGACGGGAGCTATGATAAAGATGTAGATCAAATTCGATCTGGGCAAAGATTGATTTTAAGACCAAAGCTTTTCTATGCCCTCAATTTGGGGCCTTTTGATTTTTTGCCCTCCTTATCTTATCAAGAAAACGCCTATAAGTTTGCTGTTCCCGAAGACAATGAAGCTGAGAGTCGTTTTTTTAAAACCGAACTGAAGTTTTTAACCAATATCAACAAAGTCTATGGCAATGAAGAAAATCAAAAAACAGATCCGTTGATAAAACATGAAATCATTCCGCAATTGGTATACAAAAAAATCGCATGGGACCAAAGAAGTAACCACAAGTTTTTTAATGACAATGATCTTTTACCTTATACCTCAGATTTGGCCATCAACGATGCTCAGTTACTGCAATTTGATTATTTCGACCGCTTCACAGATCGTGATGTGATTGAGTATGGTATCAAACAAATTTGGACCCAAAAGAGATGGAGTGGCTACTCTACCTACCTGGCTCGTATAGATTGTGAAGAAAGAGTAAAAGAAGCGGCGGAGTCTCAAGAGAACAAAGAAGAATCAACAGAAAGCCTAGAGGATTGTGAGAAAAAATATGCGATTGATACTAACTCTGAAGAGAGCTACACCTATAGACAGTTTTTAATATGGGAGCTTTTGCAAGTCTTTGATTTTCGTGAAGCCACACGTGACATTGAAGCTCCTTTACAGCGACAAGCCTTCTCGGATATTCGCAGTGATTTAAGACTGAACCTAGATCAATTTCAATTGGCATCAAGAGTGCAGTATTATCCTTATCAAAACCATGTGAACTCGACTACATCGATGACTTTTTTAACTGATTCAGGACAAAGCCAATTGAGCCTTGCTTATGTACAAGCTTTTAGTATCTTAAGAGGGGTTCGTGAAGTCGATTATGATACACGTCAAGAAGATATCATTGCGCAATCTATATTTCGTACTCGCTATCTTAACTTTGCTGGAAGGGCAGAATACTCTTTGACTCAAGCGGAGCTTGAAAACTACAGTTATGGCTTTTTTGTAAAACCACCAGGAAACTGCTGGGCTTTTTCCATTGCACAAACCATTACTGAAGAAGATACGGTTACTACCTTTAACTTTGAGCTCGTGTTTGATGGTATTCCAGATAAAAAGTTTATACCTGCCGAGTTTCTTTAGGTCTGTTGGCTTTTCGGTCTGTTGGCTTTTCGGTCTGTTGGCTTTTCGGTCTGTTGGTCTGTTGCCTTTTCGGCTTTCTTTAGCCTCATTTGGTCATTTGGCTTTTCTGCTTTCCTT
>CAZZCP010000076.1:2232-10827 GCA_964653235.1 uncultured Pseudobdellovibrionaceae bacterium | reverse complement strand
GAAGTCCATAGCTCATCGTAACCATTCGAAAGGTTTGAAAATGGTTTTGTCTGCCCAATTCTACTTTCGTATCTTCGTTAAACTCATTGCTAAATGCCGCCTGCCAATAGGCCGCACCGACTCTGGCGCGCACGCCAAACCAATCAACCACGTGGTAGATCTCGCCTCGTACTTGCAGAGCCACCCCATTGGTGTCGGCCGCCAGTTCAGAGGGGCCTTCTGCATTGGTTAAGAGCATAAAATCTAAGCTGGACTCCAAGCAAATTTCATTGGTGATGGGAAAGCCTTTTTCAATACCGCCCAAAAGAGCCGAGTAGGAGTTGATTAAAAAAGTGGTGGAGGGATCAACCAGAGCAAAATTATTGTCGGTTTGGTGAATCATGGCTTTGAAGGCAAAGTAGTTGGCTCGTCTTGTTGGATCGAGCTCCCAAATGTAGCGAAGGCCAAAATCATAGCTCTGTTGATTGATGTCGCTGCCATTGAGCTCATTGCTGGGGCTATAGAGAATGTTCTGAGCGTAAGTAGTTCGAGCTTCAATCGCAAAGTTTTTGTAGATCGACCATACCAATTCTAAACCAAGAAGCGGCATTGAATCAGAACCATTGAGTTCTAGTCCGGGGGTTCCTCCAACCACTTGAGTGAGTCCCGAGCGAAAAGTGATGCGTCTTTGCGAGGTGGGATTGTTGTTTTTGATTTGATCGATCAGAAAGTTGACATCTTCGAGTAGTTCAGACTCTCTTTGGCTGAGTTCTTTTGAATGCAACAATAAAGGCAAAAGCAGAATCAGCCCAAAAAATTTCATACTATTAGGATAGAAAGCTATGGCAGGTAGTTCAAGGGGTCGACTGCTCTTTTGTCTTGGCGAAGTTCAAAATGTAGGTGAGGTCCAGTGACTCTTCCGGTGGCTCCCATCTTTCCTATTAAGGAACCTTTTTCGATCCAATCGCCTTCTTTTACATTGTAGCGGCTTAAATGAGCATAGAGGCTGGCCCAGCCTGAGGGATGTTCAACGATAATCAATCTGCCGTAACCACGAAAGCCATTATTTGCATATATCACATGCCCAGAATGTGCGGCGTAGATGGGGGTTCCGGTACGATTTGCTAAATCAATGCCGTAGTGATTTCTACCCTCAGGGTCAAAACCGCGAGTCATTCTTGCTTTTTGCACGGGCCAGCGAAAACGTGGCTCAGGAAGCTGGGCTCTTTCGGTTTTATAAACAGGAGCTTTTATCTGTCCGGGTCCTTGATAGGTGGAACAAGATCCAAAAACCAAAAGGAAACTGCTTAAGAGCAATAATTTGTGCATAGTAAAAAAATAACATTGCAAGTCATTATTTGTCAGCCCTTTTTTTAAGCCGCAAGTCCCCAAAGGCCTCTATTGCTGATAGACCGGAAAATCCTTACAAAGCTGGTGGATCTCTTCTTTGATTCTTGCCAGTTCTGACTCATTTTCTAGGTTTTGAAGTGACTGAGAAATCCATTTTCCGATTTGCTGCATTTCGGTCTCTTTCATTCTGCGAGTGGTAAGAGCTGGGGTCCCAATTCTTACACCACTGGTGACAAAGGGACTTTCTGGATCATTGGGAACTGTGTTTTTATTTACAGTAATGCCAGCCTTACCAAGAGCTTCTTCAGCTGCCTTTCCGGTGATTTTCTTTGTACTCAAATCGACCAAAATAAGGTGGTTTTCAGTACCTCCGGTGACCAGCTTGTATCCCTCTTGCATCAGGCTTTCGCCAAGAACTTGAGCATTTTTAACAACTTGTCTTTGATAGGTCTTAAACTCAGGCTTTAAGGCTTCGCCAAAGGCTACCGCTTTTGCGGCAATCACATGCTCTAAAGGTCCGCCTTGAATGCCTGGAAAAATCTTCGAGTTAGCAGCTTTGAGTTTGTCTTTTTTGCAAAGAATGATGCCGCCTCTAGGGCCGCGCAATGTTTTGTGAGTCGTACTGGTGGTATAGTCAGCATAGGGAATCGGTGAGGGGTGCTCTCCTGCGGCGACAAGACCAGCGATGTGGGCCATATCACAAATCAGGCTGGCTCCGACTTCATCTGCGATCTCGCGAAATCTTTGAAAGTCCAATTTACGAGGGTAGGCCGAGTAGCCAGCGATTAAGATTTTTGGTTTGATCTCAAGGGCTTTTTTATAAATTTCGTCATAGTCTAAAAGCCCAGTATTTTGGTTGAGGCCGTAGTGATGGGCATCAAACAAAAAGCCCGAAAAGTTAACGGGAGATCCATGAGTAAGGTGGCCTCCATGAGATAGGTCCATGCCCAAGATGCTGTCTCCGGCTTTGGCAACAGCGAGAAAAACGGCCATATTGGCTTGAGAGCCAGAGTGGGGCTGTACATTGGCGGCTTCAGCGCCAAACAACTCACAGGCGCGATCGATGGCAAGTTGCTCGAGTGTGTCGACATTTTCACAGCCGCCATAATATCTCTTGCCAGGATAGCCTTCCGCATACTTATTGGTCAAAATACTGCCCTGGACTTGCATTACAGCTCGGGAGGCATAGTTTTCAGAGGCGATCATTTCAAGTTCAAATTCTTGTCGGTGGCTTTCAAGCTCAATTGCTTTTGCCACTTCAGGGTCAAGTTCATTCAGGTTCATCAATTACTCCTTGAGATTTTGCAGTTTATCGACTCTTTGCTGGTGGCGTCCACCTTCAAAGTCGGCGAGAAAAAAACTTTCAAGAATGTCTAGAGCTTGCTCAGGATTTGTGTGTCGAGCTCCAAGACAAAGAACATTTGCATCATTGTGCTTTCGAGCCAGGCTGGCAATATCAGGATTCCAGCAAAGTGCAGCCCTTATGTTTTGAAAACGATTGGCGGCCATAGCCATACCCTGACCCGATCCGCAAATCAAAATTCCAAAATTGCCCTTGCTAAGATCACGGCAGAGTTTTTCTGCGTAGTCAGGATAGTCCACGCGATCGCTGTTCTTAGGGCCATAATCTTGCCAATCGACACTTCTGGCTTTTTCTTTGATAAACTCTTTCAACTCAAAGCCAGCATGATCGCTGGCGATAGAAATCACTTCGGGAAGTTTCATTTGATTCCTTTATTCTAGGTGAGAGAAAAGCAGGCAAGCATTGGTGCCGCCAAAGCCAAAACTATTGTTCAACACATGCTTTAGCTTTTTTTCACGTGCTACTTGAGGTACGTAGTCTAAATTGCAGTTTTCACCAGGTGCCTCTAAGTTTGCAGTGGGTGGAACCAATGACTTTTCTATTGCTTTCACACAAAATGCGCTTTCAATAGCACCTGCTGCCCCGAGTAGGTGCCCAGTCATGCTCTTGGTAGAACTGACCCAAAGTTTTTTGGCATGCTCACCAAAGAGATTTTCAATCGCAATGCTTTCTAAGGGATCTCCGGTTGGAGTGCTCGTACCATGAGCATTAATATAATCAATATCTTGTGGTTTGATACCAGCGTTTTGAATGGCTTGTTTCATTGCCCGTCCACCGCCTTCTCCTTCAGCAGCAGGAGCTGTCATATGATTTGCATCACTGGTTGCGCCGTAGCCAGTCACTTCGCAGTAGATCTTAGCCCCGCGTCTTTCTGCGCTTTCTAAGTCTTCTAGAATCAGCGTTGCAGCACCTTCGCCTAGAATAAAACCATCACGATCTTTATCCCATGGTCTAGAGGCAATCTGCGGATCATTGTTTCGAGTGGAAAGTGCTCGCATGGCTGCAAAACCAGCAATGGCCATCGGACAAACCGTAGATTCACTGCCACCAGCAATCATCACATCGACAAAGCCATTGCGAATGTATTGAACGGCCTCGCCAATGGAATGAGCAGCAGAGCTGCAAGCCGAGGTAACACAATAGCTCGGGCCTTTGGCACCAAGATAGATGCTAATTTGTCCTGCTGCTAAATTAGTAATGACTTTAGGAATAAAAAAGGGGGAGATTCTCGACGGGCCTCGATTTAAGAGAAGTTGATGTTGCTCTTCAATTACGGGTAGCCCACCCATTCCGACACCATAAAAAACGCCAACTCGCTCTGCATTTTCTTCTAGAATTTGCAAGCCTGAATCTTTCATCGCCATTTGACTTGCGGCCAAAGCATATTGAATGAAAAGGTCCATTTTCTTTTGTTCTTTTTTGGGAACAAAAAGATCGGCATCAAAGTCTCTGACTTCTCCAGCAATTTGAGCATCGAGTTCTTGAGGGTCAAATTTAGTAATTTTGCGAATACCAGATTCAGCAAGAAGTGCCTTTTCAAAGGCTTCTTCAATGCCGTTGCCAAGGGGGCATATTGCGCCCACTCCAGTTACAACGACACGCCTCTGCGGGAGGGATTCGCGGTAGAAGCGATTCATTTTAGTTGAGTTTACCCTTCTCTTTTAAATAGCTCATTACATCGCCAACAGTGCGAAGTTTTTCTGCTTCTTCGTCAGGGATTTCGATGTCAAATTTTTCTTCCATTGTCATGACAAGCTCAACAATATCCAAGCTGTCAGCTCCGAGATCATCAATAAAAGAAGCCTCCCCTTTTACGCGATCTTCATCAACACTCAACTGTTCAACAATGATTTCTTTCACCTTTGGATCTACAGCGATCATATTCTTACCTCCTGATTGAATGATCATGATTTATTCGAATTCTCATTGCAATCACATTCTTAAGCCACCATTGACGCTCAGAGTTTCACCTGTGATGTAGCTTGAAGCGTCGCTAAGCAAAAAGCCGACGGCTTGTGCCACTTCGCGTGCTTGGCCAATTCTCTGCATCGGAATTCTCGATTTCATGGCCTCTTGCATCTTCACATCAATGGCATCCGTCATTTCGGTGCCAATAAAGCCAGGTGCTATGCAATTGACGCGGATATTTCGCGGTGCAAGCTCTTGGGCAATCGATTTTGAAAAGGCCTCAATACCTGCCTTTGAAGCCGCATAGTTGGCTTGCCCCGCATTTCCCATCTGGCCAATCACACTGGTGATATTCACAATAGAGCCTTTTTTCGCTTTGAGCATGGCTTTGGCAATAATCTTAGAGCACAAAAAGCTGCCCCGTAAATTGGTTTGAATCACGCTATCAAAGTCTTCGGTTTTCATTCTAAGCAGCAGTTGATCTTTGGTGATTCCAGCATTGTTCACTAAACCATCGGGCTGTGGCCAGAACTTCAATATTTCTTTTAGAGCATTTTCAACCGATTCTTCACTCGAAATATCCAGTTGAAAGATTTGGTGCCCTTCACCTGGTAAGTCAGAGAGTCGTTTTGCTGCCGAGTCTTTATTGCGTGAGTACGAGAAGGCAACTTGAGCCCCTTCTTCGGCAAGAAATTGGCAAATGGCAGCGCCAATTCCACGCGAGCCACCTGTAACGATAATTTTTTTATTTTCTAAGCTTTTCATTTTGCCATCTCTTTTAAGAGTATTTGAAACTCTTCTTGGTTTGAGGATGAAAAGAACGAGAATTCTCGCGAACTCATCGGTCGTTCTAGTGATTTCTGTGAAATTTTCTGTAAAACTTTTCCGGGACCTAGCTCAAGAAAATTAGCACTCCCGCTATCTAAAGATTCATCGATTTTGATCATCGATTCTTCCCACAAAACGGGGGAGGAGATCTGACGAATCAAGCTCTCACGCAGGGATTCGATTTCGGTCTCTAGATTGGCAGTATAGTTTTGCAAAACTGGTCTCTTAGGTTGCCGAAGTTCTGTTTTCTCAAGAAGTGTTCGCATTCTGTCTTCAGCCGGCTTCATCAAACTACAGTGAAAGGGAGCGGATACTTTAAGGGGGATCAATTTTAATTTTTTCACTTTTTGATTCACCCATTTGCTCTGAAAATTGGCTTTCAAAAAATCAATTGCCTGTTTGTGACCAGAAACAACAATTTGCCCAGGACAATTGTAGTTTGCCGGCTCTAGAACTTTGCCTGTTTCTTCTCGTACTTTTTGACAGATTTTCAACACATCGACATCTTCAAGGCCAAGAATTGCGGCCATGGCTCCTTCACCCATTGCTACCGCCTCTTGCATAAATTGCGCCCTTTGACGGACCAGTTTTAAGGCAGTGGTAAATTCAATCGAATCATTGGCAACAAAAGCGGAGTATTCGCCCAGTGAGTGTCCAGCAGAAGTATACCAGTCAAAATCAGTTTCAGATTTTAAAACTCGAAAGCAAGCTGTAGAGACTAAAAGGATTGCAGGCTGGGTATTTTCAGTTTTTTGCAGTTCTTCTTCAGGGCCCTCAAAACAGAGTTTTTGAAAATTGAGATCCAGTGTGTCGCTGGCTTGTTCAAAGAGTTCACGTACAGATGAGTAATTTTCAAATAGAAATTGACCCATTCCAACGCTTTGACTTCCTTGTCCAGGAAATAAGAGAATATTCATTCGTAACTCCTAGTAAGTGAGCAACAAGCTCCCGCTGGTCAAACCTGCCCCAAAAACCATCATAAGGATTTTATGACCTCTTTGGATTTTTTCTTCCTCTAAGGCTTTATAAAAGGCAAGTGGAATGCTAGCGGAGGATGTGTTTCCTGTTTTTTGAATATTTATAATGAGTTTTTCTTTGGGGATATTCAAGTTTTTCGCCACTGCCTCAATGATTCTTAAATTGGCCTGGTGGGGAATGAACCAATCAATATCATCGACACTCATATTTTGTCTTTGTAATATTTGTTTCGAGGCATCTGCCATAGCTCTAACAGCATTCTTGAAAACCTCTCTACCTTGCATTTTTATAAAGCAAAGCCTCTCATCCATCACTTCTTTACTTAAGGGGAGACTGGTGCCGCCAGCTGGTATATCCAATAAACTTGCCAAATGGCCATCAGATCTCATTTCTGAGTCGATAAATCTTTCTTCTCCTTGAGATCGTTGAACAATTGCAGCACCGGCTCCATCACCAAACAAAATACAGGTTGAGCGATCTTGGTAGTCTACATATCGAGACAGTCTTTCTGCTCCAACCACTAAAATATTTTTATATTTTCCTGTTTGAATAAATTGATCTGCGACTACAGATGCGTATAAAAAACCAGAACAAGCGGCGCTCAGGTCGATTGCAGGAGTTCCTGTACACCCCAATTTTTCTTGCAGGTAACAAGCGGCACTTGGCATAATTTTGTCACCACTCACTGTAGCAAATAATATAAGGTCGATTTGATCAATAGTGATTTGTGCTTTTTCAAGTGCAATTAGAGTGGCTTTGTAAGCCATTTCGGATGTGGATTCTGTTTCGGAGATACGTCGTTCAAGAATCCCTGTTCTTTCAGTAATCCACTCATCAGTGGTATCGACCATATTTTCAAGGTCTTGATTGCTTAAAACTTTAGGAGGTAGATAGGAGCCGATACCAGCGTAGCGGCTATTAAACAAATTCATTCCTAGTTTACGGATAGAACTTCTTGTCCTTTGTAGAACCCACACTCTCCACAAACACGGTGATTTCTTCGAATGGCTCCACAATTCGGACATATGCTATGATGTTGAACCTTAAGGGCATCATGGGATCTTCTCATTCCACGACGTGCGCGACTGACTTTACTCTTGGGTTCTGCCATATCTTACTCCTGTTCGAGCGTATAAATCTGCCCGGATTTTTTTAAAAAAGCAAGAGATTTCAGTTTGGTTTTCCAGGAAATTTCAAATTTCTCAAGCCTGCAAAGGCAGAGGCATTTTCTTCGAGCTGAAGTTCTCGGCTGTTGATCTCTTGAAGGATGTCTTTATTGCAATCTCGAGTGGGGCACTTTGCCTGATATGGAATCTGAAAACCAATTTGCTCATAAATATAATCAAAAAAATCAAATTCTGTGGCCTTAAGCCCAGCAGCAAGATCAAGATCCTCTGCTTTTGACTTTTGCAGCAATTGCGGAAACAGAAGTTCATTTATACTCAGCTTCACTGATTGTGTAAAATCTTCGCAGCAAAAGGCACATTCTAGAGGAATTTCAGCTTTAATAAAGCCTTTTAGGCGAAATCCTTCGCCTTCGTCTTGTAGTTCAAGCTGAACTTGATATTCATTTTCTTGAAGTAAAAGATGAAGGTGTTGCGCAAGTTCAGTGTCATTTTTGTCTGCAACAAACTCGACTCCAAGTTTTGGGAGCTGTGAGAAAGCAATATTTCGGCTTCGAATCCTTTTCATAGAGTCTCTATATGCGCAATGTGTTAACAGGTCAAGTAGCTAGATTTTAAAGCTTTTATTGTAGACTGTGAATTCACTGCTTAGCCTATTATATATGGCATCTAAGATCTACCTCTTTTTGTTTCTTTTTGTTCTACCTGCTTTTGCCGGACAAGAGCTTATCGTGCGTGAAGAACTTCGAGTTTACGAAAAGAGATCAAAGTCATCGAACCTATTGAAAGAGCTTCAAGTGGGAGATCGTGTGCCTGTATCGACTCGCAATTATGGTTCTTGGAAGAAAGTTATTGTTGAGTACCGTGGTCAGCAGAGCTTTGGTTTCATTCCTCGCTCGAGTATTAAAAAATCAAGAATAAGTACTGTCGATTTATCAAGACGTAGTAAAAAAAGAAGTCGAATCTATCACTTAAACTCATCTATTGGAATTGCCCTCACTTTTTCAAGTGTAAGTGTTGGTGAAAATGACTTGGCTACAGACGATGGAAATTCGATTCTGCTCG
>CAZZCP010000076.1:0-2222 GCA_964653235.1 uncultured Pseudobdellovibrionaceae bacterium | reverse complement strand
TGCTCGACACTCTCACCGGCAGTTCTTTCTTTTTTGGTTTTTTATATGACTACAATTGGACAGACCACAGAATGCTGCGACTTTTTCTCAATCTTCGCGAGCATGATTTAGAAGGAGAGGGGCGCTTTAATAGTCAATCTGCTGCACAGAATGACATTACGATGTCGCAAAGTTTTCTGAGTTTTGGAGCATTGGTTAAATTTTATGGTAGCAAAGACTCTAATTTTTGGTGGGGATTGGGAGTGGAATTAGCAAATGGGAGCAATGTTGATCTGAGTTTTAATGATGTTCAAACCGAGGTGTCTGGAGACGGGCTGCCTTTTTATGCCTTTTTAAGCTTACCAATAGGCTACGACTTTAATCTTGGATCTGGTTTTGGAATTACCCCTGATATTCGACTTAATTATGCGGTGAATTCAGATAATTTGGTCTATGCAATTGAGTTTACGCTGGCGACGACCTATCAGTTTTAGCCGCAGACAGGCTGCGGCCTAAGGGGCGTGTTGCTATTTTTTATTTTACTAAAAAGCTGCACGCCTTTATGAAAAAAATCTGAAGCCCTCACAATAAAGGTGAAACTTCAAGGCTCCCAATACCTTATTTTTTGGCTAGGTATTTTCCAACACTTTCATGAGTTGTATTGATAGCCTCTTCACCTTTGGTCCAGTTTGCAGGACATACTTCACCGTGTTTCTCAAAGTGTGTAAGGGCATCCACCATGCGAATGGCTTCATCAACATTGCGGCCAAGTGGAAGATCATTAACAACTTGGTGACGAACGATACCTTCTTTGTCAATTAAGAATAAACCACGGAAAGCTACATTTCCAGGTGAGAGAACATCAAACTGAGTGGCAATTCTTCCGCCAACATCAGAAACGAGGCCATACTCTATACCTTGAATTCCGCCTTTTTCTTTGGGTGTGTTTAGCCAAGCATGATGAGAAAACTGGCTGTCAACAGAGCAACCTAAGAGCTCAGTATTTCTCTCGCGAAACTCGCTCAATTTATGTTGAAAAGCATGCAATTCAGTTGGACACACAAAAGTAAAGTCCAAGGGATAGAAAAATAAAACAACATTCTTGCCACGGTAGTCTGACAACTTAATTTCTTTGAATTCCTGTCCAAATACAGCAGTTGCTGTAAAATCAGGTGCGGTTTTTCCGGTTAGTACGGCCATTTTAAACTCCTTGATTGATTTTGTTTCAAATTATAGATTTAAGCTTTCTATCATCAAGATCTTTTGTTGTACTAATGTCTTGCGTCTATCCAATTTAATATGAATTTTGATGATCCCGACTTTTCATGGATTTGTTTTTTAAGATTTTGGGCAAAGTTAGGATCGAGGAGAATGTGTTTTATCCACTCCTGGTGCCAGTTTTCAGCATTTTGAACACAAATTGCATAGCCTTTGTTTTGATTTAAAAACTCAATCGCTTCACGGTTATTTTTGTAATAGGGGCCAAAATAAACCTGGCAACCAGCCGCTAAGGCCTCCATAACAGAGTGAATGCTTTTTCGAAAGCTCCCGCCTACAAAAGCCCATTTTGCAATAGGATAGAGTTCTGCGAGTAGACCTACTTGATCGACAATCATAACTTTTGAGCTATCCCAATTTTTTTGCTCAGACCAGATCTGTGAATCTATATTGTTGGTTTGCAAAAGATTTCGAATCTCTTTGATATGCGATGGCTCTATTTCATGAGGAACAATGATATGTGCGATTTCACCAGCGGTTTTTGCAATGAAATTGGCAGTTATTTTTTCATCTTCAGGCCATGTGGAACCATAGATAAAAATCGACTTCTTGGTGTTAAGTTGAGAAAAAATTCTTGCATTTTTGAGTCTTTCTAAAACTTGATCATAGCGCGAATCACCTTGCACAGAGACTTTCACCTTTGGGGCTAAAACTTGAAAGTTTTTTTTATCAGCAGCACTGACGCAAAAAATTTCAGTGATGTTTGAAAGCAGAATTTTTGAAAAGCTTCGATGTATTGATTTTTGTAACCTTGGACTCGAGTCAGAAAGTGTTGCTGAAAACAACAAAGATTCTAGTTTGTGCTTTTTACATTGCTGTAGCATTTCAGGCCAAAAATCTGTTCGGGCAATCAGTAGCATCTTGGGGCGATATTTCTTAAAAAAAACAGACCAAGAAAAAGCCAAATCAAAGGGCATATAGCAGGAGTCATCTACAAAGGGAGAATTTTCAACAGAATATGCCAC
>CAZZCP010000075.1:2995-10855 GCA_964653235.1 uncultured Pseudobdellovibrionaceae bacterium | reverse complement strand
CGCCAGACGCCTGCTGGCGCGGCCGGACCGGTTCTATCCCCAGTTCGCCACCCACAACGCCCAAACCGCCGCCGCCGTGCTGGAGATCGCCAGGGACACCCCGTTCGAGTTCCAGCGCCTGCACGGCATGGGCGAGGCGCTGCACGACCGGCTGCGGGCGCGGCACGGCCGGCCCTGCCGCATCTACGCCCCAGTGGGGGAACACGAGGACCTGCTGGCCTATCTGGTGCGCCGCATCCTGGAGAACGGCGCCAACAGCAGCTTCGTCAACCAGATCCTGGACCGGTCGCTGGCGGTGTTTCAAAAAGAAGTGGCGCAAAGAATTCTAGCGAAAGCTGGAACAGAAGATTATGGTATGCTTTCGGTGATAGCCCAAAATTTTTGGCAAATTGAGTTGGTTCTCGATGCCGGACCCAAAGATTTTTATCCTCCACCTAAAGTGGCATCTCGGGTTTTGGCTTTTCGCTACAAAGCTCAATTGCAAGAAGGCATAAAATTTTTATCTTTTGTAAAGATGGCATTTGCACAAAGGCGAAAAAAGTTGAGTAAAAACCTTGCCTCTTATCCCAAAGAGAAACTTTTGCAGTATTTACAAAGCCAAGGCCTGAGTGAAGATATCCGCCCAGAGAAATTGAGTCCGCAAGAATTCAAAGAGCTTTTTCTCTTTCTTGGCATGTGCTAGAAAATGCCATGTCTTTAAAGCGTCAATTGAGTTTACCCGGGGCCATCAGTCTAGGACTCAGTTCTATTTTAGGAACAGGTGTATTTGTCAGTTTGTCACTGGCAACAGAGATGGCAAAAGACTCGGTTTTATATTGTTTGATTCTTGCGGGACTCTTTGCAGTTTGCAATGCGCTTTCTCAGGCTCAATTATCAGCAGCGCATCCAGTAAGTGGTGGAACTTATGCCTACGCCTATCGATTTTTGAGCCCATGGTGGGGGCGCTTGGCAGGACTATTGTTTTTATTGGCTAAGTCAGCATCGGCAGCAACGGCTGCTCTTGCCAGTGTTAACTACTTTAACTTTTTGTTTTCAACATCACTGCCTTTGCACCAAACTTCTGTGGCTATTGTAATTTTACTCACTCTCTTATCTGCTTACGGAGTTAAGAAGTCTACACAAGTGAACTATCTCTTATTGGCCACCACCTTGCTTGCGCTTATGGTCTTCATTGTTTTTGGCTTTCAAATGCCACGCTATACTGGCCTTGCGCAAGAGCCAGCAGCCTTTCGAGATTTAGTATCAGCCTATATGTTTTTGTTTGTTGCTTTCACCGGTTATGGCCGCGTGGCTACCATGGGTGAAGAGATCACCGATCCTGAAAAGAATCTCCCTAAAGCTATATTGGCCACCGTGGGTATTGCATTTATCTTATACGTTTTTGTTATTGTAGTTAGTTTGGATTCTTTGGGATCTCTTGAGTTTGCCAAAACGGGTGAGGCATTATCGGCTAGTCTCAGTCAGGTTGCAAAGAACTGGAACCAATCTGCACTCTCTTCTTTTTTGTCTTTTGCTGCCATCACTTCAATGCTTTCGGTTTTACTCAATTTAATTTTGGGTTTATCGAGAGTCTATTATGCAATGGGAGATCGGGGTGACTTACCTCAGTTCTTCACGATCATTGATCCTAAAAATTCAAGTCCCTATATTTCAGTTTTGGTGTCAGGATTTGTTATATTGCTTTTAAGCGCTACCGGAGGAGTGAAAAGCAATTGGCAGCTTTCAGCCCTAGGAGTTGTGGCCTACTATTTTATTACCAACTATGCATCTTTCAAATTACCAAAACAAAAGCGTAAATTTCCACAGATTATACCAATACTGGGAATGTTACTAGGCTCACTCCCTTATCTCTTTTTGCTACTGGGTGACAAATTTTTGTCATAATTTCATTTTTTTCGAATAATCCTTTTTGAGATGGCTTGGGTGAAATAGCAGTTTTCTCTTCAAGAAATGCCATTATCGTCTCAGATTATGCACCAAATGTTCTACGTATTGCTAAAATTTTGAAAGCAATGGATAATTAACTATTCTGCTTCCATAGGTTTGGCGGGTTTTTTGTACATTTCAGAGATCTCGTCATTCAATTGCTGCGCCTCGGGGTTTACAGTTTGTACTTGCTTTGCTCTCTGGCGTGATTGTTTTCTTTGAAACGCACGCTCTTCTCTTTGCTTTTGACGATTGAGTCTTTCTTCTTCGCGCTTTTTACGTTTACGCAAGTTGAACTCGGTTCGATAAATTCTCAATTCATCGTTGAGCCGCTTTCGCATATCTCGAAAGTACTCTTCTTGATTTTTACGTATTTCTTTTTGCTGAGCTTCAAAGTCTTTTCTTCGTTCTTTTGAATTCGCAAAATAATCTTTTCGCAAGTCATCGAGCTGAGAGTAAAATTCTTTTCTCTCCTCTCTTTCCATTTGCTTGGTCTTTGCAGAGTTTCTTCGTTCTTTGAGTTCTTTTAAGAAAGTCTCACGGTCTTTTCTTTCTTTTTTATCAAAGTCTTGGCGAACTTTTCGCATTCGCTTGCGAAATTTTTCGCGTTTTTTTCGAATGGCTTTGTCAAATTTACTACGAATCCGATTGGGTTCGGTCTTAAACTCTGGGTCTAAAGTATTGAGAATAAAAGCCAGTTCATCGGTTTCTTTTTTTACCTCAGGACTAAGCAGTGCTCGAGCTTCATCAAGCTCTTGACGATCGGCCTTTATACTGTATTCATCTTGAACTTTGAGCGCATCGCCTTGGTACTGGTTTTGAAACTCTGGCTTTGAGTTGCTGCTACAAGAAAGGATAAAAGTTCCTAGAAGGAAGAATTTACCTATTTGAAAGACTGTGATCTCTCGACCTTTTGAAGATGAATTCATAGCCTTAGAATAGGGGAGCTTTTCGTCAATGACAATCCCTACTAAACTGAAAGTATGAAACTCGTAAAAAATAGGCCGAGTTCAGGTTTTTTTAAGAGAAAACGACTGCTTGTAAATTCTGGCTTTCAATGGAAGTACACACTGATTCTGGTTTTTGGAATTGGAATAATGAGTCTTTTAGTAGGCGGTGTGAGTTTTTACTTTATTCGCCAGAATTATTTCGTCTTTATCGACTTAGCTTATGAAAATGCCCCAGCATTGGTTTCTAATCTTGAAGTTGAGAGAGATTGGATTGCCAATCTCTATATTTTTTCGCTGGTCGGGGTACTACTTTTTTCTCTAAGCTTGGGTTTAAAGCTTACTTATGGAATTGCTGGACCTTTGATCGTAATTAAAAAGCATTTATTAAGATTGGCGCAAGGAGATTTTCATCAACCCGAGGTGAGAGTACGTCACAGCGAAGACTACCAAGAGCTGGTCAATGCCTACAATTATTTCTATAAATCCATTCAAACTCAAACTGAAAAAGAGCTCAATTGCTTAGAAGCAATACAAGACAATCAAAACTTAGACGAAGTGAAATCAAGTATAGAAAAAATAATTCAAATAAAAAAAGAACAACTCAATGGCGAGATTTCTTTAGAGCCCGAGACAACTCACGATTCGCATCACGCTTCTTAAGATCTTGGCGCTTATCTGCGACTTTCTTTCCGCGACCAAGTGCGATTTCGACCTTACATCGACCTTTTTTAAAATAGATTTTTGTAGGAACCAAGGTCATTCCTGTTCCTTGTAGGTTTCGGTCGAGCTTATCAATTTCTTCTCTATGAGCTAATAATTTTCTTTTTCTTTCAGGAGTATGATTGTTGTAGCTGCTGTCTTTGTATTCTGAAATATGGGCTTTGTGCAAATACAGCTCTCCTTTTTCGATCATCACAAAAGAGTCTTTTAAATTCACAGCACCATTGCGAAGAGATTTTATTTCACTTCCCGTAAGTTGAATACCGCACTCTAGAAAATTTGAGAGCTCATAATCAAATCGAGCCTTCTTGTTGTTGTGGATAATCTTAATGCCTTCAGCCATTTCTCTTTTTGCTTACTTTTTTCTTGGTTCTAGGCTTTTGCTGGCTGGTAAAGATTTTCTCAATTTGCAAAGGACTTAATTCTGTGAACTCGCCTCTCTTAAGAGAACCCAGTTTCAAACCGCCTATGGCAACTCTTTGGAGTTTTAAAACATCAAAACCAATTTTGAAAAACATTTTACGAATTTGCCGGTTTTTACCTTCGGTGATTTCAATTTCAAGCCAGTCATGAACTTTCGTACACTTACTTCTTAGCAGTTTTAGCTTGCGCGCACGAACTCTTCCACCATTAGGAATGCTCACCCCGTTGATCAATTTTTGAATTTTTTGTCTACCAATTTTTCCATCTATTTTTACATGATAGGTTTTAGGAATTTCTTTGGAAGGATGATTGACCTCTTGTGAAAAATCACCATCGTTCGTCATCAAAATCAAACCCTCAGAGTCCCAATCAAGGCGGCCCACCGGATAGATACGTGCTGGAAACTTTTCAAAAAAATCTCCAATGCAGGGGCGATCTTCTGGGTCTTTAAGGCTACTCACGACTTCTCTTGGTTTGTGAAAGGCAAGATAGTATTTGCGACTTTTTAATCGCGGAATGAGTTTCTTACCAACCCGTACGCTATCTTCATAGGGGTCAATTTTTCGGCCCAATTCGTAGACGGTTTTGCCATTCACTTTCACCAGGCCTTCATCAATCAACTGGTCGGCTTTTCTACGAGAAGCTATGCCAGCATCGGCTATAAATTTATTTAATCGTATTTCTTGGCTCATAGATCGAGTTCAAACTTTCCAGGGCCTCGAACCGGCGAGACCTCAGCACTGTGAGAGGCAGGTTGCAACTTTTGTAGAGATTTTGCTAGTTCTTTTAACAAAATCTGTAAAAGTTTGTCGTCTGGAAAGATATTTTGAATCGCATTCTGGCCCCGAGTAAAGGCTGTGACGGCCAGTTTTTGGGCTTTCGGATCTTCTATGTGCATGAGTTCAATCGATTTTTCTAGAAGTTGTGTGAGTTCTTTGTAGAGCGGGTCTGATTGACGGTCGATAAAGTGGCTCTCAAGTCTCTTAATATTGTAAAAGAGTTTCGGAAAATCATTGAGCTTATCACCGCGTATTTCTTCTACAAATTGAAAGGTATAGCCTCGATATATTTTGGCGTTAAAGCCATCGTAACTGAGTTTCAGCTGCACCAGATGATGAGGACCAAGCTGTAAGACATGAGTTTGATTTTTGACCAATTCAAGCCGGTGGTCATAATGAAGTTTTAAATCCTCTGAAATATTGAAAATCTCTCCATTCTTTATATAGAAAATATTTTGGTGAGTGCTGACATCGAGGTGACCATCATGGTGCAGCTGAAGACTTACCAATGAATGGATCGAATCACTAATGCATTTCAATTGGGCGGTGGGAATCGAAAATTGTCTCTTTAATACAGCATGTTTGTCGCGATCATTTTCAATGCGCAAAAGTTGCCACTCAGACCAATCAAAATCTTCAATACCTAAATAAATGGATTCTTGCTTTTCAAAGTCAGATATAGCGATGCGAACTTCTTGTTGCAGTTCTTCTCGATGCTCACGCCAATGGGCAAAGTGCAAACAGCGCAAAAGAAAGCGGCGAAAAACTTTTTGGCCGATCTCTTCTGTGGGTTCACAGAAGTTCTTAAGGTAGTGATACAGCGCCAGACGCGCAGCATTGTTCTGTGGTTTGTACTTTAGAAGATGTTTTGCAAAATTTAAGACGCTTGCCATTACTTAAACGATAGAATTTGTTTGCATCTCAGTCTAGAATTTTAATTAGCAAGGAGGTGATCTTGGCAAGAGGCTTAGATCCAAAGCTGTTTCCGTCAGAGGAGAAGGATTCTCAAGACTTAGGTAGGGCTCTCAAGGACCCCGAGATGGAAAAACTCAATCAAGAAATGCGAGCTCTACTGCATGAGAAGGGTGATAGCCTACAAAAACGTATTGAGGCTGAAAAATTTCGCTCACTCGAGAATCAAAAAGAAGAGTTTCATAAATGGGTTTCAAAACTGCATCAAATCGACCGCAGAATTCGACAACTCGAAAATCCTTTACCGCAAAAAGTAGAAAAGTTGCAAAGTCTTTACATGGAGATGGAGCAGAAAATACGTGAGCAAAAAAAACGAGAAGTTCAAGTTCAAAGCATGATCGATCGTCACAATTCTTTGATTATGGATTTTCAAGCCAAGATGCAAAAAATGCATCGATTGATCGAAGAAAAAGAGATGCAAAATGCAAGTTTAAGAAATACAATCTCAGACCTTAAAAGAGATATAGAAAGGCTCAAAAAACTTTAATTCATGCAGCTCGAAGCCAAAGTTCTTATTGGATTGGTATTGGCAAGTGGACTTGGCCTTGCAATAGCAGTGAATCAATACTTTCAAGTTGAAGATCATTATACAATCGAAAATTTTGCACAAGTACAGAGTCTATTTGGTCAGGCTAAAGCAAAACGACTTGATTTTGTATTGTGGAAAAAACTCAAAGAACAGCAGTCTTTGAGCAGTCATACAGAAATTGTCGTAGATCGCAACAGCCATCTTTCGATTCAAGTCGGTAATGCAGAGCTCTTTATACCGCAAAATACCAGTGTCGAGCTTCATTCCAACGAGCTGTGCAAAAGAATCATTTTGGTTGAAGCCAGCAGCAAAAGTTTAATTTTGATGAGCAAAAAAATGAGCTGGATCTTAGATGCGAAGCAAGCCTATTGTTTTACCGGTAGCGAGCTTAAAAAGATTTAAGGAGCTAATTTTTTGAGTCGCTCTAAAAAACGATCAGCACTCTCAAAGCCTGTCATGCGCAAATCTTCTAGTTCTTTACCGTTTTTGTCTAAAAAAACTAGGGTAGGAAGACCAACAACATTGTATTCTTGAATCAAGGCATCCTCTGTCTCATTAATCTCTGTAGCATCGATAATAAGGTAGGAAAGTTTGTTTTGGTATTGAAGAACTCTCGGGTCATTAAAGGTAAAAGCTTTCAACTCTTTACACGCTAAGCACCAATCGGCAGTAAAATAAAGAATCGTTATTTGACTCAATTGAAGGGCAGTTTCTTGTTTTTGTTTCGAATAGGCTTCCCACTTTAAACCTTCTTTGGGTGGGGCTTGATTGAGCTGAGTTTGCAAAATATAGGCTTGACCAATCAAGGCAATTCCAAAAACAAAAAAGGCTCCCATAACGGCTTTGCGAATTCGATCGCCCTTTTCTTTATTGGGCCTTAAGAGTTTTCCAAAGATCATAGAAACAGTCACCATTACAATACCTGCTAAAAAGTAACTGGTGTAGCCAGGGAGTAGTGGATCTAAGTAGTAGACCGAAAGTAAAAGCATTGTGGTTCCAAAGATATATTTGGTCAGGTCCATCCAACTGCCCGATTTTGGTAGCTTGTTGAAAAGCTCACTCGATGCACCTAAGACCAAGAACAAAAGTCCAAAACCCATAGCAAAACTAAACAAAAGAGTGGCCCCGTAGAAGAGGTCTTGGCTTTTGGCAACGTGAGTAAGAATACCGGCTAAAACCGGCCCGACACAGGGGCTGGCCACGATTCCTGCAACCAGTCCCATAATCAGAGCTCCAAAGTAACCTCTGCCACCCTGGCGCCCAAGCTTTTCTTCAACCCATCTCGGGGGACGTATTTCAAAAAGACCAAACATACTGAGTGCCATTAGAAAAAAGATGGCAGCAATTCCACCAACGATAATCGGATTGCTTAGAGCAGCACCAAAAAGAGAACCGGTTGAAGCTGCAATCAGTCCAAGTGCTGTATAGGTTAGTGCGATTCCAAGTACATAAAGAAGGCTAAATAGAAATCTTTGTAAAGCTGGAGTGTCTTTGGAAGACCTTCCATGGTGTAACCTAGATGCTGATAATAGCTCAGTAGCGGAAGAGGCCTGTAATGCAC
>CAZZCP010000075.1:0-2985 GCA_964653235.1 uncultured Pseudobdellovibrionaceae bacterium | reverse complement strand
CTTTGGAGCGACTTCCGAGAATCGCGAGAGTGATGGGTATCATTGGAAATATACAAGGGGTGAAAGATGTTAGAATTCCACCTAGAAAAGCCAAGAGTAGAGCGATGAATAAGCCTTTTTTTTGAATATCCTGAAATAAGCCTTTTTCTTGGCTCTCTACAGGGAGTAAGCTTTCTGAGCTGCCAACTATTTTTAGATCAATTTCTTGAACCACTTTCTTGGGAAAGTAACAGTTTTCTTTGTCACAAATTTGGTGTTGAAATTGAATTTTAGCTTTGAAGTCACCATTTTTTACATCATCATCGACCAAGACAAAGAGAATCATCTCGGCTGAGTCTTTCATGGTCGCTTTTAGAGTTTTAGTGAATGGGTCATCAAATTCAACAATAGGGTCAACCGTTGGTTCAGAAACTTGAATACCCTCAGGCGATAGCCATTCTACCTTTAACATATCTAAGTAGGCGTGGTGTTCTGGTAAAAGAGTAATATTGATTCTTACTTTATTGGTTTCATTTTTTTTTAAAACAATAGGTTCTTGAGCAAACTCATAGAAAATACGTTGTTTTTTCGAGGGAGCCGAAAGAACAAGAGACGCATAAAAAAGAACCAAGCAAAAATATTTCATAAAAAAATACTACCTTATTTTACTCCGCAGGGCATGCTCATAGTTTCATTTCGGTACAAAGCGATCTAGGCTTTACGTCTTTTTAAAAATTCAGGGATTCGCACAAAATCATCATGAATTGCAATGAGCGAGGGAAAGAGCAGTAGTATAAAGATAACCCCAATCACCAATCCCCAGCCAAAAGAAAGTGCCAAAGGTTTAATAAAGGGATCACTCCCTCCTAATCCATAAGCCGTTGGAATCAAACCAACCACGGTAGTAACTGTAGTCATAACAATGGGACGAAAGCGCGTACTGGCTGAGTCTACAATTGCCAGTTTCTCATTCAGACCTTTTTTCTTTCTAGAGTTTATAAAATCAATCATTACAATGGCATTGTTCACAATCACGCCCGATAGAGCTACCACTCCGAGCATTGACATAAAGCTAAGAGGTCGACCATGTAGCATCAGAGCCAAAATCGATCCGAAGACACCCATAACAATTACACTGAGTGCTAGAAAGGGTTGAAAAAAAGTTCGAAAAACCATCAACAACAAAAAATAGATTCCAATTACTGCAAGGGCAAAAGCGCGAAACAGAGAAGCCATACTTTCTTGAGTGTCTTTATTCTCGCCTCCAAGAGAAATCTTAATGGCTGGATTTTCTTTCAGAGCAAATACAATTTCAGACTCAAACTTTTCTTTACCCATTAAGATATTAAAAAATTTAGTCAACTTTTGAATCGGGCTGAGTTTTTCTTTTTCTTCCCGCAAAATTTGATCTTTCAGATTTTCTTGCATTTGCTTGTTCACGTTCACCACAGTATTTTTCTCAGTATCAACATCAGCCGATACATTGATAAGCCTTTTAAAATCATAGTGCAAAATCGAGTTTAAGCTCTTGGTAGACTCAAAGGATGCAACATTGCGAATGGGGATGAGATTGCCTTGGCGATTGCCAATCGAAACATCTTGTAGCTGGCGATCTACTTCATCATCACTTTCTCTGAGTTTCACTCGAATGTTAATTTCTTCGTCTAGTTCACGCAGTGAAGAGGCTATGATACCCTCAAAAGATGCCTGCATAGAAAGAGAAATATCTTGCGGGCTCAAGCCTAAAACTCTAGATTCAAGATCAAGGGGTTTAATCAAAACCTCTTCTTTTCCCTCGACATAAGAATTTTCAATTTCGCGAACCCCTTTGATTCCAGTGAGTGCATCTTCGATTCGGCTTGCAATATTTTGAATGTCTTTAAACTTATCGCCCAAAACATTTACAGAAATCGGTGAGCCAACGGGGGGGCCGCCTTGAGCAAGAGAGTAGCTAACTTTTTCAAAACCTTTTGGAGTTTGAATCTTGGTTTTGAGCTCTTCTATAATTTCTTGAGCCGATCTTTTTCGTTCTGACTCTGGGGTCAGAATGACTTGAATCATTGCATACTGACTGCCACGTTTTGTATTGGGGTCACTGGGAGCCATTCTTTGTATTCCAATGGTCGAAATTGAGTCTCGCAATTCGTCTTTAGGCAGTTCATTTACAAAGACTTCGACTTTAGCAAGATTTCGCTCTGTAACTTCTATCGGACTGTCTTTCGGTGCCTCTAACCGAATAAAAAAGTTTTCTACTCCTTCAGGGGGAAAAAGAATAAACTTTGATTGAGAAACAATAATACCTAGTAAAACAGAGAAGAAGACTACAGATCCTGCAAAAATTTTGTATTTGTGGCCAAGAGTCCACTCTACATATTTTTTGTAAGAATCGATGAGTCGATCAAACCAGTGAGAGTCTTTGGCTTGTTTTTTTTGCATGTGTTTGTCAACTACCTTTGCTGGCACCCAAGAGTTAAAGTGAGAGGGTACAATAAGCATGACTTCAAAAAGAGAAAAGAAAAGGGTTAAACATACCATTAAAGGAATTTCGAAAATAAATTTACCCATAATTCCAGACATCAAGAAAAAAGCACTAAAAGCACCAACTGTAGTCAAAACAGATGCCAAAACGGGTGCAGAGACCTCAGTCACACCAGCAGTTATGGCATCGACCGGCTTAAGACCTTGCTCATAATAGCGCCACACGTTCTCACAAACTACAATCGCATCATCAACCACCATACCAAGAACAATAATCAAACCAATCATGCTCAATAGATTTAAAGAGAGGCCTAGCTGATCGGCAACTAGAATGGTTGCAAGTAGAGCAACTGGAATTCCAATACCCACGACCAGAGTCACTCTTTGCGGTAAAAATAGGGCCAACACAATAAAAACCAAAATTAAGCCAATGAAAAAGTTAGAACTCAAAACAGACATTCTTGTTCTTACATATTTCGAAAGATCATTGGCAATTATCTGCAAAGATCAAATCGCTCCTCGGAGTAT
>CAZZCP010000074.1:6824-11235 GCA_964653235.1 uncultured Pseudobdellovibrionaceae bacterium | reverse complement strand
ACCCGACCCAGACAATCCGATAACCACCAGAAACTCACCTGGTTCAACATCAAAGCTAAGACCATTAAGGGCTTTTACTCCATTGTCATAGGTTTTCTCTAAGTTTTGAATAGATAAAATAGGTTGCATATTACTTCTTCATTAAATCGGATGCACTTTTTCCTAGAGCTGCAAGCATTTCTCTTACGCTATCATAGTCACTATCTTTGGCTGCGCGAAAATCATTGGCTCCATAGAGGTCATGAAAAGCTTTTTTTCCCTCTTCAGTTTTTACATATTCCAGCAGTGCTGATTGAATATCTTTTTTGAGTTTAGAGTCCATACCTTTACGAAAAACGATGGGATCATTTGGGATTTCATCAGAAAGTTCTACGATTTTAATTTTTTCTTCTACATCGGGGTATTGAGTTCTTACAAGCCGGCGAGCATCTTGGATATCCCCTTTGTGTGCTGGAGAGTGAAAGGTAGCACCTGCGTCTACTTGGCCCTGGTATACCATTGTAACTACATTGTCATGTTTCTTTGCAAACACACTCTCTTTTGGTTTGACCTGGTTGTCGATAAATTTTTTAGCTGGTAGTAAATATCCAGATGTGGATGCGGGATCGACAAATGCAACTTTTTTGTCGTGAATGTCTTTTACATTTTCAATGCCACTGTCTTTGCGTGCAATAATTTGAGATTTATAACTTGCATTTCCGTAGCGAATTAGAGTTATCCAAGCCTCAGTCCCATATTTTTCATTTGCTAAGATATAGCCAAAGGTATTTAAAGCAGCTACATCAGCTCTTTTGGTTCCGAATGCTTCAACGACGGCTACATAACTTGCGGGAATTTTGATTTCAAATTCTTTACCTGTTTTTTCTTCCAAATATCTTTCGACATCTTTGGCTCGAGAGCTTATGAGTTTGGCATCAACTGAGGGAACGAAAAACAGTTTGATTGGATTGTTTTTAGATCCGAGCTCTGACTTTTCAAAAGTGCATGAAATGATTGAGATGATTGCAACAAACAACAGAGCTTGTAATTTCATAGGCCCTCCCCGTCAGAGCTTTCATCTAACAAATCCCCATGCTTTGGCAAGTAAAAAGCTGTGCTTTCGCAACTTGCTATTTAGATAAAATAAGTATAAGTAGATAAAATGACTCCTGTTTTATACCATTACGTCCACTGTCCATTTTGTCTAAGAGTTCGTTTAGCTCTAGGTTATTTAAGTATTACTTACGATAGTAAAGTTCTTGCTTATGATGACGAAGAAACACCTATTGCACTAACAGGTGTTAAAATGCTTCCGATATGGCAAGATGAGAATTATGTATCGAATGAAAGCATAGATATTTTAGAAAAACTCGACATTGAAAAACGTATGCAAATTTCAGAGAAAAGAAATAGCCAAGAATTTTTTGCTCTTGAGGCTGATATCCATTCTATGGGAAGTATAATTCACTCGATGGTAATGCCCTACTGGGTTTATACCAAAGAGTTTGATGATTCTGCTCGTAAGTATTTTCTGAAGAAAAAAGAGGCAAAACGTGGACCCTTTTCAGAACTGGCTCAAAAGAGATATGAATTTGAAGAGCAGCTAAGGCCGATGCTTGCTAGACTTGAAGATGAATTGAGCGCAGGATTTTACAAATCACATGAGTTTGGTTTTTATGACATACTCATCGCTTCTCATTTATGGGGACTCTACATCTTACCCGAGTTTCAATTTTCTGAAAAAATCCAAGCTTATCTCCAAGAAATAAAGAGAACCTGTCATTTTGAATACCACAAAGATTTTTGGGTTTAGGGAAGAGTTTTAAAACCAAGTTCTAATGCTTTTTCTAGATCATTTTGCTGGATTGTGTAGATATTGACCATCCCAGTTGCAGCTCCGCAAACTTGCATATGCATCATGCCATCTTGTTTGTGTTCTCGTTGAAAAACTTTGATGTTTTTTGAGATAAGCTCTTTTTCCATTTCAGCTAAGGGAATGGAAGGGGCCTGTCCACATTGTAAGCTTCCATCGGACTTGTAGACCTTCACTTGTTTTAAATCCTCAAGTGAATCAGGTGTGTCTTTTTTTTTCAAAAACTCAGGAAGATCTTCCGTTTGATCAATAAAAGTCTGCTTGTCTCTGCGATCACGACAGTTTCCCGAAGTACATGCTATAGTAAAAAGTAAAAGAAACATTGTTGTTTGTTTTAATCTTGCCATGAAAATCCAAATTCTTTTTGTTGCCAACCAGCTCTTAAAGCATAGAGCACAGCTGCGTTTGATATAAAGTAGACCTCTCCCCTTTTCGAATCCACTGCCGCTTCGGCATTTAGTCCTTTTCCTGGGTTGAAAGTATCAATTAACTTTGCATTATCTTTGGTTAAAAATAGCAAAGAGCCATTCGACTCGCCAACAACCAGCAGTTCTTTCAATGAGGCTGGTTTGGTGCCAACAGAATCATTGAATTTGTATTGCCATTGAACTTTTCCACTCGCCTTGTCGATACAAAGAAGTTTACCATTGCTGGTGGAGTAAAAAATTCGGCTTCCATCAATTAAAACAGAAGTGTATCCACCTTCTTTGATTTTCCAAATGATTTGACCATCTTCTAAGCTCAAAGCGTAGAGTGAATCGTCATAACCAGAAATGTAGATTCTTTTTTCGTCAATAACAGGGCTTGCATCCACATCTCTAAATCGAATACTTGTATTGATTTGCCTTTCCCAAACCACACCGCCGTCGGCACGGTTTAGAGCTAATAAATATCCATCACTAAAACCGACATAAACTCGGTTGCCGTAAGCAGCGGGAGTACTACCTCCGCGAACATTGATATTGGCAGTATCAATTCGGCTATAGTGCCAGAGCTTTTCTCCTGTTTCTGCATTTAGATCATAAAGCTTGTTGTCACCAGATAAAAAATAAATAACACCATTATAAAGTTTTGGTTTCGAAAATATGGCAGCACGGGCTGAAAATTTCCAACGTTCTTTGCCATTGACTAAGTCAAGGCTATAAAAATAGTTGCCATTGGCTCCAAAATAAACGTATTTCCCATCTGTAACAGCTCCAGCTTCGACCCCACCATCAATTTTCTTTTGCCAGATAAGATTCCCAGTCTTACGATCAAATGCGCTAAAACTGTCATGGCCATTTCCTTGTAAAACCATATCATCCAGTAAAACTGGTTTCATTCGATTGGATAGCATATACCCATTATTTCTTTTGATCAGAGTAGAACGAATCCAGTTGTCCTTGATTATAAATGTCTGGGGCGACATTTTTTTTGTGGTCTGGCATGAGCACAAAACCAAAAGAAGAAAGATAAATTTCATTTTATACACCAAGTGTGAGAAGTCTTAAATACTTTTCCGCTTCACGTCCAATCGAGGTATTGGCATGGTCTTCTTTGATCTTTTGATAGAGTTTTTCGGCTTCTTCTTGTTTGTCTAGGCTCTCATAACACAAAGCTTTTTTAAGATTGGCTTCAGGGTGAAGAAATTCATATTCTTTTTGTGCAAGAACTTCATCCCATACTTGAATTGCCTTATCGCAGTTTTTATTTTTTTCAAGGCTTGCACCGTATCGAATTTTTAATAGTTGCGATAAAAGGTTTTTCTTTTTTGCATTGGACTTATAAAGCTTCTCAAATATGGGGAGACTTTCAGTTTCTTTTTCAAACTCTGCATAAAGAGAAGACAACAAAAGGCTGGCTCGAATTCCAGCTTTCGAATCGGGATTCTCTTCAATGAATTGAGTGATTTTTTGAGAAATAACACCATATTCTTTCTCAAAATTAACTTCCTCTAACTTTTTGTCTTCTTTTTCTGTTTGTCTTTTTTGAATATTTTCTTGAATTTTACTAAGAGTGTTCTCTAACTCAAAATACTTGGTTTGCAGCTCTTTCTCTTTGCTTTCTTCATAAACATTGAAGGCAGTCAGTCCAGCGCCTGCGATTAGAAACGCAAAAATTAAAATTAGGATTCGGTTTTTATTTTCTTCAATCCAGGGTAGGGCTCGGTTTGCTGCTGACTGTAAGGGGTCGGGTTTTGTAATGTCTTTCTTTTTGTTTTCACTCATAACTTCAAAGTTAAAGTCTTTGGATCATTTTTTGTCAATGACAGAATGCGAGATCAAAGTTACTTATCCTCTATGTCAGAGAATAAAATTCGACTCAATAAAAGGTTGCGTGATCTGGGCTTCTGTTCTCGCAGGGAAGCTGATGAGTGGATTGAAAAAGGCTGGGTTTTGGTCAATGGCCAGGTTCAAAATGAAATGGGGCATCGCGTAAGTGAGTCCGATAAGATTGAAGTCCGCAAAGAAGCAAAAAAAGAGCAAAGTAAAAAATGGACCATCATGCTCAATAAACCACTCGGCTATGTCAGTGGGCCGGCCGAAAGAGATCACCCCTCGTCTCTCGATTTGATTCGCA
>CAZZCP010000074.1:0-6814 GCA_964653235.1 uncultured Pseudobdellovibrionaceae bacterium | reverse complement strand
AACTTCTATGGCAGCGAATTCCCCTCCTCTTGGACAAGGGATGGAATGGCTCCAGTGGGCCGTCTCGATGTAAACTCAAAGGGACTTCTGTTAATGAGTCAAGATGGCCGTCTTGTCGATCAGGTGATAGGTCAGAATTCGCAGGTAGATAAAGAGTATTTGGTGCGAATTGCTGGACAGTGGTCAGAGGCAAAAGCCAAGCGCTTTCAAAAAGGTATGCAGCTAGATGGAGTTGATTTAAAACAAGCACAAGTAAAGCAGTTGGAGTCAAATTTGCTTCAAGTCACCCTGATCGAGGGGCGCAAACGGCAAATTCGGCGTATGCTTGAGGAGCTTGATCTTGAAGTCGAAGAGCTAATTCGAGTTCGCATCGGCAAACTCAAACTTGAGGGCTTGCCTGAGGGTATGTGGCGCAAAGTCTACTCGAGTGAAATTATATAATTCCGCCAAGGCTTAAAACACTTATAAATGCCAGTACAAAAGAGACACTAGTGAGTTCTTTTGTGCGTGTATACAGAATATAAAAAGTCACATGCAAGAAAAAGCCCCATAGAATCCCTTTGGTAATAGAAAAACTAAATGGAATCATGAATACAATAAAAAGAGCCGGAAAAAGATCGGCATGCTCTAATTGGACCACCTTTCGCATTCCATTTTTAAACATTTGTAGGCCAACATAAATCAATATTGGTGCAAGCGCAAAGGGAAGTTTGGCATAAAGTCCCATCAGCAAGCTAGAGACTGCGCTAACAAGAATTGTTGCTGACATCACCCCAGAAAAACTCATTCCGGTAGCTTCTGTGGCCAGAATACTTGGATTGACCGCGATAATGTAGCTCATGGTTAGAAAGGTGCTAATTCCTGCAATGACTTCGGTCTTGATTGATTTTTGCATAGATGCCTTGATAACATTAAGAAAGTCCCATGAAAACTGCTCCCTTTTATTTCACTTCGGACGTCCGTCCGAAAGTAGATAAACATCTAAAATGCTTAGTATATTCTGTTCGAGATTGTTGAAATCTTGATGCATTTTCGGACAAGTATCCTAGATTATTGAAATTAAAGATAGTTTGCAGAAAAAAAGTGAAACAAAAGGGAGCAGCTAGAGATTGCTGAAATTGACTTATGCGCAAATTCGAATTCATGCTTATCACTTGCTCATAGAGGCAAGTTTTGTATAATTTTTAAAATTCTAAAGGGGGATTTATGAAATATTTATTAGTATTGTTCACATTGTTTTTTGGCCTCAATGCTTACTCTCAAAATGTAGAGATTGAAGGTAATATTCTTTACAAATTGCCAAATGGCGATTTGGTTCAAAGAGATGTGCTCATGTCTGTTCCGCCAAGAGGCGAAGGTATTGTTACTTTGAGCGGCAATGGCTTTTCTTGGTCTACAGAAGACTTTGGTAGCTATGAAACCAATGACAAAATTGTTTTCTGGGCACTCTTTGAAAATGATTTTATGGGAAGGGATTCTAAAATTCTATTTCGGGGCAGCTATATGAGAGGCAATAACCTCATTGTCTACTACGGAGATATGTACAAAGTTAATAATGACGAAGAGAGTGAAGAAGACTTTCGTTATATTGGTGGCTTCAAATTTCAATTTGTACGATAAGTTCGAACGACATTAACAAGCAAGCCCCTTTATGATCTGTACCCCTAAAAAAGGATAGAGTAAAAAAGCCCGGCTAGTTTGAAGATGCCCCCGATATTCACTCGGGGGCATTTTTTTACATAGAAGCTTTAATCCAAGAGTCGACATTTTCTTCGAGAAGATTGAGCGGAATCGAACCATCTCTTAAGACTACATCGTGAAAAGAGCGAATATCAAACTTTGCACCCAAAGCCTCTTTGGCCTTTTTGCGTAGATCTAAAATTTTAATCATTCCAACTTTATACGCAGTTGCCTGAGCCGGCATCACAAAGTATCTCTCCACTCCTTTTTCGATCTCCAAAGAAGCATTGGGAGTATTTTTAGAGAGATAGTCGATAGCTTCTTGCCGGCTCCACTTTTTGGCGTGAATTCCAGTATCAACGACTAAGCGGCAAGCGCGCCAGAGCTCCATAGAGAGTCTACCAAAATCAGAATAGGGATCTTGGTAGAAGCCAAATTCTTTAGGTAGTAGTTCAGAATAAAGTCCCCAGCCTTCTGCATAGGCGGTATAGCCTCCAGTTCTGCGAAATTTGGGTAGCCCCTCAAGTTCTGTCGCAATCGCAATTTGCATGTGGTGACCGGGAAGAGCTTCATGATAGGCCAGGGCTTCCATTTCGTATTTAGAAACATCTTCCATCTTGTAGAGGTTCACATAGTATCTGCCAGGTCGATCACCAAATAGAGATGGGCCTTGATAGAAGGCAATTCCTGAACTTTTCTCACGAAACTTTTCAACAGCTTTCACTTCGAGTTCCGCTTTAGGAAAAGTATTGAACATCTTCGGCAAACTGGACTTCATCTTTGCTATGATCTTTTTGGTTTCTTTCAAATAGCGATCACGGCCTTTCTGGGTATTGGGATAGCTAAATTGTGGCGAGCTTCGCATAAATTGAAAGAATTCTTGAAGTGTTCCTTTAAATTTTACTTGAGCCATGATCTTGCGCATTTCATTGTGTATGCGCTCCACTTCTTTTAAGCCAAGATCATGTATTTCGCTGGCGTTTAAATCAGTGGTGGTGATCTTTTTCAGCCGGTATGTATAAAACTCTTCTCCATTAGGAAGGCTCCAAGCCCCTAGGCTCTTGTTTGTTTTGCTGTCTAAGTGCTTTACGTAAGCAATCAGATCTTTATAAGAAGGGAGAACATGGGATTTAAGAGCCTGCTTTGCCTCATCGATTAGAGCTTTTTTCTCGGCAGATGAGATCTTCAAGGCTTTGGTTTTCTTTTTGAAGTCTTCGAGGAGAGTACTGTCTTTCGAAGATGCATCAAAAGGACGACCTTGGATTACGTTCTGTGAGTCGTTTAATACTTTTGAATAGACAAAATCTGGAGGCAAAATTCCCATCGACTCTTGCTTTTTCATAAATTCTATATTCTCTTGAAATAGCCTTTTGATTTCTTTAAGGCGCGAGATATAGTCTTTGGCCTCTTGCTTGTTTGCAATAGAGTGCATATTGATCAAAAACGCGGGTGTTCCAGATTGAAAACCAAACATTTGATTGACTGGGTAGGAATGGTAGCGCCATTTGTAAGACTCAATATCTTCTTCAAGCCTAAGTCGATAGAGTTTTAAGCTCAGTCGAGATTGGGAATCTAAAGCAAGCTTTTCAAACTTTTCGATCTCTTTGAGATTTTGTTTCGTGTTATCATATTCTTTGGCGGCAAATTCTTCGGTATTATCATCAAGCTTTCCATAGTTCGTTTTCATGCCCAAATAGGTTTGCCAGGTGGGGTATTTTGCGACCTCTTCATTGAACTTTTGTTCAAAGTATTCATTTAAGATTTGAGCATTTCGTTGGATTTCTGCAGGTGTCCCTTTGGGTTCTGAGGTCGTGCATGCGGTAAGAAATAAAAAGCTGAGCAAAGTCAGTTTCAAAATATTCTCCTTTTTTATGAGAGCCCCTGAAAATCATTACCATGCTTTTTGAGCATTGCAAATCTTGGCATTATAATGCTTTGCGCTTTGTTCTTACTGAAAAGCCTGAAGTTTTTCTTTTAGAGAGTTCACTCTTTTTCTATTTACGCCTAGGTCAGAGTAGCCGATGCGCGATGCACTTCTTAAATGCAAAAGATTATTTTCGGCATCATAAAAGGCTTCAAAATCATCAACATATCTCATGATTCTTGTTGTGAACTCAGCTTTCAGGTATTTTTTGTCGGCTGCGATGATTTTGGTTCTTGGAAGACTAAGGATGACTTCTTTGAGCTTTTGAATGATTTCTGAATCTTTGGTTGAAAAGGCTTCAATAAAATGCTCTTGGTCTTCTTTATAGACCGAGCAAACACAATTGGGAGATTTGGAGCATTGTTCTAGTGGTATATCCATATGCAGATCATGAAATCTTATTCATAAAATGCAAGACTTTTTTCTTCTTGCACACGCCTTTTAAAATCATTCGAAAACGAGTTTTGCAAAAATGAATTTAAAACCGGAAACAAAATACGGTGGGCTCTTTGGCCAACCAATAGATCAACATGGCTGGTTGCTTGAAAACCAATCAATGCCTTAGGGGAGTTTTGGCGACGAAAATCAGTGCGCATATCTTCAAAGTCTGCTATATCATCGAGTTTTCCTGCGATATAGAGTTTTTGAATTTCTTCGGGCATCTGCAAGTGTCGGTAAACTACTCTTCCGTCGCGAGAGGAGTAGCCTTCATCTAACCAACGCTCGACATTTTGTATTACATCATCTTCGACAAAGTCTGTGCCCGAGACCAAATATTCAGATAATTCATAAGTTCTTCGAGAAAAGTTATCTGCAAACAGAAGGCCTTGAAGAGCATTGCGTAAAACAAAGCTTCTAGCAAAATTCTCAATCAGTTTTTTTTGAGATTTGAGTAAAAAATCACCAACAAAAGGAATGCGTGGCAAAAGGTCAAGCCCAATGCTCGTCATAACAAAGTTTAAAATCTCAGTGTGGCCATTTTGTAGAGAGCGCATTAAATCGAGAACAAGGTTGGAGTGTTGAAACTGAGTGGGAGAACCTAAGCTAACAAGACTGCGAACCGATTGAATCATTTTACTTCGGCGGGTTTCATCAATAAAAAAACGGCCTTGCTCGGTATTTAACCCAGAAACAGCCAGTTTAGCTGCCATACCGCCCATTGAGTGGCCTAAGATTTGAATTTTCTCTCCGTGTTTTTCGTAAATTCGAAGAGTCAGTTCTGGAAGATCAATGCTTGCCCAATAATCAAAATCATAGTTTTTATTATCGCAACGAGAGCGATTCCATATTGGCCCTTGTCCACGAAATTGGGCAATATAGACATGAAAGCCCTGTTGCTGAAAACTTTTGGCAAAGTCGCGCCAGACTCTTCGATTTTCGGTAAAGCCAGGGAGTAAAAGAAGTACATCTTTGAATTTTCCTTCAAAATACTGGACCTTCAGACGACATTCATCGCTGGTTGTAAACTGAAGGTCTTGTGGAGCTGTTGGTTTTGCAAGTACTACAGATGATAACAGAAGCAAGCCAATTGCTAATCGCATATTCCCCTCCCCGCTGCGGATAACTCTATTCTAACAATACTGCTTCAATATTTGGCAATAACTTTTTGCGTCAGTCGTTTGCTTGTCTGAATCTAGACCAGGCTAGACAATGCCTATGCTTTTCGCTATTGCCTCAACATGCAGTCGATACTTCCGATATTTGGTATTTTGTTTTTGCTCTTTTGTGCAGCACTTCTCTCTGAAGATCGAAAATCGATTTCAAAATCACTCGTTTTTCGCAGCATTGCCTTACAGTTTGTCTTTGCTATTTTAATTTTGGGCATACCTCGCTTTGAAATACCTGGCGTGCTGGGCTTTTTGTTTGCCGCGGCCAATGCTTTTTTTACCAGTATTGTAGCCTTTGCCGATGAAGGGGCAGTTTTTGTCTTCTCGAAGCTTTCGGTGCCAAAAGAAATAGGCGCCTATATTTTTGCTTTTAAGGTTCTGCCAATAATCATTTTCTTTTCTGCTTTAATGGCGCTTTTGTATCATATGGGCGTGATTCAAAAACTTATTATGTTGCTCTCAAAAGTGATGCAAAAGGCACTTGGCATTAGCGCCGTCGAGTCATTGAGCTCAGCTGCCAATATTTTTATTGGTCAAATTGAAGCCCCGCTGGTGGTAAAACCTTATCTCTCTAAACTCACAAAGAGCGAGCTAGTTGTTTTAATGGTGGGGGGCTTTGCCACCATTGCAGGCTCAGTCATGGGGGCATTTATCAGTCAGCTTCAGTCGGTGCCTGGCATTGCAGGTCATTTGCTTACGGCAAGTGTGATTTCAGCTCCGGCAGCCATAATGGTGGCAAAGATGATTGTGCCTGAAAAAGAAGAGGCTATGACTTCGGGCTTAAATCAGATTCCAGAAATGAAGAGTAAATCGATCAACGCACTCGAGGCTGTATCAAATGGGGCGATGGATGGCTTAAAAGTAGCTTTTGGGGTCGCTGCTATGTTGATTGCGATCATTGCACTGGTTGCCATGCTCAATGCAGGTTTAGAAATCTTAGGCAATGGCATTGGCTTTTCTACTTGGGGCAAAAGTTTTATACCTCAAGCGCTACTTCAAGAGGGAGAGTTAAAGTTATCCTTGCAGATTATTTTAGGAATTCTTTTTTCTCCTCTGGCTTATCTTTTGGGAATCCCCTGGCAAGATTGCTTGCTCGCAGGAGCCTTGTTTGGCGAAAAAATGGCAATCAATGAGTTCTACGCCTACATACATCTTTCGCAGTTGATGGAGCAAATGCAGCCTCGTAGTGTGATTATTTGTTCTTATGCACTATGTGGCTTTGCCAATTTCTCCTCTATCGGAATGCAAATTGGAGGTATCAGCAGTATTGAACCCAGTTTAAAACCCAGGCTTGCCAAATTTGGCTTTCGAGCCATGCTGGGTGGATCGATTGCTGCTTTTTTAACCGCTGCAATCGCTGCGCTGTTGATTGAATGAGTATCTTGTGCAAAATAATTGTGCAATTTAAGTTACTCAATTTGTTCTACATTTTTGTTCTCAAGCTTTACATCAGTAGTTTCTATCAGTAATGTGTAGTTGAATATTTAATGAGAAAGAGGAGTATCATCTGATGAGCGCTGCAGTCGTCGTTCGCAATTTCTTTACTACAAGTATCGGTTTAAAATATTTAATGGGTCTTACAGGTTTGGGCTGGGCTGGTTTT
>CAZZCP010000073.1:9266-11339 GCA_964653235.1 uncultured Pseudobdellovibrionaceae bacterium | reverse complement strand
TAGCTGCTCCCTTTTATTTCACTTTTTTTGCAAAATTAAATTCTGTTTTCAATGACCTAGGATACTTGTCTGAAGCTGCATCACATTTTCATCAGTTTCGGACATAATACGCGAAAAATTATAAATACTTATCCCTTACGGACGGACGTCCGAAGTGAAACAAAAGGGAGCAGCTAGATATTTATAGCGAAAGCTAGGAGTAAGCACTCACTATGAAATCAAAGAAAGTTTATTTTTCATATCGATTTTACTTGCGATCAGGATTTAGTCTTTTGCTACCAGCAGATGAACTCCCGAGCCAAATGAAAGTCTTTGAATGACTTTAGCATTCTCTTTTTCTTTTTCCCCGAGCTCATGCTCAAATTTTTGTTCGCGGCAGCTCTTGACATCCGTCCGCTCGGTTAAAATCCGGTGAAAGCCATTTACCGTGATACCGACGACTTCGCCTTGAGAGTTCATCACTGGCCCACCACTATTACCCGGTTGGGCCCTAGCATTGGTAAATAAAGCTTTTGGATGTGACTCCACAGCCATATCCCTTGCATTTCTTTCTTGTATAACTAGAAGACTCGTAATCGCAGCCCGAACTCGATCACGACCACATTCATCAATTTGCCGAGCAATCGACTCCAAAGGCCAACCCCAATCTTGCATAATTTCCTCTTCAGATCGAGAGGCATACTCTTCTCGATTTTGAGATAAAGGCGAGAGAGTAATCTCATTAAAGTTACCGGTTTTTTGTTTTAAAGCGAGTACGGATTCTTCTTGTCCAAGTAAGCTTACAAAACGCTCCCCCTCTTCATAGTAAAATCCAGCAGAAAGAAAATCGATCGATTGAGACGAAGCAGCCATTGGGATTCCATCTCCCATATCACGTTGCAATTGAATTTGAATGAAGTCATTGGGAATGGCCTCTTTAAAGCCAACATTGCCGTTAGGGCTTCTTCCTGTATCGGTGTAAACAATGGCCATCGGATCACCACTCTCAATTACCTGTGCCTCTTCTTCTCTAGAGTCATAAAGCAAATTGCCATTGATATCGAGCAATAGAAACTGCACACCAATCTGGGCCAAGTATTCTTTTCTCTCAGATGTTGTTCTTTGCTCAAAATATTGTTTAAAAAAATAAAATGGCATCTTTACTGAGTTGATGGCTACATGTAGGGCGGTGTAAAGCTTGCGGCCATTCTCAGCCAAAAATGCACTTCCAAAAGAAGAATATTGCAATCTACATTCTTCTTTCACCTGGCATTGCTTTAAGGTCTTGCAGTTTAGTTTTTGGTTGATGGGCAAAAGCTCCGGATTTGGGGCACCATGCTCTCCCTTGCAATTGAGCTCATAGAGCTTGCGGGCTTGTATGACCTCAATGGGCATTGCATATTGATTGATTGGTACAAACAAAAAAGTATTTCGCCGAATCCGCTGTTCTATATCTTCAGATATATTGGCATTTGCTCCGATGGACAACAAACAGATAAGTGCAATCACAGATTTCATATTCCCTCCCCGGTGATTTTGAGAGAATTTCGTAATTTTCTTCGTAAAGCAAACAACGCAAAGAGGTCTCAAAGATTTACAGGTGAGTAAAAGACTTGCTTATGGATCAATAAAGCTAGAGCGACTAAAAGAATTTCGTGAAATCTAAATGAAAATTTTGGTAACTGCTCCTTTTTATTTCACTTCGGATGTCCGTCCGAGAGGAATAAGTACTTAAAATATTTAGAGTATTCTATCCGAGTCAGATGATTTTTTCATGCATTCCCGGACAAGTATCCCAAGCGATTGAAAGTTCGATTCCTTTTTGGGAAAAAAGTGAAATAAAGGGGAGCAGCTAACTCGCCAAATGCCCCTCAATCGCCTTGATAGCAGCATCGAGAAAGGGCTCTGCAGAGGGGTCTTTTTCTTTTTTGATTTTTTTATAAGCTTTTTTAGCCATATCTAGATCAGAACCTGCTGGCAAACCTAGAACTTCATACGCGTCGTAAGGATGACCATTGTAAACAAAAACACAGGTAAGATTTCGCTCTTTTCTCTTTGGAGCATCCTGGGGATTTTGCGGCTGAGTTGCTCCTC
>CAZZCP010000073.1:0-9256 GCA_964653235.1 uncultured Pseudobdellovibrionaceae bacterium | reverse complement strand
CGAGCTTGGGGTTTATTCGCATAGCGATTCGAATGCATATTGAGCCTTGAGGGCTTTTTGTTTCGAGCTAGCAAAAACCAAAGCACTAAAAGAGTGACAAGTACGCCATTGATTAGTAGAAAATCTTGCATATACATTTATTATCTAAAGTCCTAGGGCCCTGTGGCAAGCGGGACAAAGAAAATAAGGACGTAACTATGGCTCAAGCACCCAATCCTTTTGAACAACAAGCGAGAATTCCTGGCATTGAAAAGATCATTGCTGTTGCCTCTGGCAAGGGTGGAGTGGGAAAGTCTACGGTTTCGGTCAATTTGGCTTGCAGTTTAGCTCTACAGGGAAAAAAGGTCGGGCTACTCGATGCTGATATTTATGGCCCCAGTGTGCCGAGAATGTTAGGTGCCATCAACCAAAAACCTTATGTTACTGACGAAGGTAGAATTTTACCTATCGAAAGAAGCGGAGTTAAAATTATGAGCATTGGCTTTTTGGTCGAAGAAGATGCCGCTGTGGTCTGGCGTGGCCCTATGCTCTTTAAAGCCATTGATCAATTTCTTCGCGATGTCGATTGGGGCGAGCTCGATTATTTGGTGGTAGACCTTCCTCCTGGAACAGGAGATGTGCAATTGACGCTCGCTCAAAAAGTTCCTGTGAATGCGGCTATCACCGTCTGTACCCCTCAAAACTTAGCTTTGATTGATGTTAAAAAGTCAGTCGATATGTTTGAGCGGGTAAACACACCCGTTGTAGGTATGGTTGAGAATATGGCTTATTTTGTTGCTCCTGGAAGCGAAGAAAAACTCGAAATGTTTCCTCGAGGCGATCTAGACAAATTTTTAGAGGAAAAAAAGATTCGCAAACTTTGTGCTATTCCTTTTCAAAAAGACATCGCTCAAGGAGCTGAGGCCGGAATACCGATTGTTGTGAGCCAGCCCAATTCAATGATCGCCAAAGCATACCAAGAAATAGCTAGCTATATTTAATTATTCAGGAATCACAAGTCGTTGGCCGATTTTAATTCGGCTGCGAGAACTCAATTTATTTTCGGTAGCAAGTCTAGACAGACTAGTGCCATATCTTTGCGCCAAATGAGTGAGGGTTTCACCTCTACGAACTGTGTGATAGCGCTTTGACTGCCCTGCTACTTTATATTGACCAGGTATTGTTAACTTTTGACCAATACGCAATATACTACGCCTTGAAAGCTTATTGACCGCTTGTAGTTTCGAAATTCTCACTCCGTGCTCTGAAGCAATACTAGAAAGTGTGTCTCCATGACTAACTATATAAGTTGCACTGCTCTCAGAGGTATTGTTTGGAATTTTTAAATACGCACCGGCACGAATAATCGAGCGTCGACCCAAACCATTTTCTCGTTTCAAGTCGCTCAATCTTACACCAAACTTATCGGCTATACTCGATAAATTATCTCCACGACGAATTCGATAACGACCATCTGCAGTTGTTGTTACCGAAGGACTAGGAATGTCAATTGAGGCTTTTCGAGGAACCAAGAGAGTCTTCCCGGCGCGAATCATACTACGCCGGCCCAGTCCATTGAGACGACGAAGTGTACTCACACGGGTTTCAAATTTTTGAGCAATTCGGCCAAGAGTGTCTCCTCGGCGGACTCTGTATTTTTGTGTATCAGAGTCTTGCATACGTACCAATTGGCGCGAACTGGTAACGATTGATTTTGCAACAGCAAGCTTTGCAGCTTCTAATTTGGGTGATGGGACTTTGATTACAACCTTTCCGTTGGAATTGGTTGGTGCATAATTACTACGAAACGCTGGATTCAGTCGTTTGAGCTCAAGCAGATCCATATTCATATTTTTAGCCAATTGCTTTAAATTGATGGCCTTCTTTAGTTCTAGCTCAGAAAATTCTAAAGCCGGCTTCCAAGCAATAGAATCAAATCCATATTTGGCAGGATCTTTAGCTATTCTACGTGCGGCAATAAATTTAGGCACATAATTTAAGGTTTCTTTGGGAAGCTTTTTTAGTGAGGCGATCTCCCAAAAATCTCGAGTATAGTTGTTCATAACAACACGTTTGATACGATTTTCACCCACATTGTAAGCAGCGATTGCTAAAAACCAGTCTCCAAACACGCTATAAAGAGCTTTAAAGTATTTCGAAGAAGCTTCTGTAGCCAAAACGAAATCACGTCTTTCATCGACATAGCCATCAATTCGAAGTCCATAGCGTTTTCCAGTTTCTCGAATAAACTGCCAGTATCCTACAGCTGCCGCACGAGACCTAGCGTGGGAACTAAAACCCGACTCAATCAATGCCACATAGACTAAGTCTTCAGGAAGACCATTCTTCTTTAAAATACTCTTCATTACTGGCAAATAACGAGATGAGCGGGCTAAGTATTTATCCATATGCTTGCGGCCACGGCCGGTAAAATAATTGACCCATTTATCGACAGCTTTATTATCAACATCTGCGATACTTCCGCCCAAAACTTCATAGTCTTGCATGTTCTTGACCGATTCAGAATATTCTAAAGATACCTTTTCACGGCTCTCTTCAATAATTGGGCTAAGATCTCCTGCGGCAATTTGTTTTTCTTCTACAACTTCTTGGCCTTCTTCTGGCAACTCGCCGGGTATCTCTTTTACACCAGCATTGAGGTTAGAGATATCATCACCAACTTCGATCGGACCTCGTTGGATAGAACTACAAGAAATAAGGAATAAGAGACAAAGACTTAGGCCTATGCGCATTTTCACTCTCCTCGAGAATATTAATCTAAGAATAACTTTTGCGAGCGGAATGTGCAAGGAACTGGATTAGACAAAGGTATTGCGTAAAAATGGAGCAACCCGTCTATTGCAGTACAGAATAAAGAATCTTGCCTTCTAACAAAAGACCAGATCAAATGCACAAAATGAAAAGCTTAATACTCATTCTATGCTTTATTTCTTTCTCTCTACAAGGGGCAACAATGGAACAGATGCAAGAAAGATCGGAAAAGATTCGAAAATTTTTTAATTCTTTAGATCGAGACTCGATCGACCTGTGTGATGATTTTTACCACGAAAATTTAAAATTTCGTGATCCTTTAGGCAATATCCAAGGTCTAGAGGCTATGAAGAGCTACTATAAAAAAATGTATAAAAATGTCACTGCCATTCGATTTGATATCTACAACGAGATCAAAGAGGGCAATCAACACTTGATTGAGTGGAATATGATTTTAACTGCAAGCTCTTTAAATGGTGGTAATGAGGTTACAGTGGAAGGCAATTCTTTATTACGCTTTGATGAAAGCACGAATAAGGTGATTTATCACAAAGACACATTTGATATGTATGCATTTATTTACCGTTTTGTACCTGGCTTAGGATTTATTCTTAAGAAAATCAATCAGAGTTTAGCAGGGCACTAGCATGCTTTTGCTTCAAGCCTTTTTGTTAAATTTTGTCATTTTCTCTGTTGTTTGGGCTTTTGCTCAAAAATACAAATTTTATGGAATCATTGATCTCACCTGGACTTTTTCGGTTTTTTTGTATGCCAGCTTTTATTTTGTTTATTCACCTCAAGACCTATCTTTTAGCATTATGAGCACCGTACTAGCGGTTCCAGCAGTGTGGTCGATACGCTTAGGTTCTCATCTTTTTAAAAGGCTGAAGAAACATGGCGATGACCCAAGATATGTTAAACTCCAAGAAAAATGGAAGGGTGAAAAAATTGGGCTTAAATACTTTCTTGTCTTTCAAACCCAGAATCTTTTGAATGTTTTTCTTACACTCCCTTTTTATTGGATAGCAACGCATGTAGGAGAAAAAACTCCCTATTTGTTGTATGTGGGTTTAAGCATAAGTATTTTGGGTATTATCGGTGAGACTTTTGCAGATAAACAACTCGAAGAGTTTAAAAAAGACCTTAAAAATCATGGTAAGGTTTGTCGCAAAGGTTTGTGGGCCTACTCTCGACACCCCAACTATTTCTTTGAATTTATTATTTGGCTTGGGTATTTTGTATCAGCCGTGAGCTACCCCTACGGTTTTTTGACCATCATATCGCCAATTTTAATTTTGGGAACTCTCTATAAAGTTACAGGAATACCAGCGACGGAAAGGCAAGCCCTTGCATCAAAAGGAGAGGCCTATCGAGTTTATCAAGAAGAGGTAAGTGAGTTTATTCCTTGGTTTAAACGGAAGCAGAAGTCGTAGAGGCAAATTCTTCAGAACGCTCTGATTTTAAAACCTTTAGCAAAAGTTTTTCGGTTTTTTGAATCAGTTTTTTCTGGTTGTCTTTTTTGAGTAAATCGCCAAGCATTTCTTCTGGAGCAAAGCTCAGTGCTTGAAATGCATCTAAGCTTTTTCGTAGATCTTTTTCTACTTCACGCCTCAAGCTTGGACTCATTCCCTGTAAGATTTTATCAATTTCTTGGCTCGAACCTACTTCACCGACACTCTCTCTTAAGGTAAAATAAATTGCATTGGTTGCTTCTACCCCAAGCAAGCGAAAATCTCCTGCCTTCAATGCATCGTAAACATTTTTAAACTTTTGCTCTAGTAAGGCCTTAATACTTTTATTGCTACGACCAATAGAGAATACTTTTATAGATCGAACAATAAGAAGCAGAAAAACAACAGAATAGGCAATGAGCCAAAAAAGATTTAAGTGTCTTGCTTGCACAACAGCCTTAGACTCCCAATTGGCTATATAGGGAAAATCTTTTTTATTCTCTTTTGGCGAATTCTCAGCCTCTGCCAGAGGAGAAGATGGAGATAAGCTTTGCTGCCCTTTTAATACATCAATTGTAACTTCTTGAGATTTACGAGCAAAGTATTGTCCTTGTTCGGGATTGAAAATCGAAAATTCAAGAGCTGGAATAGTAAGCCGCCCCTCCTCTCGAGGAATCAAATATAGAGTAAACTCTTTAAAAGACCTTCCATCCTTAAAAAATTTGGTTTCACTTTTTTCATCGTATAACTCTAAAGAATCGGGCAAGTTCAATTCTGGAAGCTCAATGACTTTGGCATTCCCGCGGCCTTCAAAACGAATGTTAAAAGCAAAAGGTTGTCCCGTTTCAATCTTTTTACCCTCAACAGAAGAAAGAACTCGATAGTCTCCAACAGCACCTGAGAAATTCAATGGCTGGCCGTCTTTAGGTAAAGGTATAACTCGAATCTTTTTCTCGGTGCTTGATTTTGTATATGTATAGGCACGGCCAAAACCAAAACCAGACCGACTTGAAACAGAACACTTGGCCTTGTATTCATCAACTACAGAGACTCCTTCTTTAATTGGAAACAAAGCATATGAGGTGAGCAAAGCTCGATTGTATGGAATGCCATTAACCGTGACTGGTTGAAAATTAAGACGAGTTGCAATTTCAATATCTTCTTTCCAAAAACCTTTTAGCGTCGGAAATTTAAGCGTATCAATGTTTCTTAACTGATTGCTTTGCGGAATATAGAGATAATAATTTGCAGTAACCTGTTCGCCTACATAGGCTTGATCTTTATCAACATTTAAACGAATCGCAAAGGCCTCATTAGGATTAATAGGCTTAACATCTGGAATCTGCATACCACGCCGGCGAAGTAGTTGTGAAAAAATATCATCTGCATCTTGAAAAGGATTTTGTCTTTTGTTTCTGGCAGATCTATTGCTGGGCAATGAGCCCGCATCTAAAACCATCAAAGATTGGGTATTGGTCTTGTAAGCTTGTCCGTCAACCACGACAACAAAAGGAGGAATCACCACTCTACCTTTTTGCGAGGCTCGAAAAACGTAAATATACTGCTGAGTTCTCTTTAACTCATATTTGCCGTTGATAAAAGCACTCTGAGCCGAAACGCTGGTATTTTGTGAAACCAACTCAAGCTGCGGGATTGAGGGAAGTCTAGGCTCTTCAACATTTACATTCTTGTCACTTGAAACTGATAGAATCAATTGTACATAGTCACCTTGACTGACTTGTTCTTCGTCAAGCTCAGTACGAATTTCGGGTTGAGCAAAAACAAGAAAGGGAGTTAAGAAAAAAAATACTTTCAACAAAAACATTTTACCAATCCTTTCCAATGGGTTTTGATTTGGTTTGTTTCTCATTGATTCTCTTGCGTATATCTTCTTCTTGTCGCTTTAATTCATCTAAAATCTGTTTCACATCCTGCTTTGAGAGTTCTTTGCTTTTAAACTCTTTGGGCTTTTTATTTTTTTGCTTTTTTTGCTGCTTTTGCTGATCACTTTGCTGTTCTTGTTCTTGTTGTTTTTGCTGCTGTCCTTGTCCTTCACCCTCTTGGTCTTGTTGATCATCTTCATTTTCTTGGTCGCTCTTACCACCGCCGCCTTGCATTTGTTGAACCAAGAGCTCAATATTGGTTTTTACTTCAAGTGATCGAGGGTAAATATCAAGCGCAGATTGATAATTCTCTAAAGCATTGTTTAGCTCCCCTTTTTTACTCAAAACGTAGGCATAATTAAAATGCGTAACAAATTTGACGGCAGCCAAAGTCGCCGGTGGATAAAGCTTATTTTTTTCTGCATCAGGAATCGCTATATCAACCAAAATTCTCAAGGTTTTCTCAGCATCTTCGATTCTAGACAAGCCCAACAAAGATGAACTGGTATTGAACAAAGGTATCGGATCAAAGGGTCTATCAGAAACCACATCCACTAGCTCTTGTAGAGCTTTAGAGTACTCGTCTCGATCAATTCGACTCACAGCTTTATTGTTGTAATAAATATAATCTACAGCCCAAGTACTTTGACAAAGAAAAAACAAAAAGCAAAAAACTTTCATGATTCTCTTACCTCAAAGCGGCCACGCCAAATTTTACCTTTCGCTTTTCTCTCGCCAAGAAAAAATTCGATTAGCGCAAACAAGATCGCAAACAACAAAAAAATTTGAAACTTTTCGTCATAGTTCACAAGCATTTCATTGTCAAATTCAGTCTTCTCTAGTTTGTTGATATCGGCAACGACTTTTTCGATATGATCTCCACCAGGAAAAGCATGGTAGTAACTACCACCTCCCGCCGCAGCCAGATCTTTTAAAATCTGCGTTTTAGCCACAGTATTAATCACTTCACCGCTTTGGCTCTTTTTGTAACCCTTTAAATAACCAAAGTCGTCGCGAATCGGTATTGGGGCCCCTTCTTCGGTACCAATGCCAAGAGTAAAAATACGCATACCTTTTTCTAAATACTCTTCGGCCAGTTTCATTGCTCCTTCTTCATTGTCTTCACCATCTGAAGTAATTAAAAGTACTCTTGTAACCCGTGTTAATTCATCCAGTTCAGTGCCCCCTTTCTCGAAAGCTGACCATGCTTCTTCGATGGGTCTTGCGAAAATCGTTCCTTGGGTAGAAATAGAATTGGTACTCAAAGAGTCAATATACATTCTCAAAGCAGAATAATCAGAGGTAAGCGGAGAGCTTAAAATTGCCGAACCAGCAAAAATGAGCAATCCAATTTTGTGCCCTGCCATCTGATCTAACAACTGATGCAAAGATTTCTTTGCCAGATCAAGTCGACTAGGTTTTATGTCTTCGGCCAACATTGAATTAGAAACATCAACAGCCAAGATCATTTCTATACCCTCACTGCGAATTTCTTGTTCGGATTGTCCATATTGCGGCCGAGCAAGGGCAATTGCAAACAAGCTTAAAGCAATTACCTGCATCAATAATTTTATCTTTCTCTTTGGAAGTGAGATTGAAGAGCCCAGATAGTCTTTAAGATGTGAGCCTACGAATTTAGTCAGTGCTGCGTTGGCTCGTCGCCAGCCAAACCATGCCAGTAAAACCAAAAATGGAACAAATAGTAGAAATTGAAAATACTCCGGTGAGGCAAATCGAAACATTAGGGTAGCCTCCTAAAAAAACTAAATTGCAAAATACTTGCTAAAAGGTAGAGAAAAACCGCAGGAATCAAAAACTTAGGATAAAGTTCAGTGTATTTGGTAAATTTTTGCGTTTCAATCTTAGTCTTTTCTAATTTATTAATATCAGAGAAAACTCCAACCAGCGACTCGGTATTGGTCGCTCGATAAAACTTACCGCCTGTTTCTTTTGAAATGCGAGTTAAAAGCTCTTCATTTACCTTTGAGTGCATAGGTTGATATCTTTTCACCTTTCTACCAAACACATCTTTTGAAAACACAGGGAGCTTTGCCTGACCATCTCGCCCCACTCCAATGGTATAAACCCGAATGCCATAGCCTTTGGCAATTTCAAGGGCCGTATCGGGATCAATGGTTCCGCTGTTGTTTTCTCCATCAGTTAAGAAAATGACAACTCTAGACTTGGCAGTTGAGTCACGCAATCTCGACACTGAGTTGGCCAAGGCAACTCCGATGGCTGTTCCGAGTTTGACATCCCGAGATGTTTCTACTTCAGCCAAAGATTTGAGTAGAATCTCATAGTCGATCGTAAGCGGAACTCGAGTGTAAGATTCTCCTGAAAACACAACCAAACCAATACGGTCAGAGACTCTGCCAGTAATAAACTTTCGAATGGTCTCTTTTGAAGACTCTAAGCGATTTTCTGGTTTCATGTCTTCGATGAGCATTGAATCAGAAACATCGAGTGCCATGATAATATCGATTCCCTCTACATTGCGCTTGAGTTTGGTCGATGCGCTTTGAGGCCTAGCCAGTGCAATAATAGCCAAGAGAATCGCAAAAGCTTTGAGCATGCTGGGCAAAAAAGAAAAACGCACTCGAAGCCCTCTACTCATTTTCTTTAACAGAGCAATATTACTAAACTGCATGCTCGCATGTTTTTCACGTTTCTTTTGCTGCCTTAGTAAAGCAAAAAGAAACAAAGGTATTAACAAAAGAAAAGCCCATAGAGAGTGCCAAGTCATTGCATCTGCTCCTTAGGTTTCTCACGATTCAGTCTTTCTACTAATTTGCGACTTAAACTTAACAATTGCTCTCGATCTTGTTCTTGAACGTTTTCTGATTTTTTCACTTGTTGAAACTCGCGCAGCAGGATTTTTAGAGATTGCCTTGTATCATTGCTCACCCACTTTCTTTTGTTTTGAAGATAGCTCAAAGTATCTTGATCTTTCCATTCATTGGTTGGCACTTGCAAAAGACGCAACAGATACAAACGCAAATTCTCTTCTAAAAACTGAATGTATTGTCCACTATCTAAGTTTTCATAGAGCATCTTCTTGTCCATCAAACGTATATTTTTGTAGAATTGATCATAGGGTGAAAGGACATTTCTATACTCTTCTAGATTTTTGAGCATTCTTTTAAAACTAAGGTAGCGATTGAGTTTTAA
>CAZZCP010000072.1:0-11466 GCA_964653235.1 uncultured Pseudobdellovibrionaceae bacterium | reverse complement strand
TGATATTCATAAATTGTTCAAATGCGACCCCATCGTCTAGGGGCCTAGGATGCCACCCTTTCACGGTGGAGACACGGGTTCAAATCCCGTTGGGGTCGCCAATCTCATTAAAAATTTCTTTATCTGCGTCTTCATCCTTTAAGCTTTTTTAGCACTACTACATTATTGACAAGCCAATGACGGACTCTAGCTACATGCTTGGCTTCATTTATATTTTTAAGACAATCGAAGACTGGGATGCAGATCTGATCTTAACCCCCCCGTGATACTCCAGCGATCGACTCCAGTCTTTTTCACTTCATGCTCCAAGCCACTATCAAAAACAATAAGCTTGCCTCTCTCAGGTCTGATTTTTATCGGCTGGAGCTCCTCATCATACAAAATCAATTCTCCCCCCTGATCAACAGGACAAGTGCTTAAATACAACACACAAGAAACCAATCGACCTGGTTTCTTAACATGCCGATCTGTGTGAAGGCGGTAAAACCCACCCTTTTCATATTTTGCAAGATGAAATTCATATCTTTTAATAGGTAAGTAGAAATACTCCTTAAAAGTAATTTTTAAGCCTTCAAAAATATCTCTTAACCACTGAATTTCTTCATTCTCAATATTGTCGATCCAAAAAATCTTATCAGATCTTATTGAAGTATCCACCTGCTTGCTGAATCCCTTTCCAATACCTGCATTAAACAATTGATCAGAGCTCTCGATTTGTTGAGCAAGATTCAAAATTGGATCCAAATATTTTTCAGGTAAAAAATCTTTGCATTCCCAAAAGTAATTTTGCGAGTAACTGCAAAGAAAATCCTTTAACTTAGGAGCAAGAAGGCTTTTGAAATTCAGATGACTCAGATTTTATACTCTCCATATGCACTCGGTACTTAAGCGGAAAAGAATTCTTTACAGGTACATACTTTTCTGGAAAGGATGTAACAGAAGTGGCATTTAACCAAGTATCAGAGTCAATAAAATCACGTAAGGGCTGCTCAACTCTTTCAATATAGCTGAGAGCATCCAGCACTTTTCGATCCCACTCTTTTTCAAGGTCTTCGGGAAACAATACTATAACTCCTTGTTTCTGTGAATCTAGATGCCAATTGCTTGTGTTATGGTGCGTGCTAAAAATTCTGTAGTCATCAGTGACCTCTTCACCAGATAAAATATCTCTTATCGCGATTTCAAATCCATAGCCTGTTGATAATGTATTTGCATCATCTTCATGATTCATATACTTGGCCAAATCCCAAGATATAATGCGATTTCCCAAAAAATCTTCATAGGAATATTTTTCGACATGTAGCCTTAGAAGAGGATTAATATTATCTAGATTGTCTGGTGTAATCACAATATCCAAACTATCTTGAGCAAAAGTAATAGTTCCCTTAGGTATATCGCTAGTAGCAAATAAACCATAGCCTTTTTCTTCAGAAATCCATCTAATTTGAATATTAGGAATAATCATCCGATTCTATTTCACTATTTTCAGAGCTTCGTCAATTTAAAAAATCAAAAACTGCTCCCTTTTATTTCACTTCGGACGTCCGTCCGAAAGCAGTTAAGTCTACAAAATATTTTGTTTATCCTGTCTAAGATTCTTTAAAATTGAATGCATTTTCAGACAAGTAAACTAAGTGATCGAAAGCAGGCTTCATTTTTAAAAAAAAAGTGAAACAAAAGGGTGCAGCTAAAAACAATGTGTGATTACCAGGCCAAAATGTCAGTTTAACTACCAAGCGATTTTGTCAGTACATCGGTCCTCCTGCTGCTTTCTTTAGCTTTTGTACTTTTACGAGCTTTATTCTCCTTCCCGCGAACCAGGCTCGCCATGTTCCATTAGCCTGGAAGCGGATCTCAAGCTTGTGGCCAGCTATCGAGAACTTGAGTTCATTGGCGATCATCCAACGTTCAGCAAATAGGCTGACGGTATGGTCTTTTTTGATCAGCCTGTACTCTTTAACACAAAAAACTCCATCTAAATCCTTGCCCTCAGGAACTGGTCTGTATGCCGACTCAGGGTTCTCAGCTAGAACCGCATGACGAGGGTTATGGTAAAGTGGCAGGTACTGAGTTTGTAAAAAATCATTAGCCTGCTCAATCGTTCGTATTTTATTGAGCCTCATCTCAGCCACCAGACGGTCCTGGAGAGTTCCAAAAAGGCGCTCGATCCGACCTTTAGCTTCGGGGCTATGAGCGTACACCACATGGGCACCAAGCTCGTTAAGAGCCTTATCTGTATAAAGAACTCTAAATACGCCGTACTTTTTTACGAAGTCCTTTAGAGCCTTCATGCAAGCTGCTGTGGTCTCGCCTTCAAAAAATTCACCATGAACAGTGCTCGTGGCATCATCGATCATTGCAATGAGACAGCTCTCACGATCACCGAACCATTTATGAGGGGATCCATCCATCTGAACCATTAGCCCTGGTTGACTCATGCGTTTTCGAAGTGGAGAAAAAATAAGTTTAGACCTGAGTAATATTGAAGGAACCGATTTGATTTTTGACATGCCTATTGGTCCCGGTGAAAGAGGTACTATATCTTATTCTTGCAGATAGATAAGAATTGCACCTAAGTTAAACCTTACAATAAATACTTCTATTTTAGCATAAGCCCTTATATTCTATGCGGCTTATGTCAGATCTTCCCTAAGCCGGTCAAGAAAGTCAAAACTAAGACTGCTCCCCATGATTCACATGCAAATAATGAAGATGTTTTTCATATTGGGTAATAAAATCGGCTATAATTTGCCCTTTGGTATAACCGTAGACATCATACTGTTGTCCGCCTTGCAAAACAAAAACTTCAGCTCTGCCGAATCTCTCTGAATCTTCAGTGGCATAGCTTGGAGTCGAATAAAAGCAGCTGCGCACTTCATACGAAAAATTTTCTAGCCCGTGATTAAAAATAAAGAGTCCTGCGAAATCTTCATGATCACACTTTAACTTCACAGTAATGCCTTTATTTGTTAATTCATCTGCCAATTCTCTCAAAGCTGGCTTTACCGATTCGGCGATAAACATTTTCAGATCTTTCTTTTCTGGATAGGCAACCAATGCCTCCAGTCGATCTTGCCAAGGGGTTGATGCCTTGACATACTGAACCGCAGTCTGATGGTTTTGAACTGCATCAAACAATTTGTAATCGTCATTGAGTGATCGAACAAAAGAAAATGAAGCAAAAAAGATTAAAAACATCATCGGAAAAGCAGTCGCAATGGTCATGGTTTGTAGGGCATCTAAGCCCCCTGCATAGAGCAAAACTGCTGCGACACAGCCTTCTAACAATGCCCAATAGACTCTCTGCCAGACAGGAGGCTCTTTCTCACCCCCTGAAGACAAAGTGTCGATGACTAAAGAGCCAGAATCAGAAGAGCTGACAAAAAAGGTAATCACTAGGCAAAGAGCAATAACCGACATCAAACTCGATAAAGGAAAATACTCTAGAAAGCGAAACAATGCTACAGGAACGTTTTTACTCACTTCTTCGGCAAGACCAATTGCATTTTTGTTGAGAATCAAATCGATGGCTGAGTTACCAAAGACTGTCATCCACAAAAAAGTAAAGCCTGCAGGAACGAACAAGACTCCAATCATAAAATCTCGAATGCTTCTCCCTCGAGATATTCGTGCAATAAAAATCCCAACAAAGGGAGCCCAAGAAACCCACCAGCCCCAATACAAAAGCGTCCAGCCACCAACCCAATCTTCTTTTTTTTCATAGGCATAGAGGTTAAAGGTCTTATGGACTAAGTCAGAGAGATAGGCCCCAGTGTTTTGCACAAAAGATTTGAGGATTAATACTGTTTCGCCAAACAAAAGTACAAAGACTAACAAAAACACAGCCAAAATCATATTGAGGTTCGATAAGCGTTTGATGCCTTTATCGAGACCAAGTACCACCGAGGCAGTCGCCATTAGGGTAATCCCGGCAATCAACAGTACCTGTACTCCTAGAGACTGATCAAGACCATATAAATAGCTCAAACCAGCATTGACTTGAGAGACCCCAAAACCCAGAGACGTTGCAACACCAAACATGGTGCCAAGAACTGCAAAGACGTCAATCAAATCGCCAATAGGCCCATAAATTCGATCTTTAAAAAAAGGAAAAAATGCCGATCGTGGCAAAAGAGGTAGATTTTTGCGATAAGAAAAGTAGGCTAAAGTGACAGCAAAAACAGCATAAATCGCCCAAGCATGAAGGCCCCAGTGAAAGAATGTGATTTTCATTGCTTCTCTTGCACTCTGCACACTCATCGATTCACCAACAGGTGGGGATGAGAAATGCATGATGGGTTCTGCAACCCCGAAAAACAACAAGCCGATTCCCATGCCAGCAGAGAATAACATCGCAAACCAACTTAAGTTAGAAAACTCAGGCACCGAGTGATCTGGTCCAAGTCGAATGGAACCTTTTCTAGTGAAAATTAGCCAAATGGCAAAAAACAATAAGCTGCCGACAGAGAGAACATAAATCCAGCTGGTGTTGTTGATGAGCCAGTTTTGTACCGATTCAAAAAAAACTTCCATAAACTCTGGATAACTTGCTCCGAGAAAAGTGACTAAAAAAATCAAGATGGATGAAGTGAAAAAAACAGTCTTATTTAACTTTTGTGTGATAGGATTCCTCCCTAAGGTTTTAAATAGGATAATATCAAATTTACATAGACTCAGCTGCCTGGCCATATGCAGTAGGTCCATCAAAGAGCAGCATGTAAAATTTTTATTTAAGTTCGATTCGAAACTGAAAACCGATCAATAAAGCTACAGCGCTGACAAAGATCCTCAACTAACTCCCCTTTCTCAAAGCCTTCTCGCATTCTATGCAAACGTGGAGACTGCAAAATTTCTGTAAAGCTTTGCTTTGAGATATCACCTAAAACAAGATTTGCTTCTTTATCGAGACAACAAGGAACCACATGGCCTTCTGCCAAGATCGCAAGATGGTTTCGCGTGCCATAGCAGGTTCCAGTTGAACTACGGATCGGATTTTTGATATTGGGCCATTCAAAGCGGCTATCAAAATGCAGGTAATGACGCCCAAAAATTCGCTTTGATTTTTTAAAACCAACATCAACATTAGGATTGATTGAGACCTTGTATTTGTTCTCAAGCGCACGCAGAAAAAAATAGTTTTTGCCTTCGAGTTTTTCATCTTGAAGATTCCAAAGGCGATAATTGATATACAGATCAGGTCGTAGTTCGTGGGCATGGCCAGCAAAAGCAAGAATTTTCTCAAAATAGCTCACCGGATTGGCATTGGGAAAATTATCAATAAAGCTTTGCAAAGAGAAATTGACCTGCTTTACATTTTCTCGCAAAAGAGCATCTTGTATCTCTGAGTTTAATTTCGTACCATTGCTAGTGATTTCAAGATCTACATTCAGGGCATAAGCAATTTCAACAAACTCACAAAAATTGGGATGATTGAGCGGCTCGCCCATCACATGAAAACAAACTCTCTCGGCATAGGGCTTTACTTGCTCAAGCCAGCCCTTCAGCTTGTGTTTATCAATCGCAAACTGATCTCTTTCAACCACAGGGCAAAATGAACATTGCAAATTACAGATATTAGAAATCTCAATATAGATTTTGTTAAATACTTTACCTATTAAAGAGGTTTGCTTTCTCATAATGATACATTTTTTTAAACCAGAAAAAATATCAGTAGTCTTCACAATTGAATTTATTCATCTTTGGATCTAATGAAATTCAACTCACTATCTAAAGAAGATATAGCAACAGAGACTTTGATTCAAATTGAAACATCAACGGCGTTAAACAATTGATCAGAAGTTCGCTTTCTAACAGAAATTGTCACTCAACTGCAAATAAGCCACCAATTAAATGGTATTTGCCTTGCAAGGTAGTAGTTTGTATTTATCTTTAAAATGGGAGGAGATATGAAACACATTAGTACTTTATTTATTTTTTTAGGAATTAGCCTTGCAACTGTTGCAGCTGAGGCTCGAACTCAAACTTACACTCGAAATTTTGCATATCCGTCACGTGCTCGTAACGAAGTACACTTGAGAGCCATTGGACAATGTTATAGACAACCTCAAGGAACTGTAATATACTCAGGTTGGCCAATCTTCAATTCAATTCAAGAAATTGGAGTTTCTGGAAAAAGAATTCGCTACTCTGTTGTTTGCACTGCTGACAGAAATTAATTCAATATTAAACTTGTAAGAGGCTATTTTTAGCCTCTTTTCTTTTTTAGTGAGGCTAGAAATGAAATGGTTTTTTGTATTTGTGGCTGTTTTAAGCATTTTCTATGGCTTAAATTCAGGTAATCAAAACAATACATCTGGCGACAATAAAATTTTGGTTGAATATGAAGAAGAAATTTTTGAATATGAAACAAAAGCTGAAAAAGCAGTCAAAACTACATTTCAAAACAAAACCTCAAAAACAAAAGATATAACGAGAGAACGACAGCCCGCTACAAAGAAACCTCAAGTCAATAAAAATTCTCAAGTAAAAAAATTAACACTTAATAAAGAACAAATGCAAGAATTGTTTCAGCAACAACAACTGGCTGAAGATAAACTCTATGAAGTATTAGATCCACAAAGCATTCAAGAACTTCGATATGAAAGAGAAGAAATGGACAATTGGGTCGATCAAAGCTTTGAGTATTACAAAGCCCAAGGTCTAACTGATAAAGAAATTTTACAAATTGTTGATGTTGAAGTTCAAGCCTATCATGAACAGCTTCGTCAAGAACTGGGAGACGATGTTTACATTGACGTACTCAATGGTCTGTAGAGATTAAACAGAATCAGTGAATAAATCTGAACAAATTCACTATTGGGATGATAAGAGTTTCGGATCCCACTCCAATGTACGAATCGGAAATGGAATTATGATATTATTTTGATCAAAGGCTTCTTTGATTAGAATAATGGCTTCATCTCGGGCCTCAAGATAGTCTTTGGCCCCGCGGTAGTTGATCCACACTCTTGCTTCAAAATTTATAGAACTGTCACCAAATTCTTGAAAAAAGATATCGATCTTTTCTTCTTTTAGGCGGCCTGGCAGTTTCTCTAGAGCTTTTTCTGTAACCTCTTTTACAAATCTTAAATTTGCATCATAGGTTACACCAACTGCTACATCGACTCTGCGAATGGGAGTAGATGTATAGTTGATCAAGGCTTTGGTAAACATATCTTTATTCGGAACCATTACCTCCAAGCCCTGAAAAGTCGTAATACTGGTAGTTCTCATATTGATTTCAGTAATTGTACCTGTGAATTGCTCAAGACTGATAATGTCTCCCAATTTATAGGGCCTTCGAAACGCAATAAAGACTCCCGATATAAAATTGGAGGCAATCTCTTGAAAAGCAAAACCGATAGCCAAACCAATCACCCCAGCACCAGCAAGCAGCGATGTCACCGTTTTATCAAGATCAAGAATGCTAAGAGCTAAGAAAAGACCGATTGTAATAAAAAGCAGATAAGAAATGCCGGATAGCATGCGAACAACCGCAGTATTATCAGAAACTTTTACTAAAATACGGTCACTCAGCTTGCGAAAGTAATACCCCGTCTTTAAGAACAAAAAGAAGACGATAAAAGCTACGGCCAGCTTTGGCAGCATTTTAATGCCCGCGAAAGCCCATCTTTCAAGCTCTCCCAAGAGTAGGGTGTAAATCTCTTCCATAAATTAAGGATATCAACAGTAGGCTAAGTCGAAAAGAATTAGATCAATTCGCCCCTGAGAGCTCGCTCTTGGGCTTGGCCATTAGAATTTCATAATTCGAATTGGACTTACTTTGGGTTTTAATATTCAGACTCAAAAAGTCAGAGAGAAGCTGTACAAAAGCCTCAACCACCAGACCGAGTCTTCTTTGATCTGCAATTTTAAAAGAATCTCCAGTCTGTTTTAAAACTCCAATACTTACAAAATAATCCATAGAGCTTTTAATCAGCGGCTTTGAATAGCTTTCGGGCGAACGAATCAATCGACCGTACTTGAGTTCTGTTTCAAAAATTGCAAAAGCCTTTTTCACAATGTCTTCTAAAAGAAAACTCTTCGACTTTGAGGTCTTTAGAGTTAATGCCGTAATGTAATATGATTCAAAGATATAGCTAAAACTACTGGCAAAAGTATTTAAACTCTCACCTAAATGAAAAAATTCTTTTTGCGAAAGCTTAAAACTATTCTCAAAATCAAATTGTTCAATATCAAGAGTTTTAGAGATGATCTTTCGTAGCATTACAAACATTTCATCAGTTTCGGGCAAATAAAACTCAAACTTCAACAGATTTCTTTGCTGCAAAAAGAACTCTCTTAGCTCAGCAACATTTTGAATGGTTCCGCGAAAAATATTGATCCAAGCAGAGCTAATAAATAAGGGAAGCAAAAAATGATGTAAAATCGTATTCTTTAAATAGAGCAGCTCAGCCCGTGATTTTTCAGGAACAAAATAAATATCTTCATCAAGAGCAATGTGCTTTTCTTTGATGACCTTGCCATTTTCTAGCATCTCGTTCAAAGTCAATTGCAGTACTTCTTCAAGACTGGTTTTTAAATTTGCAGAAAGTGGAATATTATAGGTTTGGCAGTATTGGGTTACTTTTTTTGCTTTTTCTAAAATACTCTCAAAGGTTTGAGAACCGATTACTTGATCTAAAAGAATCAATGACACCAATGAAGTCGGAGTGACGATAATGTTTTTACCAACCCTGCGAAAGCAGTTAAATGCAATCGACTGCACTTGTTTTTGTCGATCTGCCTTAAGTTCATCTACAAAAATTGCTCTACCAATATGAAGATGAATATTTCCAAAGTTTTGAAAAAAGACTTTAGAGACTTTCCAAAGCTGAAAAGCGCTTTCATTTTTCTTTTTTCTTCCCGTCAATTCATATTGGTGACCCTTATAGTCAGGCAGATACTCATGAGAAATCGAAACTGGCAAAAAGCACAAAGGCTTGCGAATATCAGCTGGAATGTAACTATAGGCCTCAAGAATCATGTTGAATAAGCCATATTTAGGCGGCTTTAACTTACCCGTTCTCGATCTTCCCCCTTCAAAATAAAATTTTAAAGGCCTCGAGTGCATTAACAAATAATAGAGATAGCCCTCTAGAGTGTATTTGTACAAAACTTGATCGCGAAAACTGCGGCGAATAAAAAAAGCTCCCGCTCGGCGAAAGATCTTTCCTACACCAAAGATATTCAAATTGATTCCAGCTGCGATATGCACTGGTAGTTGATAGTCACGAAAAAAGGCATAGATCATTCCCATAAAATCGGCATAGGACTGGTGATTGGGAACCAAAACCAAATTGCAGTCTCTGGCTAGACTGCGAATATCAATATCTTCTTCGTGATGAAGAATGACATCTTTGTAAACGCGTCCAAAACTAAGATCGAAAGTTTTTTTAAGCTTATTCATAGTGGGGACATCGTAGTTGGCCGCAATCTCGCGCAAAATGTCACGAACTTCTTGGGGAGAAGTTTGATTCTCCAGCATAAAGTCTTTCAATTTCGGATATTCAAATACGGTGTTCTCAAGCCGAGTTGTATCTTCCATAATGAGCCATTACCTGAAGGAAAAAGGATTAACAGATAAAACACTGAATTGAAAAAAAATCATTCACCATCAGCATGAATCTCTTCCAATTTTTTATCAATTTCCGATTTTTCTTTTTTAGTAGTATGTATTCTTTTCTCACCCTGATGAAGACTAACTTGAAAACCAGAGCTTTGCTTATCTTGAGATCTCGTTGAAACCTCATTTAGATTGTGAGGAATCTTATAAACCTTACCAGGATCAATCGAATTTCCATTTTCAATCTGATTGAGATCTATAAAAGTTTGTACATAGCCTTTGGTGCCCCAAAGAGGCTCTTTTTTATAGATACGAAGAATGTCAGCAATATGCTCACCTTTATCGACTTTATGATAGATGTAATTAGAATCTCTTTGAACTTCTCCGGCAAAAGCAAAGTTTACAACAAAAAACAAAAGCGCAAATAGTCTCATAGATACCTCGCTTTTTACTATCGGTGATATTAAGAAAAATTAAAATAAAAAAAGCCCCCTTTCGGGGGCTAAAGGCTTAAGCCTCTTTTTGAGAAGGAACAAAATCTGCGCTTGCAGCCTGCGTCTTTTTTTCAGGATTCAGATCATGGTCTGGATTAGGGGCCTGAAGATACTCTGCCTGGCTAAAGTCATCCACTTGGATGCAATCCATACGGGCCTCTTCTGCCTTTTTGATGGTCTCAAACTCTTCTTGGGTAATGACATTCTTTTGTACCGCTTCATCTAAAAGAGCTGGAATTCTCTTTTTAGGCAGCTGTTTTGCTTTTACGGCCTTTTTGATTTTTCTTTCAATGCCTTCGGCTTGTTTGACCAATTTAAAGGTATACTCATAGCGACCAAGAGATTCTTCTCTGTTGGTTGGAATATAAATCCCTGATACCAAACGCTTTCTGTGCTCCGTATCTTTTTGCATTAGGCTAGCCAATTTATGCGATAAATCATCGGTTACACCTTTACTAAATGCATTGAGTCCAGACCAAAATCGAACGGGGCCACGAAAGAACCAACTCAAGCCTGGAACAGGAAGATTTTCATAGATCCCATCAAAGGCCTTTTGGATTTCAGAAAAGCCATAGTTCATATTGTATTGAAGAATGGGGAGATCTTCTTTAGGTCTTCCATCTTTTTCAAAACGATGAAGCATAGCAAAAATATGATACATCCACATTAAAATATCAGCATAACGACCTGTGATCTTACCTTTTGCCTTGAGGCCGGCCTGCAAAGAAAGCATAGCAACATCAGCCATCAAAGCAAAGTTGGCAGAAACCCAACCCAGCTTTCTGTAGTACTTTGCTGTTGGCCCTCCCACCGGTGAAACAAATAGAAGCCCACGAGTAATACTGAGCAATACCGTACGAAATAAGTTGCGAACCACATGCCCTTGCAGACCCCAAAGCGCTTTATCAAAGCCTTTGACATCACCTTTTTCAAGGGAGGCTACTTGTTGATAAGCCCAAGGATGCGCTCGAAGTGCTCCTTGACCAAAAATGATCAGTGTACGAGTTAAGATATTGGCGCCTTCTACAGTAATACCAATCGGCATTCCGGTATAGCCTGCGGCCAAAAAGTTTCTTGGCCCTCTCGTAATCGCGGCTCCACCGACTGCGTCCATTGCGTGATTGATAGCTATGCGTGCTTGTTCAGTAGAATGATACTTACACATAGCGGTCACCACTGGAGGCTTAACACCTTTATCAAGACCACCGCAAGTGAGTCGAGTTTCTGCTTCTAGCATATAGGAGATACCCACGATTTTAGCGAGGGCCTCTTCAACACCTTCAAATTTGCCAATAGGCATACCAAATTGTTTACGAATGGCAGCATGAGCAGAAACACCCAGTGCCGCTGTTTTCACTCCGCCTTCACTTTGTGATGGAAGTGAAATTCCTCTACCTGCAGCCAAAG
>CAZZCP010000071.1:0-11519 GCA_964653235.1 uncultured Pseudobdellovibrionaceae bacterium | reverse complement strand
AGCATCAAATCCCAGTTCGTTTACAAATTGAATGTGCTTGTTTAAAATTCTTTGGTTGCCGCCATAAAAATGTTGAAAGAAAATTCGAGCTTCATATTTCTTCGGACTTGCAAAGTATTCTGTCACTTCCAGTTGATCTATAAAATGTCTTTTTTGTTTGGCCATAGTTCTTTCCAATGTTGTGGTTGCGGAGCTGAACCGCTTGTCGCTTGTTGTAGTAGCGGAGCTGAAATTCTAATATTGGTGATCGCGGTTTCTGAAAGCACTTGTCCAGTGGCTTCAACCACAGCCTTGGCGTCAATATTGTGGTAGGCATAAACCTCTGCCGGCCGGCCACATTTTGAATGCTTGCGGCAGGCAAGTGCAATTTGACGAACGCCTAAAATCGAACCAATGTTGTCGAGAAGTCCAGGCTCACCATCATGAACACTAACAACTGGGATTTGTCTTGCTGCTAATGCGAGAAGCTCGCCAGAGCTTTGCAACTCACTATTATGTAAATGTAGTCTTGCATCGACTTGTAAAACTTCACGCAAGTACTGATAGTTGTTCTCATGAGCTGGAATGCCTAGTAATAAATCGGGTGAAGTCACAACGATAACATTGGCATAGATTCCTCTTGTCAGAAGTTCTTCAGAAGCTTTGATGGCTTCGGTGCAAAGAGATCCCATCGCAAAAAGATTTACAACATTGTCACCAGGTTCATAGCCAGCATAGCCGCGATAGTCGATCAAGTAATAGGCTCCTGCCAAGACCTCTTCTCGAAGAGCGCGAAAGATATCTTCATCGGCAAAAGGAGCAATCTCTTTTTCATTGCTTGCACCTGACATTACAAAGCCGTCGGCATGCAAAAGTGCCTCTTGGCTTTTAAAGCGTTTTTGCCTGCGAAGCAGCTTGAGCATATCTTTTTGTTCTACTCCGCGGGTCACAGTTCGAATATGAACTCCCCCCCTTCCATTATTATCAAAGAGCATATGGCGGCGAATCGCATCAGAGAGTATCCAATCTAGCTCTTGGCAAAAGAAAGGCTCCCACGTGATTTGATTGGGAATTTGAATGTCAGACTTCCAACCATGTTGTGCTCCTTCAGGGGAGAGAGTCACTCCACTTGGCGTACCGATCATGATAAAACTTGAATTCCAATAAAGATTGTAAAAGTGTTGATCAAGAGCTCGTTTTACAAAGAAGTCATAGATCGTCATAAGTGGTAAATAGGGTATACCAAGTTGATCTCTCATTTGCCCATAAGAGCCACAACAAGATGTGGTATTGGACTCTTCAATTTCAAAGCGAATAAATCGATGGGCTTTGTCTTCAGAAGGTACGAGGTCGGGCACCTTGTGATCTTTCACTTGTAGCTTTTTTTCATAATCTTCAACTACATCGGGGTCATAAATTTGACCATCCATAGATGGGTTCAAGTTGGTACTGGTGCCGACATCTGGGGCCATTGATATGATTAATTCTGAGGCTGTTTTCCAAGCCTTTTCAAAATCGGAGAGTGGCTTTTGCTTTTCTTTGAGTTCTGTTTCATTCAATGGGGTATTGGCAATGCGGTTGAGCTTGGCGGTGATTTGTCCAAGCATCCATTGTGTGTGAGGGTAACTGGCCATTTTGTAGTTTACATCAACACTATCAGGTATTTCTCCTAAATCTTGAAGGGTCTTTTGAAACTTGGCGATATTGCGGTCTCGAATGGCATGTTGCTCACGAATGTCTTGCAAAAGTTTTTCACCGCGCGCTTTTAAAAACTGTCCTTCTTCACTATCCTCAGCAAATCTTTGAAAAAGATCTTCTTTCGGTACATTATTTTTCTCACGAAGCATATCAATCTCTTTGTTTGAAGGGAGTGAGGAGTGATTGCCTTGAGTTCCAGCTTGCTCGAGCCCCCAACCTTTCAATGTGTGAGCGATAATCAAGCTAGGCCGTCGAGGATTGTCTTTACTAATTTCAAGAGCCTTAGAAAGTTCTTCTATATCGTGACCACCAAGATCTCGTAAAACAGCTTTAAGCTGCTCATCATCAAGCTGACCTAAGATTTCTTTTAGCTTTGGATTGTCAGAGAGCATTTGTTCACGAAGAGCGCCAATATCTTTGGTTAGCAATAGAGCTTGAAATTCGTAATCTTCCAGTTCGTCTTCGAGATAAATCCGCAGCGTCTCTCCGCCAGACATCGCAAAGGTTTTGAGTCTGAGTTTTCCGTGACGAACTTGAATGACTTCCCAACCACTTGCAATTGCGGTTCGAGCGATTCTCTCATTATCGGTTCCGTTCATAATTTTCTTGTTCGTGATGCGGTGACCATCAAGACTCTGGCGATTGTAGTCGACAATCCAAGTTAGATTACCCAGTTCTCTTTCTGCAAAGTCGGGAAGGGCTTCTTGCAAACTTCCTTCGCGGTATTCAGCATCTCCCATTACCGCCCAAAAATGGGCTTTGGGAACTTCAAATTCACCATTGTCTTCCGCCATGCGGTAAGCATGTGCCAAATAGCCTAACTGCACGGGGGGAATACCAACCGTACCAGAAGGCAAAAAATTGTGGTTATCTGGATCATAGGCAGAGTGATAAGATTGAAAAACGGGTTCACCGTTATGCGAAAATTTTCTTAAACCCATCATTGCTGTTTTCGCATCTTCATCGCTCAAAGGCTCATTTTGTTTATCAATCAAGAGCCGCAGCATATAGTGCATAGTATGATCCATAGGAGCGGCGTGAGGTTTGACCGCCATCCAATCAAAGTTGGTTTTGACCTGTAAATGAAGAGCCGCAGCAATATGCAAGTAACTGGCGCAAGCCGAAGTATGGCCACCAACCTTAGGATCGCCTTTTTCTTTGTCTTTTCGGTTGTTGGCTTGAACGATCATTTGCGAACTGTAATATAGGGCTCTGTCTGCAATTTTATGCAAAAGAGACCAATTGGCTTTGAGTTTTTTATCCGCTTGGCTACGAGAATTCAATGCCTCAACATGCATGTAGACCACCTTGTATAGAATTAAAAAATTGATGTTAAACTACATGGATAGCTGCCTTTCTTCATTTGTTTATGCGCAGCTGCAATGCTTAATTCTGGCGATCTACGAGTGTAGAGTACTGCCAGAAACGCTCTTCGAGAGGAATGCTCTTCCACAAAAAGTCTTGGGCCAACCAAGTCTTTTTTTCTTGTTTGAAGGCATAAATATGGGCTAGGCCATAGCGAGTAAAAAAGTAAGGGTAGTTGAGGCTAAGCGATTTCTGCGGCCGCAGAAAATGAGGTCTCTCATTTTGCGGAAGTTTTTCATATTCTTTTTCCATCTGCGACCAAATTTGCGGTGGCACGATGGGCGACTCGGCGGGTAGCAAGAAACAACAATATTCAATAAATTCAATAACATCGATCAGACTATGAAAAAGATTGTACTTATTGCTATACGAGATATCAAATTCACTGGTAGAGGGACAGTTTTTTAAAAAATCCTCGCCATTTTTACCCAAGACAATTCTCACTTTGAGTGGACTGTCTTTTAGGCTTTTCAATTGTTTTTCGAGATTCTCAAAGCTGTTTTGGTCGGCAAAGGCGGTATTGGTAAAAACGATTACATCTTTGTATTTCATACTTCTATTGTAGCTTGAGAGCGATTCAGGGCAAATGAGAATTCGATCTGCGAGCGCGACGAAGGTCTTGAAAATCCAGCTCGCATTGATTAGTACTAAGCATGCCTGATTCAAAGAAGATCTTGCACATTACTTCTGAAATAAATGACTCAAGAGTTGCTCAACTTTTGCTCCCACTCTTAGAGTCTTCGAAGGCAAGAGCGCACCAAGTACTTTATATTTCAAAGGTGAGACCCTTAAAGAAGCATCCTAATTTTCATTGGTTGGCAAGTTCGAGCTGGTATGATCCTCGTTGGCTATTGCAGTTGATCGAAATGATCGAAAAAATCAATCCTAAGATCGTCCATCTTCATGGAATTGAACTCTTACCTAAAGTGGTACCGGCAATTCAAAAAGGAAAGTTAAAGTGTGTAGTGAGTATTTTAAGATCCAAGGCCAAAAATCGTCTCGAAAAGACCAAAGAAACTGTATATCGGCAGGCCTTGCATTGGGTTGATTGCGTTACTGTCTCGAATCATGTCATGGCCGAAGGTCTTTTACTCGAAGGCTTTTCAGCAAAAAGGCTGCATCTTTTGAGCAATGCAAGTGCAAAAATAGATTATTCTTTTCGACAAGAAATTGCCGATAAAATTGAAAACAAATGGCCCGATTACAAAGAGAGGCATTTGTTTTTGTGTATACCCTCTCCAGGTACGCCCAATTCAAAAACTTGGCTTCGTGCAATGTCACGCTTAGAAAAAAAGCCACATATTTTAATCTCGACCCAAGACTACAAAAACTATCGTGAAGAGATTGACAAAAGAAAATTGAAAGAGAATTTTTTGGTGACTCGTGATCTTTCTGATGTCTTTTATTTTGCCGATTTGGGCCTATTCCCAACTGGCCCCAAAGATGTAAGCCAATGGATTTATCAGCTTTTTCATCATGGCAAAGCTTTTCTTGGCCCTTACCAAGGAGTTTTGCCTGATCTTGTACTGCACGAGCACAATGGTCTTTTAGCACAAAAAAGCTATTATGACTGGATTCGATGTTTTCAGTATTTAGATTCAGATTGGGTAAGAGTGCAGGCAATGAAAAAAGCTTCTCGGTCGATTGGTCAGCAAAAGTATAGTCCGGTTCGTTGGCTACAAAATGCAGAAAAAATTTATAAAAACTTGCTGTAGGTCTAGGCGCGTCGATAGGCTCGAGTAAGTCTACTTGGCAGCAGATCCTAATTTGTGGCAGTATAAAAAAATAATAAATAGGAGGCAGCCCTTGAGAATTTTATTGTTGGTTAGCATGTTTTTGCTGGCATCTTGTGTAAATAAAGACAGTTTGAAAAAAGCTTTAAAAGAAAACCCCGATATTTTGGTTGAAGCAATCAAAGAAAACCCTAATGAGATCTTAGAAGCTCTAAACGATGCAGCAAGAGAGGCTCAAAAGTCTCAAAGAGAGCAGCAAGCCCAAAGAGAAAAAGATAGACTCGAAAAAGAGTTTGAAAACCCATTAAAGCCCAAAATTGATGAGTCGCGAGCTTTTCTTGGTAAATCAAGTGCTCCTGTAACAATTGTTGAATACTCTGATTTTGAGTGTCCCTATTGCTCTAAGGGCTACGATACTGTGAAAACTTTAAAAGAAAAATATGGCGACAAGATTCGTGTTTTGTACAAGCATCTTCCTCTTAGCTTTCACCCCAAAGCGATGCCTGCAGCGAAATTTTTTGAAGCAATCGCGATGCAAGACAAGGCCAAAGCTTACAAGTTTCACGATGAAGTTTTTGAAAACCAAGAAAAGCTAAGATCTGGCGGCGAAAAGTGGATGGAAAGTGTGGCCAAGAAGAAATTGGGTATGGACATGAAGAAATTGAAAAAAGATATTGAGTCTGAAAAAGTAAAAGAAATCATCGATGCCGATATCAAAGAAGCAAGTAGCTTTGGTATTACCGGAACTCCAGGCTTTATTATCAATGGTGTTTCTCTACGAGGAGCTTATCCTCCTTCAGCCTTTGAAGAAATCATTGATCGTCATTTAAAAAATTAAATTCATTGGGGCCATGATCTTGGCCCCTTTTTTTAATAATCCACAGCAAAACCAAGACTAAAGAAAGTCGATGTAAAATCAAATTCACCAAAGCCAAGAATTTGTCTTAACTCTGTCGTTAGGTAAAAGTGATTGATACCGTATTCTTCATCAACAGCTATTAGACTCGATCGAGCTAGTTTGCTAAGTTGAAAATTCATGCCTGCCGCCACATGAAGGCCAAAGCCATAGCCAAATTTATTTCTTTTATCATCATCCCGAAGTTCAGCAAAGGGAATCAAATCAGCTCCTCCAGATATATAAGGAACAAACAATTGGTAGTATTTGTACTGAAAGCGATAACTTAAATTGGCATTTACAGGCACAGCAAAGAAATTGTAGACCTCTTTCGCTTCTTCACCATCTGCAAAGCGGCCACTGGCATTCGAAAAAATAACTCCAAATCCGTATCCCCAAGAGAGCTTTCCAGCAGCATGTGAGATTGTATTTTCAAAGTCTAAAAAAATACTAAGACCACCATCGGTGTAGATATCGTCATAGCTAGTACCATTATCTTCTAAATTTTGAAATTCAAAAAAACCAATCTTTGTGGCAACAGAACCAGACTCTTCACTATGCTCTACGCCGTAGTAGTAATCATCACCGTCAATTTCTTGAAGTCCGGTTTTGCTCTTTGCTACTGGCGAGACTGTCGCCTTAGTATCTCTTTCTTTATAAATATAGGTCCCATCAGCTTCTATCTCTTCTAGATCGGGATCAGAGCTTTTTTTCTCTGGCATATCGGTCTTGTAGTAATAGATTCCCTCTTCATCGACATAGTCTGGTCTCTCGATAGCATAGGCCCATTGAAAAAGAAAAAGTCCCAACAGCAACTTCATGCAGTCGCTCTCTTTCGAAGAGCGATTATCGTAATTAGAGGAATTAAAAGATAAAGCCAAGACATGTGTAGAGCCGTATAGGCAATTGCCCAAAGGGGCCATAAGAGGATTCTTGCTGCTTGCCGAGCCAGAGCTTGATCGGCAATACGATTGGCCCAAGCATAGGAATTGGCATAGTACCAATCTACGAATTCTCGTCCCCATTTTGATTTTAATAGCACTTGGTCGCGAAACTGACGAAAATCTTCAATTTTTTCATGAAGTGGGTCGCCATAAGCCGCAGTTGCAATAAAGCAGTTTCCCTCTTCAATCAAGCCGCTGACCAAACTGGGAGTCACCTCGAGCTGATTGATAGGATCGGTGGTCTCATCAATGTCGGTAAGACTAAAAACAGTACCGGTGTTGTCAACTGCCGCGACTCGAAAGCAGTAGGTTGTTTCATTTACAAATGGCTCAATAAAACTATTATTAAAGTTCAATTCATCACTATTTACGATTGAAATTTCAGTATCTATGAATGGAGAATTGTAGTCTACGTTTTGAAAATCAGACAAAGCACAGCTTCCGTTGACAGCAGCTTCTTCATAGAAAAAGCGAATAAATCGGATGTCCAGTTGAAAATTGCCTTGAGGAAAAGCTCCTCCTTGAACAAATTCATCTATAAAAACTTTCTCATCACCTCGAACAAGACGAGTTTCACAGATGATAGGATTGCTGTTAGAACAAGTAATGTCACTAATCAATGGGGTATTGTCGGAATTTCCCCGAACTACCAATATGATTTCTTCAGATTCAATAAATTCATCGCTATCATTTCCGATTCCAACAAAGGCTCGAATGTCTTCATCAAAATTACATGGGTCTGGTCTGGGAGTAGTATCCGTAATAAATGCATTACAAATTTCTTGCCATGTTGCCGAGACAGTACCTTTTACCTGATTGTTTCTTCGATCAAGACGAATCTGTACGCCAGCATCATTTTCAATAGTTAACAATAGGTTTCCTGTTATTCCAGCAGTATCACTACCAAAAGTAACTCTGAGATCGGCATTCTCCTCAAGCACGGTTCTAATATTACAGGGCTGGTCAGGATTATTTGCAGTAAAAGTCGCTCTTTCACAAGTGTTACAGGTAGGTATATTCGTATCGCATCCAGCAGTGTTTCCTAAGAAGCCAGCAAATACCCTAATGTCTCTTGCTGGATCATTAAACTGCTCTAAAAAAGAGAACTCATTTTCGTCAATTACAATATTTATAATAGCAGCCTGAACCGAGAAACTAAAAAAAAGAATGAAAAAAGAAGTCCATTTCATAATAAATAGCAGATCACGGCAATTATTGGATGTCAAAAATCCTTTCGGCAATTTGTAATCCGTTTAATGCAGCTCCTTTGCGAATATTATCGGCGCTCACCCACATCAGCCAGGTTTTGGGGTCATAAAAATCGCGGTGAATTCGGCCAATATAGACAGGGTCTCGGTCAGAGCAGGCGCGATTGCTGGTGTAGTCTCTTCCCTTAGTGCCAAGATTAACTTCTACCCCTGGTGCCTTGGTCAAAACATCAACCACTTGTTGCTCATCCACAGCTTTTGTGAGAGTGGCCCAAAGGCTTTCACTATGGCCATTGATGGTTGGAGTTCTTACACAAAATGCAGATACACGAAGCTTTTCATCTCGCAAAATCTTGTTGGTCTCTAAAATCATTTTGCGTTCTTCAGTAGTAAAGCCATCGGCCTCAATCTCGCCGATTTGCGGAATATTGTTAAAAGCAATACTCTCTGGAAAGTTCTTCGCTTCTACCTCGGTATTGTTGAGAAAATGAATGGAGTGAGATTTAAGTTCCTCTTGTGCATCGATCCCAGCACCGCTGGTAGCTTGGTAGGTAGAAACGCGTACCTCCTCAAGTCCAAAGGCCTTTTGTAGCGGAGCCAATGCAAGTACCATTTGTATGGTGGAGCAATTGGGATTGGCAATCAATTGTGGATTGTCTTTTGTTAGCAAATCTCCATTGACTTCAGGGACAACGAGGTTCACTTCGGGATTCATGCGAAAGCAAGAAGAGTTGTCAATAGCATAGGCACCAGCTTCAACAGCGCGTGGAGCCCACTCTTTGCTTATACTTCCACCTGCAGAAAAGAAAACCACATCGAGATCAGTAAAACAGCCAGGCTCTAAAACATGTACAGGGAGTTTTTCTTTGCGAAAGCCAATTTTTCGACCCGATGACTTTGCACTTGCAAAGAGTCTCAACTCTTGTACTGGCGTTTTTCTCTCTTCTAATAGCTTTACAAATTCGGTTCCGACCAAACCAGTGGCACCAACCACTCCAATACGAAATTGACGACTCGCCATATTTTACTCCTCAAAATAAGGGTTCTTCTGCGGCTGTTTTCCGATCCGAAGAACTCCTGTAACAGCTCCTAGTATAGCATAACCTAAAAACAAGAAAAAGATCATCACTTCTGGATAATAGGCTACAACGGCAAATATAAACACTCCAAGAACCAAATAATGAAAAGGAAAGCGTTCTTTAAAGTTCACTTCTTTAAAACTTCTATAAGGAAAATTACTAACCATAAAAAGACCCACTAATAGAGTCATCGCCAAAAGCCAGGGAGATCCTTGAGCTTGCCAAGAAAGCTCTTCAAAACACATCACACTGCCAGCAATCAAACCAGCCGCCATCGGAATCGGTAAACCCAAAAAGAAAACATTTGATTCGACCTCTTTTTGCACATTAAAGCGAGCAAGCCGAAGGGCTCCACAGGCAACATAGATAAAAGCAAACAAATAACCGATTCGTGGAAAAGGATGAAGTGCCCACAAATACATAAGTAGAGACGGGGCCATGCCAAAGCTAACCAAATCACAAAGAGAGTCGTATTCAGAACCAAAAAGACTGGTAGAGTGTGTGAGTCTTGCGACCCTGCCATCGAGTTGGTCAAATATTGCTGCCGCAACAATAGCATAGGCAGCAAAGACATAGTTTCCCTTGATAGAGTGAATGATACTCATAAAGCCAAAAAATAAATTCCCTGTGGTTAGTAAATTGGGCAAGATATAGATCTGGGTGCCCATTCTCTCACGCCATCGGCGCTTTTGTTGTAGATTTTTAAATTTGCCATGAATTCTTCTTCTCATACGGTAGCTCCAAACAGGTGAAACAGAATCCATAAAAGAGAAGATGCAATTACAGGAAAACTAAAATTGTCGTCCATTTTTCCAATTGGTATAAGCTCTGAGATGGCCCCAATAAAACCGCTAAGAATACTTGCTAAAATCCAACGTTCGAGCATCATTTCATTCACATAGTAATAGATTCCAGCAATGATTGTGCAAGTTAGAAAAGCACCAATACTTCCCTGTAAACTTTTATTTTTAAAAATTTTATCTTTTCCGTACAAGACCCCAGTAATACTGGCAGCTGGATCACCCAAGGCGATCATGATCATTGAAAGAGTAACAATTTCTACAGGAAAAAGAGATATAATCAGAGTCAGACCAACCAAGAGGTAGCTGGTTCCAGTGAGTTGGTGAACTTCTCCTTTGCGCATAAACTTGCCCATGACTTTGATGACAAAGCGATTCCAAGACTTAGAATATCTTCTTAAATAGTCTAGCGGAATAAGACTCGTACAAGCAATCGCCAGAAGAACGAGTGATACTTGTCTAGGGATGCTCAAGTAGATTCCCAAAATAAAAGCGATTCCGCCCGCATGTAGAAGCTTGCGGCTAAAATGTAAATCAGACCTTGCTTTTAGCTCAGCTTGTAAGTTGGTCTTTGCAAGGCCCGACTTTTGAGTCTCGGTTTGAATCATAAACGCATGGAATCATTAAATTTTTTTTAAGTCAATTGGCAGAAACTACAGGGCTTTTAAGAATTCTGAATTTCTGAATGCTTTCAGTGATTTAGATAGAACTTGGTACAAGCATTGCAATTTTTAAAGCTATGAGAGTTTTATTGTGCATGCTTTTGATCTGGCTATGTGGGTGGCCTTGTTTGGCGTCAATTTACGGCACCAAGAAAGGCTATGTAGCCGATCTACAAGAAGAAGAGGAGGAAGCCCGAACTAGAGAAATCTTGCTTTTAAACCCTCCTCTTGAGGGCCGCCCTGAGCAAGTTGAAATGTATGATGACAAACTCAGAAAAGAGATCAGTGATCGCTATGCAGATGAGTTTGGCTATACTGAGTACGAGCGCAACATCGATTATTTGAACGTGAATTTTGAAAATCAGACGGTTCGAGAACTCGAAGCCGAAACTTTAGAGTTTTTTGATCGGCAACAAAGGTTTGCAGAATATGTTGTTCGAAAAACCACCGAGCGAAAAATTGAAGATCGGCTTAAAAAAGATCCTGATTTAAAAAAGATTAAAGATGTAAAAGATCGAGTGAGTAGTTATTCTGTATCTCCTTTTCAAGGCTATAAGTTCAAAGCCAAATATGACTTAGGGGGAAGCAACTTTCGTTTTGATGTACAAACTCCGTATTTTCACTCAGATTTTGTATTTACCTCACGTGAGGCACGTTTGGGAATCTATCGACAATTGAATCCGCGTTGGCTACTTTCGCATTTTACCAAGTTTGAAGATGGGGTAATGCAAGTGGTAGGAACTCGAAGATTGAGTCCGGCTTTAAGTTGGAGTTTAACAGGCTCTAGCTTTTTTAAAGACGAGGGCTACACGGTGAGAGAGCATTTGTTTTTAACCGGTATAAATTATATCTATTGAGGTGTTTTAGCTGCTCCACCTTATTTCACTTCGGACGTCCGTCCGAAAGCGGATAAATATCGAAAATGTTTAGACTATATTGTCCGAGCTTCTTTAATTCTTAATGCATTCTCGGACAAAAATCCTAAGGGCTTGAATGTACAAATGAGTGAGGCGAAAAAAGTGAAATAAGGTGGAGCAGCTAGTATGAAATGAAAAAATCGATTGTTTCGCTGGTCTGTTGCCCCTTGGTTTTTGATTGCAAAAGTGAAGATTTCCGATAACCGGAATGGCACTCTGAGAGATGCTTTTCGGCATTG
>CAZZCP010000070.1:0-11583 GCA_964653235.1 uncultured Pseudobdellovibrionaceae bacterium | reverse complement strand
CTTCACAAAAATCAAAGGCAAGATCCATTAAGCGGGTAAATTGGTCTGAAGCCAATTTTGTTTTGGGTACGCTTTGCAAAACTTCTGCTTTTAAAGCCCGTAATTTTTTTTGATTCTCATGTCTTTGCTCTTGGTCAAAAAAATAGTGACGCTTCATTTTCTTTTCTGTTCGATCATAACGAAAATAGAAACCTCCATTTTCACCAACAACCGCGTAAACTGGCCACTGGCGGGCTATCAGCTCACACCAACCAGCGGGGCTGCCAGTTATAGGTATCACTTTGATTTGATTCTCTGCGAGTTCCCATAAAGAATGGTAAGCTTCTTTTTGCAAAAGGCCATCTTTTGTAAGGGTGTCATCAATGTCGGTAAAGACATACTTTAGAGTTTTGTGTTGCCATTCCTTAATATTTTTCATTTCAAGCTCTTTTTGCAATGAGTCAGGTAATTCGCTTGCTTGCTCCTAAAATGACTACCATTTTAAAAACATATTTATAAGGATATTGGAGCCAATGACAAAAGCAGGCAAGAGTTTAGTAATTGTAGAGTCGCCTACCAAAGCGAAAACAATTCGTAGGTTTTTAGGAAAAGAATATATCGTTGAATCTTGCATGGGGCATGTAAGAGATCTTCCCCAGTCGGCAAAAGATATTCCCGAAAAGTTTAAAAAAGAAAAGTGGTCGAGCCTTGGAGTCAATCCAGAAGATGATTTTGCTCCCATATACACGGTGCCTAAAAATAAAACTAAAATTGTACGAGAATTGAAATCCAAACTCAAAGAAGCAGATGAACTCATTCTTGCAACGGATGAAGATAGAGAAGGGGAGAGTATTTCTTGGCACTTGCTTGAAATTTTAAAACCAAAAGTTCCAGTGAAAAGAATGGTTTTTCATGAGATTACCAAAAAGGCAATTACCCAGGCCTTGGAGAATTTTCGAGAAATTGACACCAATTTGGTGCGCGCACAAGAAGCGCGCAGGATTCTAGATCGTTTGGTGGGATACACGATCTCACCCTTGGTGTGGAAAAAGATCGCCTATGGACTTTCAGCAGGGCGAGTACAGTCGGTAGCCGTAAAACTAATTTGTGAGCGCGAACTCGAAAGAATGCGTTTTGTTCGTGCCAACTACAACAGTATCTCTGCAAGGCTCAAAAAAGATAAAAGTGAATTTGAGGCCAAGCTTTTCTCTTGGAAAGAGAAGAGAATTTCAAGTGGTAAAGACTTTGATTCAGAAACAGGTAAACTACAGAGTGATAAAGAAAAATCCCACTTGGTTCTTCTTGCCGACAACAGCCAAGAGATTGTTGATCACATCAAAGATCAAACCTGGACGGTTGAAAGTGTTGAAGAGAGTCCTTTTAATCGAAAGCCATCTCCTCCATTTATTACTTCTACCTTGCAACAAGAGGCCAATCGAAAATTGGGTCTGAGTGCAAGAGAAGCAATGCGAGTGGCCCAGGGCTTATACGAAAAAGGGCATATTACTTATATGAGAACCGATTCGACTTTTTTGTCGAATGAGGCGATTTCTGCTGCCCGCGATTGCATAGATTCAATGTATGGTAAAGATTACCTTCCCTCAGAGCCTAGAAATTATTCGAAGAAAAAAGTCAAAGGCGCGCAAGAGGCTCATGAAGCCATTCGACCAGCAGGAACCGAATGGGCAAGACCTGAAGATTTAAAATTAAAAGATATGGAGTTTCGTCTCTATGATTTGATTTGGAAGCGCGCGGTTGCTTCGCAAATGAAAGATGCGGTTCAAAAGAAGTTACAAGTTCGCATACAAGCTGGTGATGCGATTTTTACAGCAAATGGAATGACCATTGAGTTTCCTGGTTTTTTAAGAGCTTATGTAGAAGGAAAAGATGATGCTGAAGCCGCTCTAGAAGATCGCGAAGTGCATCTTCCCAAATTGCAAAAGACAGAAAAATTACCTCTTCAAGATACAAAGATCAATGAACATGAAACCAAGCCGCCGGCGCGATTTACCGAAGCCAGTATTGTTCAAATGATGGAAAAAGAAGGCATTGGTCGTCCCTCGACCTACGCGCCTATTATCGCAACCATTCAAGATAGAGGCTATGTTACTAAATCGGGAAATTCATTGATGCCAACATTTACTGCTATGGTGGTTTCAAAGATGCTAAACCAACATTTGCCCACTTATGTTGATACCGAGTTTACTTCAAAGATGGAGAGATCTCTTGATGAAGTCGCCGATGGAGATTTGAATTCAATTCAATATCTCAAAGAAGTTTACTTTGGATCGAATGGTTTAAAAGCCAAAGTTGAAAATCAAGAAGAAAAAATTGACCCCGAAGATGCAAGATCGATTCGCTTGCATGGTTTAGAAAAATACTCGGTTCGTGTAGGACGATACGGAGCTTATGTTTGCAAGACTACAGAAGAGGGCGAAGAGGTTTGTGCTTCTTTACCAGAAGGTCAAGCCCCTGCCGATATTACTGAAGATGAAGTTGAAACTTTGATCGAACAAAAAATCAAAGGTGTTGATGCTCTTACCAAAGACCCAGTAACGGGTGAAGCAATTTATGTATTAACGGGTAGGTATGGTCCCTATGTTCAGCTAGGAGATGCCAGTGACGAAAATGCAAAGCCTAAACGAGTTTCTCTGCCGCAGGGAATGCAGATGGAAGATGTCACTGAGGAGCAAGCTCAATTTCTTGTACAACTGCCTAAGACCATTGGCGAGCACCCAGACACAAAGTTAGAAGTGAAAGTGGGTATTGGACGCTTTGGCCCTTATCTTTTGCATGATGGGGAGTTTCGATCCATACCAAAGTCTGACTCTATGTTTGACATTCAATTGACACGAGCCTTAGAGATTATGGCTCAGCCAAAACGAGGTCGAGGTAGAGCTACACCTCTTAAAGTACTTGGTAAGCACCCTGATGATGAAGCTGAAATAGCTATTTTTGACGGCAAATATGGCCCCTATGTCAAATGGAATAAGGTCAATGTCTCGCTGCCAGATGATATTGAGCCAGAAAAGCTAAGCTTTGAAAAAGCCCTAGAAATGATCAATGAAAAGGCGCCCAAAAAGAAGCTAAAAAAGAAAGCTGCTAGTAAAGCCAAGACTAAGACCAAGGCAAAGAAATCTGCCAAAAAGAAGCTCACAAAGAAGGCTTCTCAAAAGCAAGATCCTCCAGCAAAAAAGAAGGTTGTGGTTCGCCGTAAAGCAGCAGATTCCTAAGGAAAGTTAAGAATTTCTATTTTGGCCTGCGGCTTATGCTTTGTTATAGATTTGTAGTATTTTTAAATTGCTCCCTTTTGCTTCACTTTTTTTTAGAACTTAAAGCCTAATTTCGAAGACCTAGAAGCTGGGTCTGAGAATGCCTTGAAATTTAAGCCTTTACGGACAAAATTGACGAAGTATATTGTAGTCTTAGCTGTTTCGGACGGATGTCCGAAGTGAAATAAAAGGGAGCAGTTTAAATTTTATTCCATATTGTATTGCGAAACATAAAATTCTAATACTAAGGTCAATTCGGTCGAAAAAACTTCTGATATCTATATTTTGACCGAAAAGTATAGTAAATTGTTAGGATCGATCGCCTATTCTTAAGGAGAATCAATGACTCACATTAGGCCCATATTCATATTTGTTCTTGTACTACTTGGCTCACAAACCAGTTGGGCTCTGCGCTGCCAGCACATAGCGCCGATTATGAATCAATTTTTGGGTGCTCATGTAAACTATCATAGATACGATGCCAATATTGAAAATCGTACCATTGATCAATATATCAAAAAATTAGATGGTTCGAAGTTATACCTCTATGCCAAAGACATTAAACAAATTCGCAGTAAGATGCAGGCTATGTATGCCACCAAAATCCGTAAGCGAAAGTGTGACTTTCTTGATGAAATTCAAGCCATTTATGTCAAGAGGGTCGAGGATAGAACTGAATTTGCCTCAAAGTTTTTAAAATCTCTGAAAGAGATTGATAAAAAAATCAGCTTTACCATTGATCCTGATGAGAGAGAGTACACAACCAATAAAAAAGATGCGGATGCCTTTCAAGCAAAGTATATGCAGTTTCAACTGGCCAATATTATGGTCACTGAAATGTCATTAAAAGAAGCCAAAGGCCTACTAGAGAGAAGATATCTTCGAGCGGTTAAAAGAGTGAAAGAGACCACACAAGAAGATCTCTATGCATCTTTTCTTGATGCTTTTGCTAGAGCTTTAGACCCACACTCAAGTTATTTGTCTCGCAGTGTTTTGGAAGATTTTCAGATCAATATGAGTTTATCCCTTGAGGGCATTGGGGCAACTTTAAGTTCGCAAGATGGTTACACTGTAGTTGAAGAATTGATTCCAGGTGGAGCAGCGGCAGCCTCAGGTGAAATGCAAAGCCAAGATAAAATTCTTGCCGTCGCTCAAGGAGAAAAAGGCACTTTTGAACCAATTTACGATATGGCACTGAAAGATGTTGTTCGTAAGATTCGTGGAAAAAAAGGCACAAAAGTAAAGCTTAAAATTCTTCGCTCTGAAGGTGGGTCTAAAAGCAAATTCATAGTGACTTTGGTGCGTAGAAAAATCAATCTTGAAGATGATGCCGCTCAAATCACCTATATGAAAAGAAAATCAGATCAAGGTGAAAAAAAGATTGGCGTTATAACTCTTCCTAGTTTTTATGCAGAGTCTAGAAAAGGTGGGCGATCTTCTGCCAAAGATATGAAAAAACTTTTAATGGAAGCCAATGCAGAAGAGGTCGATGCAATAGTATTAGATCTTTCTAGTAATGGTGGTGGAAGTTTAGACGATGCCGTTCGAATTGCTGGTCTGTTTTTTCGAACAGGAAATGTAGTAAGAACCCAAGGAGCTCTGTTGCCTGATGAAGATCCAGATGTAGATTATGCAGGTCCATTGGTTGTGCTTACAAGCCGCTTGAGTGCCTCAGCCTCTGAAATTGTTGCTGGAGCGCTTAAGGATTACAAAAGAGCTGTCGTGGTAGGAGGAGATCATACTTTTGGCAAAGGAAGTGTACAGCAAGTAATGCCTCAACCCAATCAACTAGGGGCCATCAAAGTCACAGTAGGCTTATTTTACATTCCGGGTGGTAACTCTACCCAACATAAAGGGGTCTCTGCTGATATTGTGTTTCCTGGTCCATTTTCAAGCAACGAGGTAGGAGAAAAAACTCTGGACTATTCACTTCCGACAAAGTCCATTCAAGCTTTTGTATCACAACAGGCATATGTAAGTAGTGGTCCCAATGCATGGACACCACTGAATGAAGACCTCATCACTCCGATTCGTAAAAAATCTTTAAAACGAGTGGCTAAAAATGAGGATTTTAATAAAATTAAAAAAGATCTCAAAGAAGCTCAGAATAAAAAGAATATCGTCAGTATTTCTGATATCTTCTCTGCTAAAACAAACGAAGAACAAAAAGAACGTGAGCGTCTTAAGAAGCTGTCTCGTGATGATCGCAAAAAAGAGTATCTCAAAAAAGTCCATGTTCAAGAAGCAATCAATATTGCTGTTGATCTAACTAATGTCTTAAACCAAAAGCCTGGTCTTGTTCAAAACAAAAGCAAGTCAAAGCTTGCAAATTAATTATCGCAGCCATACTTTGGCTGCGTTCACTATCTGAATAGAATCACCGATAAATATAAGAAGGGAAAATAAGCGATGGCCAAAAAGCCAAAAGTAAGCATTCTTATATTCTGTAATGATCCTAAGAAATACCGCTTGGTTATGCGTCAGATTAGCCAAGAGGGTTGGTCTATTTCTTCTGTGGGAAATGTGAAGAAGGGCTTACAATTGATGATCACCAAGAAACCGACTCATATATTTTTATCGGTGAATTTTAAAGGTGGATCAATTTTAAAAATTGCTCGCCTCCTTACAACTACTTTTAACGTGCCAGTGATATTTTTTCCTGAGGAATTTGATTTTCGAACGACCCAAGCCTTAAAGAACCTAAAGTGGCCGCAAGTCATGCAAAATTCAATCAGTGGCCCCAGTATTAAAACCAAGATCAAAGCACTTTTTCAAGAGCAAGGATTGGACGTTGATGGCACCGATCTAAATAAAGAATCTATCAAGAAGCAAAAAAAGAAGCTCAAAAAGCAAAAGAAAAAATCAGCTGTAGCAACATCGCTTGAAGAAGAAGCGCTCGATTATGGAGAAACCAAAAAAAAGAAGTATGGTGTTGGTATTGAAGATGATGATTATGACATCGATAGCATTAAGATAAAGAAATATGGTCTTAATTCAAATGAAGACTATGATGACGCCGAAGAGGATGAAGAAGAATTTTATGATGATAGCTCAGAACTTGATATAGGAGATGAGCTATTTGATGATTCGACAGAGATTGAAGAAGATGAAGCTGCTGCAACCGCTGCCAAAAAGAAGAAGAAGAAAAAGAAGAAAAAAGTTGCAGGAGCTATTGGCGCTGATGCAAAAACAGCTTCGGCAGACGAAGACTATGATGAGTATGAAGATGATGAAGATGACGAATTCGAAGAAACAGCTGCTTCATCTTCGCATGGAGCCTCTGCGGCAGCTCACCGAGCACCTGAATTTAAAGTAGAAGAAGGTGTAGGCAAAGATTTAGAGTATGAAGAAGAAGAAGACGATGATGATGAGAGCGGAGAAGAAAGCCTCGCCGATATACTCAAAGCGGCACAAGCTGCAGCTGCAAGTGGAGAAAGTCTTGTTGATGATGAAGATAGTTTTGAAGCTGAAGAAGTAGATGAGGATGATGAAGACGAATATGAAGATGATGAAGAGCTGGATGAAGACGAAGAGTGGGAAGAAGAAACCGATGAAGATGATACTGCCAGCTCAGAATCGAGCGAAGATGGCTTTGGTGACCTTGATGGTGAAAGATTAGCGGGTGGCTTTTCGAAAAAGAAAAGAAAACAAAAGAAGAAACAAAAATCAGACGGTAGCAATGATTTAATTGAGGATGAAGAAGAGTCGAGTGATGATCTTTTGTCGGATGCATTTATTGATGAAAATCCTGAAGAGTTAGCTGCTAATCGTCATTTGACAGAGTTGAATGACGATGTCGAGATGAACATTGAGCCTGAGAAGAAAAAAATAGCTGAAAAACCAGAGCTTCGCCTTGTTCCGTCTGAAGACAATTCTATCGATATGGGTTTTAGCTTTGAGGAACTAGAGAAAATTGTTGATGATAGTTTAAAGCAAATTGCGAAACCAATAGGAAAGCTTGAAAACAAGGTCGAACAAAGCACGGAGTTGATCGGTATATTAGTTGATGGCCAAATCTCTGGAATGATTGTTCTTGCAATTGGAAAAGACAATGCAGTGAATAGTGGAATGATAGGTTCTTTTAAAAAGGCTTTGTCTCAACACAAACGAATTAAGCAAGCAAATATCTTTTTTCACCGTCCTGTGATCATTGCGACAGAATCATTTGATTCTAAGACTTGGATTGAGAAGGTTTCAGATATCACCTTTCAAGTACAACATGAAAAAGACGAAGTTGTATTTGGATTTGTTTCTGCTGAAAATGTAGTACCATCTCTTAAAAACTCACCCGATGTAAAAATGCTTGCAATTGACCTTGAGGAAGTGAGTACGATTTTGCCAGTTAATTTTGACCTTTTTATCTACCTTCCTCAAAATCAGAAGTACATTCGTTATATTGCATCGGGCAGAACTTTGAGTGCCGATCAGAGAAATCGTTTGCTAGAAAAATCGATTGATACCCTACATTTAAATAAGAGCGATATCTTGAAACTCAAAGACTATTTCGTTAAGCTCTTTGTGAACAATAAAATCGCGAGTTAATATTGTCTTATACAGACTGTCATTGTCACTTAAGTGACCTAAGAGTTTTTGCTGATGTCGATTTGATTTTGCAAGAATCAAAAAATGAAAAAATCGAACTATTCTTTATTAGCGGCTATGAACCCGTAGAATGGCAAAGACAAAAAGAGCTAAAAACAAAATATCCAAAGCAAATTTTGTCAAGTTATGGGCTTCATCCTTGGTATGTTATCCAAACATCTGTAGAAGTCTTAATGAGTGATTTTGCACAACTAGAGAGTGAAATTGAGGCTGCAGATGCTATTGGTGAGCTCGGTCTAGACTATCTTAAAAGGTGGCCCAAAGACAGCTATGCCAAGCAAGAGTTGTTTTTTCGCAAACAGATCGAGCTCAGATCTAAGCCATTGGTTTTGCATATTGTTCGGGCCCACTCTCAAGCAATTTCTATACTAAAAGACTATTCTGTTTGCGGTTTGCTTCACTCCTTCTCTGGAGACTGGGCCTCTGCAAAACAGTATTTAGATATGGGGCTCTATTTATCTTTTAGTCCTGCTATACTTAAAAGTCGTAAAATGGATGAAACAATAAAGAATCTACCCATGGATTCACTTTTGATTGAATCCGATAGCCCAGATCAGGCACCACCAGATTGGCCCTTTCAGACAAATCTTCCGAAATCTATCTATCTAGTGGCTGACAAAATATCCCAGATAAAAAAAGAGCCAGTAGAAAAACTACTAGCTCAATCAGCTCAAAATTTAAAAAGCCTGCTTGCAAGCAATCGGAAAACTCAGCACGCCCTCTAATCGGTAAATTGAAAGCGGGCTTCTTTGGCCTCTGTTGCGGGCACCAATGAGTCTTTGTGAGCAAGGTAAAAAACCAAGACAAAGTCATTTTTGGCTTCTCCCTTTTTATTTACATAGCTTTTGAGTCTTTGTACTACTTGTTCTGGAAAGGGAATATTGTATGCAAAGCGATTGATACCACGTCTTGAGAGATCAACTTTTCTAGGAATCAAGTTGGTCGATTGAAAACTCAAAATAGGGATATCACTTCGAAGAGCACGCCATTCTTTAACACCTACAAAAGCAATGAATTGGTCTTGAGGAAAATTCACAGGTGAAACCATACTCAGTAAGGTTGAGCCAGTTGCTTTTTCTTCAAAAACTTGAGAATTCAAGATACGGTTTACGTTTCCGCGAATTCCTACAGGAAGTGCAAAGCCATCAAGATCTGTCACTACCGGAACCACTTCGGTAAAGTCTTTACCCGCAGGCTTTACACCAATCTTTTCAGCATAAACAGTTAAATTGATACCAATTCGTCGATCATCAAGGGCTGCTTCAAGACTGTGAAAGCCCTCTTCTTGGTAGAGTTTTGATAGAGCTAGCTGGGTGATGATTGCTGGAATCCAGCCGCCAAAGTCATAGTTTCTGATTCCTTTCTCTAGTTCTTCGATCCTTTTTCTTGCATTGGGCTCTGCTGCTACAGTTTTAAAGTATCTTTCTAGTTGAACAAGGTGATGGCGAAGGCTATCGCAAGCAATCTCATAGCTTTTAGTTCGAGACATTAACAAAGCATAGGTATCCTCACGCAAACGACTTTCACAGTTTGCATCATGATACAATCCACCACTTTGTTGAATGGCAACATTAGTGCGAGTTAGACCACGAACACTCGTGTTCCAGTCGCTATAGTATTCTTCTTTTAAAAATGTTCTTCCAATCAGATCTTGCACTCGAGCCAGAGCCGCTTCTCCAGATATATCAAAGAGGTGTTGCATGATTTCTTTGCCAAAAGTAATACTCAGACTTACTTGCAACTCATCGGCCTTTTTGCTTTTTGTCTCACGCACTAAGTTGACCAGATCTAAAATTTCTTGCGCCGTTTTACTTCCGGTGGCCGCAAATTTTTCAGCGGCGGTTGCAAGTAAGATATAATCCATGTGCTTATTCATGTCATGAATAGTGGCATGCTCGTGCTCGACATTGTGATGCAAAACCATTTCAAGAGAGTCCGTTTCTCCATTATCATTTTCTACCGAATACACATCAAGATAGCTTTCTCTCGCATTTTCTCGAGCTAAAGTTCCTGCAGGATAAAAATGCTTTACCACTGGGTCGAGAAAACTCAAGCGCCAGTTACTGTAACCTTCTTTACAGGAGCTAGCACTATGGCTATTGATTTTTCCGTCTTTAGAATCAAAAAAAGAAGTAATCCAGCCTTCAATACTGATTTCATCTAAAAGAGGTGAGTGAGCTACTTTATGAGTTTCAATACTAGAGCAAGTTCGAGAGCCGCCGCGGTAAATCCCAATTTCGGCCCGTGATTCACTCTCTTGGCCGTCGCTATTGATAATACGAGAGAAAAGAAAATCTACTGAGTCATCAAGCTCTTGTGCCAGTTGAGGATCTAGTACTTGTTCTGCAGCTTCATTTTCTTCTCTTAAAATTTTAAAAAGGTTCTGTTTTTGGGCAGCGGCTTCTTCATCGAAAGTTAATTCTTGTTTAGCAATTATCGCAGCTCTTGGCACAAAACGAATCTTTAAGGGACTTAAGCTAAAGTGATTGGCATAGCGTTCATTAAAAAGCAGTTGTGCGGCAGGACGGGTCATATCGTACTGAAACATGTTTTCAAAAGACTCACTTTTTGACCAGGTTTTTCCAGCCTCAGCAAAAGTAAAGTCTGCTACTTTAAGATCAACTTCTGCTGAAAAGCGCAGGTGTTTCGCTTTTCGATATTCGATAGTATTCTTTACTCTCACATCAGTAGCAGATACTTTTTGGTAAGAAACACGAAGGATAATGCTTTGTTCGCGAGGAGTTAGGTTTGTATTGATAGCAACTGCAGGTGTGACATCGTAATGCAAATGCAAACTACCGGGAGTAAAACGCACTTCGTATTGCTGAATAATAATATCACCAACATGAATTTCTGGAGAGTTCATAATTTCATCTGCAGTGATATCAAAGAACTTGGCGTTGACACGAAAAGCCTCAAGAATATTGTTATAAATAATTAAAGATCTCTCTTCATCAGAGATCATTTGTGAGGAGTTTCGAAAAAGAGATTCAATGGCATTAGCAACTTTGATAACTGCATTCTTTGCAACTCGGCCTAATCCCCTTAGGAGCCGAAAGCTTTTTTGGACTTCATCATTCTCATCCTCACATTGATTTACAAGCAGGCTCGAATCAATACTAACAGGACCAATGGCATTGAGCTCATCCACTTCAGCGCAGTTTCTTTGCATCAAATAGTGTGCATAGTTATTCACATACTTTCTTCGGCCAACAGTATAGGCAAGAGTCACACCAGTTCTTAGCCAAGGAAAAAAATCGTCTTCTACATAATTATCATTCATCAAATAGTCTGCATTCATCCAGATCATATTTGAGGCACTGTCTGTGATTGCAAATTGGGTGCGAAAATTGCCTTGAGGTGATGCATCTTGTTTGTCAATTTCACCAAATCTCATAAACTCAATACTGCGATTGGTTTTGATGCCGATTCCTAAATCTAAAGGAAAAAGACAGTCATTCTCGTTTTCTATTTTGCCTCTTTCAAAGCACTTGTCGAAAAGTGTGCCGCGCAGACTCAGTTCTCCAAATGCCGACATCAAAGCCTCTTGAACCGTGTCTTGCTGTTGATACAAACTCGAAACAACTCCTTGTACCTCATCAGATAGGTTCACATAGTTTTGATCTTGCGCCAATTCATCGGGGGTTTTGGCATTTGGTAGACTTGGAATCGCAGTCTGATTTTCATAGTTTGTAGTATTTGGTTGCAGATTTGCGAAAACCAATAAAGG
>CAZZCP010000069.1:0-12140 GCA_964653235.1 uncultured Pseudobdellovibrionaceae bacterium | reverse complement strand
GCAAAAATAAACTTTCATGGTACGAGAATATTCCCATCCTAAGTTGTATTTGGCTGCGTGCAAGGTGTAGAAAATGCAATGCCTATTTTGGTTGGTCCCATTTTTTCTTTGAACTGGCTATGGCTTTGGTCTTTGTATTTATTTATTTTTTATATGGCTGGAGTGTTTCTACAATTGAATATTGTTTTTTTGCTTTTGGTCTTCTCACAATTTCTGTGATTGATTTTAAACATTTTTTAATACCTGATATTTTAAGTCTTCCTGGAATCGCCTTAGGCCTGATTGGTGCTGTTCTCAATCCTGAGAGAAGCTTTTTTTCTGCATTCGTGGCTTGTGTTGTGGGAGGAGGTCTTCTTTGGTCGATTGCTGTACTCTATGAGAAATTGAAAAAACAAGAAGGCATGGGAGGGGGAGATATCAAGCTATTGGCTTGGATAGGCTCAGTACTTGGCCTTTCTTCTCTTCCTTTTGTGCTATTGTTTTCAAGCCTTCTCGGTTCAATTGTTGGTTTAGTGCTTATTGTTAGGACCAAAGGAGGGTTGAAGACAGCACTTCCCTTTGGCCCATTCCTTTCTCTAGCTGCCTTGGCTTATCTGGTACTAAAAAAAGTATCGATTCATCCGATTCTTGATTTGTTCTTCTTTCTATAGAAAGTCATAAATTTGACATTTCATGTCGAGCTTGATCTAATTTATAAGTAGCTATTTTTTTTCAGTTAATTGAAATCATCAGAAAAAGGAAGGCATCAAGAAGATGCTATTTGCAGCAAAGAGTATCATAGGACTGGATATTGGCACTAGCTCAATCAAGCTAGCTGAATTGCAGCTGAAAAAAAATACAGCTAGCTTGGTCGGCTTTCATTTTGCAGCGACTCCGCCCGGCTCTATTGTCGGAGGAGATATAGTGGATTCAGATGCTTTGTCTCAAGCCATACAGCAGATCAAAGCAGAGTTTCAGTCTAAATCTAAATCTGTAGCAGTTTCAGTGTGGGGTACAAGTGTAATTGTAAAGCGTATCAATATCCCGGCAATGGATGAAAAGCTATTAAGAGAACAAATTAAATGGGAAGCCGAACAATATATTCCCTATGATGTGAGCGAAGTAAATTTAGAGTATTATATTCTAAAAAACCAAGTCATTACCGACTCCATGGAAGTTCTCTTGATTGCAGCCAAGCAGTCACAGTTAATGAACTATGCCGAAGTCATAGAGTCCTCTGGTTTTAGTTGCCGTATCGTTGATGTTGCGGGCTTTGCCCTAGCCAATTGTTATGAGCAAAATTATGGAAGACAAGAGGGACAGTGTTTGGGAATTTTAAATATTGGGGCAAGTAGTATTAACTTTGTTGTGCTTGATGATGGTGAGCTTGTCTTTTCAAGAGATATTCCCGTTGGAGGTTTGACCTATACTTCTGATATTCAAAAACAAATGGGAGTGAGTATTGATGAGGCTGAATCTTTAAAGTTGAGTGCCACGGGGGAGGAAGGAGCGCCCTCGGATGTTTTGAATATCTTGCGAGCGACTAATGAAGTGGTAGCTGAAGAAATACAAAGAAGTGTCGATTTTTTCAATGCTTCCAATAACTCTGGAAAAGAAATATCTCGATACTACTTATCTGGTGGCTCGATGAGCCTCCCTCATTTAAAAGAAGACTTAAGCCACAGTTTAAATGCCCAAATTGATGTTTTTAACCCTTTTCAGCGCATCACTTATGATATGAAGAAATTTTCATCAGATTATATCATGCAAATTTCTTCTTTTATTTCGGTTGCATTGGGGCTGGCACTTCGCAAAGAAGGTGATTCATGATTAAAATCAATCTTCTTAAGAACCGTGGTGGCGCCGGAACAATGCCTCAGATAAACGCAGGCGATGGCGAGATATCATTTGATTTAAAACAAGTCAGTCTTGGGAGTGGTGAAAACAGCGAACAAAGAGAAATGATTCTTAAGTTTCTTTTGGTTTTTCTATTTCCGATTCTCGCCTATGCTTATAACTATTATGAAGTGAGTTCTGCAAAAGATGAATTGGCTCGAGTGAAAGCATCTCAAAAACAAAAAGAGGAAAAATTAAAACAGTTCGGTAAACAAGTAGAAAAAGTGAATCAGTTTTTAGAGGATAAAGAAAAAATCAATACTCGTTTAAATGCAATCAAGCAATTGGCTACTCGAAGGATTTATATGGTGCGCGCCTTAGATACTCTACACGGCATGCTTCCAGCAAAAACGTGGCTCACCGAAATTGAACTCCAGGGCACACTTATTACTATTACTGGAAACTGCATTCAAGACGTGTCTGTATCTGCTTTCTTGCAAAATATAGAAGAAAGTATTTTTTTTAATAATGTGAAACTTGTATCTTCTGAGCAGAAAACTTCAAAAGAAGGAATCATTCGTGTTTTTACGATGACTGCCAATATGGAGACTCAATAATGTCACAAATGGAAGAGCAGATTAAAAATGCACCATTTACCTACTTTGCTGTTGTTGGTATTCTTCTTGCCGTGGCTTTTTACATGAATGCCAGTGGCCCAGATGCCTACTTGAATCAAGTCAATACGATCAATGCAAAAATAAAAGAACTGGATATCAAGATCAAAGAAAACGAAAAAATTGTGGCTAACAGAGCTGAGTATGAACAAGAGATGAATCGATTCATTGCTTTGTTTGACCAAGTGATTACGTTTTTACCTGAGAAGCAGAACCAACCAGAGTTGATTCGAATCTTAACCGGAGAGGCCAAAAAATCAGGTGTAAAAATGCTTTTGGTTAAGCCTGACCCAAAGACTGTACAAAAGACTTTTTATGAAGAGCTTAAAATTGACGTGGTTATTGAGGGCAGTTACGGCCAGTTGACCAGTTTTCTTTCAAATGTAACCAATATGCAGAGACTCGTTCTTTTACGGGGAACAAACATTAGCTTTAGTCGAATTTTTGGTAATATTCCGATTCTAGAATTAAAAGGTAGTTTAATTGCTTTTCGCTATACCGGAGAGCCAGAGCCAGAACAAAATCCAAAAAATAACAAGGCAAGGGCAAGAAAATGATTCTCATTCTCATACTCTTGGCAAGTCTACAATCTTGGGCACAGGGCACTATTCCGATCCCGACTCAGTCTCCGAGCGCAGCCCCTGCACCAGCTGAAAGCACCGTAGCTAAGACTCAGCCAGAGCAAGACCCTCAAAAAATCCAAGACTCAGAGATTCAGCTAGAACAAACACAGCTGCAAGTTTCCGAAGATTTGAGAGAAATCATTGAAGTCTATGTTTATGACCCAAGAGGAAAAAGAGACCCCTTTATACCTTATACATCGCCTGTTGCGGCGACTGTAGTAGCTCGAGGGCCATTATTACCCTTGCAAAAATTTGAGATCGATCAATTGAAGCTTGTCGGGGTGATTACCGGTGGACGTACTCCTATGGCTATGATTATTGATCCAAAACAAAAGGTTCATTATGTGAAAAAGAATGCTAAAATTGGTAGAGACAATGGATATGTTGCGAAAATTCGGGAGGGAGAGCTAGTTATTATTGAAAATTACGTCGATCCCGAAGGAAATACCAACACGCGCTCTAGGTTAATGAAACTAGATAGGGCTAAGACTAGTAAATAGGAAAAAGGAGTTTCCTATGTATTTTAAAAGATTATTATTTTTTCTATTGATCACAACAGCTATCTCTTGTTCAAGTACGCAAGAATCAGACGAAGATCTTAGTGAAGATGCTTCAGCTTTTGAAGATACGAGTGAAGAAGCCGATATTGATGACTTGGATGAGGATCTTGGAGATGACTTTGCAGATGAAGACTTTTCTGCAGAAGATAGCCTAGATGAGATTGATGATGAGTTTGCAAGCTTAGATGACGAGATTGAAGAAGAACTCAATGAAGACTTTGAAGGTTTAGAAGAGAGTTTTGCCGAAGAAGATGATTTTAGTTTAGCAGATCAAGTTGACGATCAAGAGCAACAAGCTGATGAATTTGCACAAGATGAATTCGCACAAAACGATGACTTTGGTGCTGCTGCTGCCCCCAGCAGTGCTTCTGTTCAGGTAACAGCTCTCGACTTTAAGGCGAACGAAAATGGCGGGAGTATTGTCATTTCAACTGATCAGCCTGCAAGCTACTCCACTCGTAGCAACCAAGACAATCAACAGTTTATTGTTGAACTTTCTGATACCAATCTACCGCAAAAATTTCAACGGCCCTACAATACCAATGAATTTCAAGGGGCTGTTGGTTTGTTTGAAGCCTATCAAAATCCAGGGGGGTCGGTGGCTCGTTTTGTCATTCAACTCGAAGCTGACAGCGAGCCTTTGGTGACTCAAGAGGGCAATCAAATCATCATAGTAGCCAATAGTGCTGTGAATGAATCTCAAACTTCAGATGCACTGATCGCAGAAGAAGATACAGCCATAGAAGATTTTGGATCCGAGCAACAGCAAGAGTTTGAGCCTGCAGTAGATCAAGCTGCGATTGAGCGTGACTCAGAAATACTGCAAAGTAAGAACATTGAAGACTTTCTAACAGGGAATACCAACTTTTATGGTCGAAAAATCAATATCGAAGTGAAAGACTGGGATATTCGCGATGTTTTTGATTTTATTGCCGAACAAAGTGGTCTAAATCTTCTTCTCGATGAACAGGTAAAAGGAACGGTTAGTTTAAAATTAAGACAAATTCCATGGGACCAAGCTCTGGTCGTATTGATGCAAAGTAAAGAACTTGGCTATGTTCGACAGGGAAATATTCTCAGAATAGCGCCTCTTAAATCTTTGAGTGAAGAGTCGAATACCAAAAGACAAGTTCTGTTAGCGCAGCGAAATCTGCAACCTTTACAAGTACGAATTTTTCCTGTGAGTTATGCAAAGTCTGAAGAAGTGCTTAAGCAAGTCGAACCTTTTTTGACTCCCAATCGTGGGCGAGTCAATGTTGATCCACGCACCAATACAATAGTGGTTACCGATATAGCAGAGACAATCCGAAAAGTAGAGAAATTGATCAAAAGTCTCGATACACAAACCCCGCAAGTCTTAATTGAATCAAAAATTATCGAAGCAACAGAAGATTTCAGTCGGCAAATTGGTGTAAACTGGAATTCTTCTGGATTATTATCAGGAGCAAAAAAAATTGGCCGTTCTGAAGTTGGAAATACCGAGATCACTGCTTTAGGTACCTATTCAGGTGGATTAACCCAGGCAAATAATAATCTAGCCTTAACCATAGGCAATCTTGATTTCATAGGTGATCTTACCGCAACTCTTTCTTTGTTAGAGACCCAATCTGTAGTCAAGGTGATCTCATCTCCTCGAATTGTGACTCTAAACAATCGAGTTTCTAAGATTGAGCAAATCACTGAAATTCCGATTTTAATTTCTAGTGTAGTTGATGGAGCTGTTCAGAATAGTATCGAATACCGACCCATAACGATTTCTTTAGAGGTAAAACCTCAAATCACATCGGATGGCGGTGTGGTCATGGATATCAATTTAAAGAGAGAGTTCGTTGGCCCTCAAGATGAGAATAGCAATGTGACCATATTTAAAAGGGCAGCAAAGACCCAAGTCTTAATTAACAATGGCGATACAGCTGTGATTGGTGGAATTTACAATAATACAGTCACAACAGGCAATGAGAAGGTGCCCTGGCTTGGTGATATCCCGCTTTTGGGTTGGCTCTTTAAGTTTCGTAGTAAAGCAAAAGAAAAGAATGAGCTGATGATGTTTTTAACTCCAAAAGTCTTAAATATTGATAAAGCATTTAATACTTCAGGCGGGACGAATTCAGAGGATTTAAAGTTGGATGAGAGTTTTGAAAATGACTTTTTTGAGTAAGCTAGGGGCACGTCCCAAATGCGTGTTATCTAAGAAAAGTGTAGCTTCGAAGCTCAACAGGTTCTAATAAGTGCTTATATCAAAACCAATTGCAACTAAAAAGTTCTTAAGGTTTTTGTAAAACTGAATTTCTGAGTCAAGAAGAGCAAGGTCAGCTCGTTCACGGCTCGATTGTACTTGCATCAATTGCAAACTGTCTATCGTTCCAACTCGAAAGCTTTGCATGGCTTGTCGAATTGCACGATTCGCTTCAGAAGACCATTCCGTTGAGCTTCCTAAATTATCAAAACTGGTTTTTAAATTCCAATACGCGGTTTGTACTTCAATGCGAACACGATCTTCAAAATGACGATAATTTTTCTTGGCTTGTTTGATATTTTCTGTACCTTTTCTGCGCTTATAGATCGAAGAGAGTCCAGAAAATATTGGAATAGTGAGATTGATTACAGTAGAGTACTGCTCATTTCGATCATCAATTAGATTCTCTCGGTCTGTTGACTGGTAACCATATTGAGCAGAAACACTCAAAGTAGGATAATCAGAAGATAAATCAAGAGCTCGGCTATGCTCGGCGACGCCGATGGACTCCTTAGAGTTCAATAGATCGGGGCGATAAAGCAGTGCCTGTTGTACATAGTAGTTCACATCTTTTTGCAATATTTCGAGACTTTGTTTCTTTTTTTCTTCGAGGTTTTCTTGTGTTTCAAAGTTATAATCTTTGAGCGGGCTGCCCATTTTTTGCAGTAGCTGTTTTGAAAGAGAGAGTTTTTGAGTCACTAAGTCTCTTAGCCGTGATTCATAAGATAAAAAATCGGCTTTGGCTTGTGCAAGTTCGTAGTTCTTTGCATTTCCTCTGCGTACTTTATTCTTCGTAATTTTTAGAAAATTATTCTGAAGCTCTTGAGAAATCTCTAAGATTTTCAATCTTTTTTGTGAATTAAAGTGGTCGTAATATAAATCAATTACTTCTGACAATTCAGTATTTTTGATATTTTTAAAATTGTATTGTTGAACCTGATAGGACGACTCTTTTTGGTGATAGTTATTGAAGTTGAGCCCGCCAGAATAAATGCTTTGTGAAACTGAAATGGCAGTTTCATAAAAATTACCACTAAATCCAAAACCAGTGTCTGAAATTTCAAAAGTTCTCTCCGATGCAATCAGATTTACTTGTGGAAAAAATGCTCCTCGGACCTCTCGAATCTCCCATTTGGCAGATTCTAAAGCCGCTTTTGCAGATTGGATTTTCGGACTGTAGTCTAGACTCTTTTTTAGACTTTCTTTTAAACTCAAAGTAGAAGCAAAACAGTGGGTAAACAGAAATAGAAAAACGCTAATTAGTGATCTCACAAAAAACCTCTAGATGGCAATATACCTATTGGCAATAGCAGTCAATATTTCGACTGTTCAAGTCTTCGATTTCAGGTCAAAATGAATACAAGGGAGATTCCATGAGCTATAAGCACCAAGTAAGAGGTAGAAAGTAATGATTTCTCTTTTGTTGCTAAGTTTAAGGCGAAAAAAAGACCTCGCTGCGAGTCTTCAATTGACGAAAGCCCATCACTTTGACTCAAGCTTGTTAATCACAAAAACAACAACCAACAGGAGGTCAAAAGTGATTTACGTCGGAATGGATCTATCAAGCAAGGAATTTGTTATTCATGCTATCGATGAGCGCAAAAAAGTCGTTCTTAAAGCTTCTATTGCCCCTACAAAGAAAGCAATTCGAGAACTTATTTCAAGCTTAGGTATAGAGAAAAAGTTATTTGTATTTGAAGCAGGGAATCAGATGAAATGGATTGCCAGCTATTTTAAGAAACTAAGCGAACAGATCCATATAGTGCACCCTAATGAAGTAAAATGGATTACCGAGAGCGGTGGCAAGAAAACAGACCAAGTGGATGCTAGAAAACTTGCAGAATTGGCTAGGGCCGATATGTTACCTAGACGTGTTCATGTGGCCGATGGTGATGCAAGAACTCTCAGGGAACTGAGTTCTGCAAGAGAGAACCTGCTTCGCAAAAGAGTATCTCTAATGAATTCCCTTAGAGGCTACTTAAAGCAAGAGGGGGTTCGTCTTCCTGTCAAATTCTTTTCCTCTCCGGATTGGCAAGTAAAGTTAATTGAACTGAAGTTGTCTACGCCTGTTGAAATTATCGTGGCAAATTTTATGGCTGCGATAGAAAGTATGGTCGAGAGTGAAAAGTCATTACTTCATGAAATCATTCAGATTAAAAATACGACAATTGAGCGAATTGAAACAATACCTGGAATAGGTAAATTAAATGCTCGTATTTTATTTGGGGCTCTTGTTGAAGCAAAGAGATTCGACAATAGTAAGTGTGTTGCCAACTATGGGGCTTTGACTCCCACGATATATCAAAGCGGTGATGATTTGCGAATGGGATCAATTACCAGATCTGGTAGATGTGAGATTCGTCGATCTATGCTACAAAGTGCCCATGCGGTAGCAAGGATGAAGTCTGCAGGGGCAGTGCCGTTACTTGAGTTTTTTAAAAGAATTGAAAAAAGAAGAGGTAAGAAGCGGGCTTTAATCGCTCTATCTCGAAAGTTATTAACAGTAGTTTATGCTGTCTGGAAAAGCGAAGGGGTTTACGACCCAAGTCTTTTAAAGTCCGCATAAGCACAGATAAGGATATTTTTAGCAGAATTAGATTGAAGTACACAGATGGTTACTCGTATTAGGTAAGCCCGTAAATATTTTCTTGATAGAAAATATCGCTTAAGGAGATTGGGCCGCTTAATTTTGAACCGGAATGGTGGGGCTTCAGTCAAAAAGGCTTGAAGACCTCGAATGGGAGGTTAATTGCTATCTGTTTTTTATAAAAAATTAAACCTAGAGTAAAAACTCGAGACTTTACAAGGGAGAAAATATGAGAAGATGGTTTTGGTTTGTTAGTAGCTTCATACTCTTAGGTCATGGTGTGATATGTTATTTTATCCCGCAAATGCTATTGCTCTATACCATCTACGTCCCCTTGTTTCTTTTGGGAGTTTATGATGTTTTTCAAAATAAAAAAACCATATTGAAAAACTTCCCGGTGCTAGGGCATGCAAGGTATCTTTTAGAGTTGATTCGCCCCGAAATTCAACAGTATTTTGTAGAATCTGATACTGACGGTAAGCCAATTACTCGAGTGAATCGTTCGTTGGTCTACCAAAGGTCAAAGGACACCACAGAAACAGTGCCCTTTGGCACGCAATTGAATGTTTATGATGAGAATTATTCTTGGATCAATCATTCAATGCGGCCCACAGAGATAGAGCTAAATGATTTAAAAGTTACATTTGGTGAAGCTTCATGTAAAAAGCCCTATCGTTCTTCTATTTTCAATATCAGCGCGATGAGCTACGGTTCTTTAAGTCGAACAGCAATTGAGGCTCTCAGTGGCGGCGCCTCAATGGGTGGTTTTTTTATCAATTCTGGCGAAGGTGGGGTGAGCCCTTACCATTTAAAAACTGGTGCAGATATAGTATGGCAAATTGGTACGGGTTATTTTGGTTGTCGAACATCAGATGGAAACTTTTGCCAAGAGCAATTTCAAAAGATGGCAACTCATGAGCAGGTAAAAATGATTGAACTTAAAATTTCACAAGGTGCTAAGCCTGGTCATGGAGGTATTCTTCCTGGAGTCAAAGTAACCCAAGAGATCGCCGAGATACGTGGTGTTGAAAAGGCTAAGACAGTTATTTCTCCTGGATGGCACAAGGCCTTTGAAGGTCTAAATGGATTGCTACAGTTTGTTGATCGATTGAGAGATCTCTCTGGCGGTAAACCTGTAGGCATTAAACTCTGTTTAGGTAGACGTGAGGAGTTTTACGAATTGGTTGAATTGATGAACAAGCAGAATCAGTTTCTCGATTTTATTACGGTAGATGGCGGAGAAGGCGGAACCGGAGCCGCCCCATTGGAGCTCACCAATTATGTCGGTACCCCTTTAGAAGATGCGCTGAGTTTTGTTCACGATACATTGGTTGGATTTGGTATACGCAATCGAATTAAGCTGATTGCGAGTGGTAAAATTTTAAATGCGCAGCAAATATATCAGGCAATGTGTTTGGGGGCTGATACAGTCAACTCGGCAAGAGGAATGATGCTTGCTATCGGATGCATTCAAGCACTTCGTTGTAACACCAATCATTGCCCCGCAGGCGTGGCAACGACGGATCCAAAGTTTTATAAAGGCTTGGATGTTACTAATAAAAAACATCGGGTTTTCAATTACCATCGAAAAACTATTCTTGCCTTTAAAGAGTTGCTCGAAGTTTCGGGAGTCAAACATCCTGATGAGCTCGATCGTAGCTTTATCAATTACCGTGACAAACACAAGGGTATCATTACTCTTGAAGATCGCTTTCCTAGGGTGAAAGAGGGGAGCTATTGCACAGATAGTGTGAGTCACTAAATTTTGCTTATGCAGGCTTAAGATCGACTTTTTTTAAGAATAGCATAGACTTGAAGCCATGATACAAAGATGAAACCTCAACATCCCTAGAATCTAAAATTGACCTTGTGGTCGAAAAGGAATATCAAAAACTATGATCATTCAAAGATGGCAAGCACCAGAGAGACCAACAGTACAGCAAATGAAAATGATATTTCACTCCGAGGGCTTGGAATTTAAAGAAGAAGTGTTTTTGCCAGGTTCTAAGTTAGATAGGCATCGGCATCCTTTTGATGAGGTCCGAATGATATTACAAGGTGGCTTAATCTATAACCTTTCTGGTAATAAGATTCTTTTAAACCCTGGTGATCGAATTGAAATTCCAGCCAATACATCCCATGAAATGGAGGTGCATGGGGAACAAGACTGTGTTTCGATTATGGCCTTTCGTCTTGGTTGATGCTTTTTCTAACCTATTTTGTTGATCTTTTTTTCATACATTAAATACATAGAATCATTAAAGAATATCTTTTTTTTTCTAAATTCCCAAACTCTGTCTAAAGCCTTTACCGGCCTTGCAACTAGATTTATTAAAGATCTCAAGTGCTTACTCAAGCACTTGTAGAGCATCGACGATAGAGTTTTTGTGTAAAATACAGGAGTAAGAATGGGCAAGAGTCATACTCAGATCATTGGCTCTCAGATTCTGAAAGTATTGGAAGACTTTGTTGAGTGCTCTAATGGAATAGAATTGAATTTGAGCGAAGAAAATGTAGAGATTTGTCAGCGAGAGGATGCCAAAAGAATTCACTTTCGAAGGCGCGAGTTAAAAGAAGTTCTTGTTAGGCAAGATAAGCTAGGCAGTGATTTTTTACAGCTAAATTTTTCGGACGGGAAAAAGATCCTACTCACTGAGAACTTGGTTGGCTTTAAGCCGAGCTTTGTAGCTGGAGTTGATTATAGTAAGCTTCCCAATGTAGTAACCACACCCGACATGGTGAGTGTTTTTGAAGCGATCGAAGAGGCTCTGCGCAGCAATGAACCCGAGGATGAAATGAACAATTTAAAAAGGATCTTTCAAGCTATTCTAGAGGGCGGCGAAGCAGTGGGATTTGACATGGAAAACGAGAAACTTTGGCTACTCCGTGTTTGCCCATCTAATACAATTTCTGCATAATTTTAAGGCTCATTGCTACTCAAATGCAATTGAGCAGGCCTAGAAAAAAAATCAAAAAAAGCGATTTTTCTCTATTGACCCCTATCACAAACTGAAGCATAACACTCCAACCGTCACGAACGAGGAATTGGGGGCTTAGCTCAGTTGGTAGAGCACCAGCTTTGCAAGCTGGGGGTCAACGGTTCGAGCCCGTTAGCCTCCACCAGCAAAGAGATTAAAATTTCTTTGCCTTTGTTCTTGACTGACTTGGAAAAATGATAGATTTTCCAGGATCTCGCTCTTTGAAAACTAAATAGCAGTAAAAGAAAACGGTCCCTCGTTAAAGACTTTATTAGTCGATAACGAATTTTTATTTAATTTAATTTGAAACAGATTTTTCAAACTTTTTTTATGGAGAGTTTGATTCTGGCTCAGAACGAACGCTGGCGGCGTGCCTAATACATGCAAGTCGAACGGGGAAAGCCTTCGGGCGAGTACTAGTGGCGCACGGGTGAGGAACGCGTAGATAATCTGCCCTAAGGTGGGGAATAACATCGCGAAAGTGGTGCTAATACCGCATAAGACCACAGAATCTCCGGATTCAAGGGTCAAAGGTGGCTTCGGCTATCGCCATAGGATGAGTCTGCGTCCCATTAGCTTGTTGGTAGGGTAACGGCCTACCAAGGCTCCGATGGGTAGCTGGTCTGAGAGGATGATCAGCCACACTGGAACTGAGACACGGTCCAGA
>CAZZCP010000068.1:0-12862 GCA_964653235.1 uncultured Pseudobdellovibrionaceae bacterium | reverse complement strand
GGAATAAAATCAGTTATAACTGCAATTTCGCCCTCAAAATCGGTTCCATGAGAGAAATCAACCTGTGGTATATCTTCGCGAGGAGCTAAAAATGTATCGCTACTTCCTTGGTACATTAATGGAATGTGAAGTAAATCCTCTGGCATTTCTGCATTTCTAGCTTTACGAACTAGGCGTACATGGTGAAGAAAAGCAGAGCCATCAAGCCAAGTGTATGCCCGAGGAAGGGGGGAGTGCAGTTGCTGCTGATCGAGTTTAAAAGCATTGGCAATTTTTCCGGCATTGAGACTCTCATAAACTTCTTGTAGTTTCGATTTTGTATTTTGCCAATCATCTAATGCAGCCTGAAAATTTGCCGCTATTTCTTTTACTTCGACCGCAAATTTGTTATCGCGGCTTACAACGAGAAGTCCACCATCGGGTTGAGCATTTTTTAGAGTCGCCAATTTCATAATTCATCCTTTTTTTGATGATCAGAATTTATGATGTACAGAATCGAAAGGCAAGACTAACGGTAGCATTTTTCAATATCAGAAGTGTATTGTTTGGCCCAATTTTTTTTGCCATTATTTCTTAGCGCAGAAGCAGATTTTTTGTACTCAGTAAGTATTGCCCTGTCTTGCTTGCATGCGGCAAGAAAGGCTGCATTTGCTTCTTTGTATTTACCAAGAGCAAAAGCGGCGCGAGCTCGCCCAGTCAAACAAACATAATTTTCTTTATTCAATCGAGTGCATTGGCGTAAGTAACCCAAAGCCTTCTCCCAATTCTCTTTTTCTTCTAAAATTGTGCCCGCTGTTTCTTGAGCAAATTCTGATTTTCTAAACTGATTGGCTGCGCTTAAAAGAATCTTTTCAGCCTGACTGGTATTTTTTTTGTATTTGTAGGTCAATCCTAAGTAGACGTGATTTTCAGCATAGCTTGGGTCTTTGTCAATGGCAGCACGACAATACAAAATGGAGTCTTCAAAAAAACTGTCTAAAGAGTACAAGCGGCAAAGTTGATTGAGGTAGTAAGACTTATCGCCAAAATTTTTTACTAAATCGAGCAAAATAACCCGGCTTTCATAATAGTTTTCTTTGATTTCGTAGGCCTTTAAAAGACCTAAGTAAGACTTTTCAAAGCGAGTTTCGATTTCTATGGCTTCCCGAAATTTGGCAATTGCATCTTCGGTTCTTTTCAATTTTAAATAGGCCTCTCCCAAAAGATAATAGGGCAAGGGCCAAGTTGGGTTTTTGGGTGCTAAAATACTTAATATGCGAACTTCGTCGAGATACATTTCGGCTTTGCGATAGATTTCAGCCATTTTTAAATAAGTATTGGGGTCATTATCATCCAGTAATTTTCGATACAAGGGAACTGCCTTTTTGGCTTGGTCATTTTTAAGATAGAGCTCTACTAATTCTTCTACTGCTTTTTTGTCTGATTTCTTCATTTCAAGCTGTCTTTCGAGCTGGACTATACGTTTTTCTAGTTTCGAAGATTTTTTTGCCAGAATCTCGGAGCTAAAAAACAGAAAACCGATAGAGACAAGGAAAAGCAGTTTTTTCATAGATATGATAATATAAGAAGAAAACTGTGCTGTACAGGGGGAGCTTTTGCAAAGACAAAGTGGTCAAACACTTATCGAATACATACTCTTAATGATGGTGGTCGTGGTGATTCTAATTGGCCTTGTCTTTCAATTCAATACAGCGTTTCGTGTTTTCGTCCAAGGTTTTTTTGGCAACTATGTGGTTTGTTTGCTTGAGACAGGAGAACTACCCAACCTTGGCAGCAGTGACCAAAGTCAATGCGATTACGAAGCCTTCAATCTTCAAGCTGGAACTTCGCCGAATGTAGATCCAGGACGATTTGGCGGCGATGGCCAAAATGGTCGAAGAGGTGGAGGTCTGGGTGATCGAGATGGTAGAGGACGTGGAGGCGGCAGAGGCTCTGGTCGAGATGCTTCAGGTCGCGATCGAAACGGCCGCGGCGGCGCTGCGAATCGATCTGGCAGAGGCGATGGTGGAGGAGGCCGTGGCGGAAGACCGAATGATTCTTTATCTGGAAGCTCAAGGGGGACAGAATCTTTAAACAATCCTCAACGTGCAGGCGGAAGACCGAGTCGTTTTTCTACCGGTAAGAGCAATAATGAGCTATCGAACTTACGCAAAGAGAGAATTCGCAGAAATGTAGCACAAAACAAAAAAGACAAACAAGAAAAGAGCAAGAGTTCTTCAGACGGTGGTAGTGTGAACTTGGGTACCTACTCTACCACAGAAACAGGCAATAAAAAATCTTCGGGCTTTGGTAGAAATACCTACATTCAAAATGCTGAGGTAATAGACGATGAGAAAGAGCAAAGACTGGGCCGTGATGAAAGCGTAGCCGTTTCTAGTGAAGACAATGTAAAGCAAAGAGGTAAAAAAGGAGAGTTGTTGGCCGCTGGAAAAAGAAAAAAAGACTCTAAAGAAATTGAGGAGCCCTCTTTAAGTATTTCTAGTTTTCTTCGCTACTTAATGATTGCCGGAATTTTAATTGCGGTTCTACTTTTTCTTGGTGGTCAGTTCTTGCAAATCAGCAAAAGCATGGAAAAATAAATACACCGCCCTTGGTCATATTTCTAGGGCATATAGATGAAACATCCGAGCATTTTGGCACCAAAAAAATGGCATTTTCAGAAAATCTTACAAAATTTCAGAGTTGGGACAGTTTTTATTCTTGCAATGTAGAAACTGCTTTATGCTGAAAGAGGCTATGGGGGTAGCCAAAAATCATTAGCGAAACGACAAGGGGGGTATTATGGTCGTTGAGCTCAACAACAAACGAAGTTTTCGTTTGAAAGAAGCGAACCAACTTATACCGGTTATTTTTAAAATTACCAAAAAGTACAAAGAAGAGGTCGAAAGAAAGCTACAACAGCTTGAAATTTTGGCCACAAAAAATCATTCGAGTATCGATGATCTTGAAGCAGAAGTAGATCTTTTGATCTCTACTTGGCAAGGAAAGATAGAGAGATTGGGCGGAAAGGTGACAGGTCTTTGGATGATCGATTTTAACTCTGGAGATGGTTACTTTTGTTGGAAGTTTCCAGAACCAGAAATTCTGTTTTGGCATCGCTATGAAGATGGCTATACCAAAAGAATTCCTGTCGAGGAGTGGTTTACTGCTGTTTCTAGAATTTCTTCAGACTCTACAAGTGTGCAAGAAAGAAACTAGTACTCATTTGCAATACAGGCTGTTAAATATGGCCTATGCAAATTGCAATGGCACAAATCAATTCAAGGCTCGGTGATTTTGTTGGCAACTGCAACAAAATCATCGAGTTTGCAAAGAGGGCAAAAAAAGCGAATGTTGATCTGGTTGTTTATCCCGAGCTTGCACTTTTTGGCTATTGGCCTGCTGATCTTTTAGAAAGAAAGAGTATCGTAGAGGCACAGCTCAAAGAACTCAAACGGATTGAAAAACGTGTTCCTGAAGGCATAGCGCTTTTATTTGGCCTTGTTACTTTGTCTGAAAAGAAAAAGGTAAAAAACTTTTATAATTCTGCAGCAATGGTGCAGAAAAATAAAAAAACTCGTTTTTTTCACAAAGAGCTTTTACCTACCTATGATGTCTTTGATGAGTCTCGTCACTTTTCTCAAGGTAAGTTGATCGATAACTTTTTTCATTTCAAAGGCAAAAAAATCCTCGTTAGCATTTGCGAAGACATTTGGGCATGGGGTGATGCCTGGGTTGGTTCTAGCTATCCTTACAATCCCTTTCATCAGGCGAAAAAAGAAAAACCTGATTTGGTGATCAATTTAAGTGCTTCGCCTTGCTCTAAAAATAAAATTTCAAGACGACAGAGTGTTGTCAAAAAAACAGCTCAATATATGAAATGCCCAGTGATTTATGTCAATTTAGTCGGTGGACAAGACGAATTGGTTTTTGATGGTGGAAGCTTTGTTGTTGATAAAAAAGAAGTCATTCAATCACAGTCTCGTTTCTTTGCTGAAGATTTAAATATTTATAATTATCCTGACAATCAAGGGCTGCTTCATGAGACCTCTCTTTATACTAAAACCAATTTAGAATACTTTCGCCAAGCTTTAGTTGTTGGTATTCGAGACTTTGTTCACAAAAACCAAATGTCACGAGTTCATCTTGGTTTGAGTGGAGGGATTGATTCGGCCCTAGTTGCTTGTTTGGCTGCAGAAGCTCTTGGTCCAGACAAGTTAACTTGTATAGCTATGCCGACAGAGTTTAATGCAGAAGAGAGTTATGAACTTGCATCTCAACTGGCAAAAAATCTCGGCTGTAAATTTTTAAATTCACCCATTCAAGAGATTTATCAAGTTTATTTAAAAAACTTTGAAAGCGTTTTTGATCACAATGAATTCAATGTAACGAATGAAAACATTCAGTCGCGAATACGTGGCAATATCTTGATGGCCTACTCTAATATGACTGGCTCAATGTTGTTGGCAACAGGAAACAAAAGTGAACTTGCTACAGGATACAGCACTTTGTATGGTGATTCTTGCGGCGGTTTGGCCCCTATTGGTGATCTTTTAAAAACAGAGGTCTTTGCACTATCTAGGCACTACAATTTAGAAAAAGAACTCATCCCGAAACGAATCATCGATCGTCCCCCAAGTGCTGAACTAAGACCCAATCAAAAAGATGAAGATTCGCTTCCGCCTTATGAAGAGCTCGACCAAGCCATCGAAAGAATCTTGGTTGAGTGCAAACCGGCGAGAACCAAAACCGAAAAGTGGTTGGTCCCAGTGCTCTACCGCAATGAATTTAAAAGGTGGCAATATCCACCAATCCTTAGAATGTCACAGCATGCTTTTGGTACCGGTAGAAGGTATCCGATTGCCAATTCGGCTAGGTTTTAGAGTGACAATAGATCAAGCTGTTTTGGCTTTCTTTCAATTTGCGGAAAGCGCAAAGCTTGATCATTGGATAAACGAATCAAATTTTCAATGGCAGGAGCTGCCCCATTACTACTGATTTTTTTGATCATATGATGAAATAGTTTTCCGCAGTAAGTGGCATCTTCTTCAGCGCGGTGAAAATCAGAGGAAGGAATCTCAAGATGTTGAACCAAAGTTCCCAATTTGTAGTTGGCCATACCAGGAAGAACTTTTTTTGCCATAGCACATGTATCAAGCACGATTCCTGTAGGAGATGGACTCTCGAACTTTTTGATATCTGCAGAAAGAAACTGCAAATCAAAGGGAGCATTGTGAGCAACAATCAAATCATCTTCGCAAAATTCGGCAAAAGAATTTAATAGATCTTCGATGACGGGCTTATTGGTGACCATTTCATTGGTAATGCCTGTAATCTTTTGAACTTGTTCGGGAATCTCTTTTCTCGGGTTTACTAAGGTTGAAAATAGCGCAACGGCTTCGCCATCTTCAAATTTTACAGCCCCAATTTCAGTGATTTGATCTACTCCAGGAAGAAAGCCAGTTGTTTCTAAGTCGAATGCGATGTATTTCATAGATTGGTTTTAACAAATACTGTGAATTTTTTTTAGAAAAAATGAAAAAGAAAAAAAATATCCAAGTGCTTGGTGTTAAAAACATAGAGATTTCAAGTGATGAGCGGCTCACCTTGCTTGAGGCGCTGCTTCAAAAAAAAGTCGATTGGGATCATCTTTGCGGTGGTGGGGGCTCATGTGGAACTTGCCGCGTCATTGTTGAAGAAGGGCTTGAAAATCTTCCGCATAGAAATGCAGTTGAAAAAGAGATGGCTGAAGCCCGAGGCTTTTCGAAAAAAGAACGCTTAGCTTGTCAGATACCTGCTATTGGACCTTTGCTGATACGAAAAAAGGATTCGTAAATATCCAATCTCTCCACTCTCTACCTTCAGGAAAGGGGAACTGAATTCTCAGTTGTACTTCGACTCGGTATACTCCTTCAGTAAGAATCTGTAGCTCTGTGTTTTTTGAGTTGCTCGAATGAAAAAGCTTACCATCTTTATAAACAGAAACCCGAAACTCCTCCTCGATCAATTCGGGTACTTGTATTTTGAGTTGGGTTCCTTTTTGCAGTTGGACTTTTGAACCCATTAGGTATTCTTTATCTCCTTGTTTTAAAACAGCTTGAAAACCCTTGGGACTTCCAAGCATATCTAAGCACAAATAGTAGTTACCTCTTTTTAATGCGGTAGCAATTTTGCTTTCATCTTTTGCAGCATTACCAGTGAGTTCTGATTCTAAAAACAAGTGGTTAGAGGCGATCTCAAAATTGGCTTTATAAGTTGGGAACTGTATTTTAAAAACGGGCGAAAAGGGCATCTTTGCCGTCACATCGTTTCCTAGCATGCCGTAAACCATCTGTGTTTGATTCATTTTATCCCAAAGTGCAATTTCTCTTTCGGGTCTTTGGTAAACTCTCATAAGCGCATACTGTGGGTTAAATGGGTAGATAAATAGAAAGCTTGCAACAAAGCCTAATTTATTGTCTTTCCAAGAATTTCGCCAAATCTCTTTGAGATTGATGACTTCAATTGAATGAATGCCTTTCGAAGCTTTTTCAAGCCAGTCTAAATTTCTGCGAAATGGATTGGCCAAAGTGATAAATTCATTTGTTTCTGAAGCTTCAGTAGAAAGTTGGTCGGTAAAAAAAACTTGAGCTTCTCCTAAGTCTTTAAAGTCTAGAGAATATTGCTGCCGATAATAGAGCAAGTGAGACTGCAAATAACTGAACTTACCACCTTGTAAGAGTAGTACATTGTCACGATATGATTCTATAAAGCGCGCTCGTTCGAACCGATTTAAATCTGTGATGTAAACAAAGTTCAGCCCTGCAGCTTTTGCTCCCGCAAGCACTTCAGAAAAACTACCACTCCCAATACCTGCGATGCTGTGCGAATGAGTGGAGCCTTTGATTTCGTAGACTGGACCAGTTTGTAATCGTCCTTGATTGACTTTCATTCCATTGAGTTCAAACTGACTGACATAAATTCCATACACAAAGTAGAGAAAAAATAAAAAACTGATTCCAAAGAGTACGCGTAGACTTTTCATATTATGGGTAGCTAAGCTGAATTTTTTCGCCTAGATTGCCAGGAACCCCACGATCACGACCATTGTGAATGACATTTAAAACCCCACCATCACTAGCCTCAACTCGTATTTTGCTATTGGCTTTTATGGTATAAATCTGCTCAGGTGAAAGATTCAAATTTTGCCAATCTGAATTGTCACTCTTAAAGCGTATTTGAACTCGGTCAAGAGCCTCGAGTATCACCTCTTGCGGCTGCAAAGTATTTTGTACAGGTCTGGGCTCAGGTTTTTTGGGTTCAGGTTTTTGCTGTTCTGGCTCAATGGGTGCTTGTGCTTGCACTTCGGATTCTTTAGGTTCTTGAACTGTTTTTGGCTCAGGCTCTGGTGAGGCTTCAGGCTTTGGCTTCTCAGGCTCAGCAGCTAATTCTGCCTGAGTTTCTGGTTTCGGCTCAGGTTTTGGTTTGCTTTCAACAACAGCTTGGACTTCTGGCTTTTTTTCTTCTGGCGGCAGAGTTTCTTTGATTTTTTCAGGCTTTGGTTTTACTGCAATTTGCTCTTCTTGTTTTTCAGTATCTTTGGTTTTTGGCTTCGTTTCCGTTTTGGACTTTTCACTTTTCGCCGCAGACTTTGCCGGCTCAATATCTGTGGTTTGCTCAATGGGGGCTACATTCGACACGTCGGTTACTTCAGATTCTCGAGTGTATTTGTCAATAATTTGAACCACGAGAATCACTCCAGCAATTAAGACCAAGGTACCTGCAATCATTAAAAATTTGGTGTAGGGCTGACCCGAGCTATTGGCAAAGCTCACTGCTGATTCATTATCTTCGCTTTTGAGTTTGACTAAATCTTGTGCGGCTGAAGTACTGCCAATCTCTTTTTGAAAGCTATCCATGACCGAGTTTACATCTAAGTTAAGATAGTTCGCATAGCTTTGAACAAAACCACGAACAAAAGCTTTCGGTGGGAGCCGATCAACATCCCCTTCTTCAATAGACTCTAAAGTGCTAAGTTTGATTTTTGTGGCTATCGAAATTTCTTCTAAACTCAAACCTTGTTGATTTCTAGCCTCTTTTAATCGGCTACCCGTTTCTTTCATTTAAAACTCCATTAAAGAAAGACTCTCTTTGGCTTGGCTGGCAAAAGGACTCTCTGGATAGTAGTTCATTAGCTCTAACAGTCTCGCTCTGGCTTTTTCGTATTGACCAATTTTATAATAGCTCAATCCAGCATAGTAATGAACCGCATCGATAGGTGATTGCTTACATAGAGCAATGGTCTGATCTAGGCTTCTCGCGGCAGAGTCGTATTCTTCTAAATGAAACAGACTTTGACCATAAAACGATAAAGAGGGACAATACTTTCGATTGGTATCTAGTGCTTGGGCAAGTTTCACTTTTGCCAGCTGATAATCACCAGTTTTAAAGTATGCAATTCCCAAGTTACTTAAAAGTTTTTCAGGATAAGGATAAGTAAGATCCTCTGCCGCCTCTTTCAAAACTTCAACGGCACGATTGTATTCTTTGGTTTCAGTGTAAACGACTCCCAGATTATTTTTAGCATCGGTGTAGTCACTCTTTAAGGCGATAGCTTGTTGAAAATGTTCTTTGGCCTCCGCATACATTTTTCTAGCAATATAGCTGAGTCCGAGATTGTTATGCGCAAGAGCATTGTTGGGGTCGAGGCGTACAGCCTCTAAAAGTTCTTTAAATGCCAAAGGATAATTTTTATTTCTTAAATGAGCGGTGCCGATTTTAGTTCGCAATTGAGACTGATAGGATTGCTTTTTTGAAGCAGCACAAGAGAGCAAAGTTAAACATAAAAGTAGACACAGCCAGCGCATTCTCAAAAGTTAACAAAAGCCCAGTGATTGAGCAAGTTTAGAGCCGTTTTAGATAGCTTAAAGTTTCAACATGATAGGTTTGAGGAAACATATCAAAAACTTGCAACTGAACTGCTTGAAAGTGATCTTGAATAAAAACAAGATCTCGAACAAAGGTACTGGGGTTACAGCTCATGTAAATCACATGTTCCACAGGACTTTCCACAATTTTTCGCAAAACTTCTTGATCACAGCCAAGGCGAGGAGGATCAAGCAAAATCAAATCTGAGGTTTGCCAATCAAAATTGCAAATAAATAGCTCTACATCTTTATGATAATAGCTGCAGTGAGCAGCTGCCGCTTTCTGCGCTCTTTGAATCGCAGCAAGGTTCTTATCAACACCAATCACTTTAAAATCGCCTTTTAAATCTATGCTTAAGTTTCCTGATCCGCAATATAAGTCTATGATTCGATTCACTTTTATCTGAACTAGAATTTTTTCTATAGCTTTTTTGGCTTTTTGGTTGAGCAGCTCATTGACTTGGCGAAAACCACTCTCTTGGGCATGTCGCTGGTTGTAAGTGCTATGAATTTGATTGTTCTCTAAATAGACTTCGATTTTGTCTTCTTGTTTGCGAGATTCATTTCGAAGCACAGAAAAGTGCTCATTGATTCTTGAATCGGCTATCAAGCACTGCTCAATATCAACGATCTTGTGGCTTGCTCTTTGATAAAATCCAAGTTTTTTATTTTTTCTACGGATTTGTACTCGATTTCGATAGTGAAACTCAGGCCCGCTGACTATGGGAAGAATTTTAATATCTTCGAGTAATTTCCATTTCTTAAGTTCATTGAGAACAAGATCTTGTTTTTGTCGAACTTGCTCATCATAAGTCATATGTTGCCATTGGCAGCCGCCACACTCGCTAGCATGGGGGCAGGGCTCAAGTCTTCTAAAGGGGCTCGGTTTTAGGATTTCTAAAATTTTGGCTTCAGCAAAGTTTTTTTTGATGCGAGTGATCTCTACCCGAAGTTCCTCATCGGCGCAGGCTCTTTCAACAAAAATGACAAATTGCTTGTGCCGAGCTACGGCTTTTCCGCCATAGCTCATGCTTTGGGTACGAAGCTCTAGAATTTCACCAAGCCCAAGAGGCGGTGACATTAAGTATTGAAAACTTCTTCAGTTTTAAAAAACAAATTGATTTCTCTTGCAGCGCTTTCGGGACTGTCAGAACCATGAACGGCATTCTCACCAACACTGTCACCAAAAAGTTTGCGAATGGTTCCATCCGCTGCCTCTGCAGGATTGGTGGCGCCCATGATTTCACGGTTGCGAGTGACTGCATTCTCTCCGCGAAGAACCATAAGCATTACTGGCTCTGAGGTCATAAAGCTAACTAGCTCAGCAAAAAAAGGCCTTTCTTTGTGCTCGGCATAGAATTCTTCAGCTAGAGCTTTGTCGATATGCATGATTTTTGCTCCAGCAATTTTAAGATCAGCTGCTTCAAATTTATCAATGATTTTTCCGATCACATTTTTCTTCATTGCATTGGGTTTAATAATACTAAAGGTATTTTGAATCGCCATGGGTTCTCCTTAAAAATTTTGACTATTATATAGATAAAATGTCTCGTAAAATCAGGACGCAAAGCGCAATTAAAGCAGTATCTTTTTGCATAGTATTTTTGTACGAGAAGTCTTTGGGAGGAGCTTATGAAGATTGTGATGTTTCTATTTTTGAGTTTATTTCTTGCAGCGTGCAGTGATGATGATGGCGATGATTTAGGGGCATCCCCTGAAGAGGTACAAAGATTAGAAAATCGGGGAAATCTGTTGCTAGCTAATATTCGGCAGTCTACTAGTACTTTAAAAACTCTTGGGGTAGACTTGCAAGCAGACTCCTATGTATCAACTTCCCAAATATCTGAGCCAGATCGAATTCTAATCACTTCAGAGTTGAAGTTGCTCATGGAAGACATTTATGAACTAAAGGGAATCCTTCGGCATCCGCAGATAAAAATAGAATTCATCGGAAAAAGCTACTCAAAGAGTGAGATTCTTGATCAGTTAGATCAAGATCTTTTCGAATGCCGTCAACTTTATGATAAATATCGAGAATAAAATAAGCAGGCCCTCGGGCCTGCTTATTTTGAGTAAAACTCAAGCTTGAAATTAGTTCGTATTATTAGGATTCGGCAAAGCTTTTGTTGGGCCAGTGGTTGAGCCATTTGGAATCACCGTATACTCAGCATCAATGACATCAGTTCTAACTGCCGAAGGGCTACCAGAAGAAACACCTGGAGTTTGTTGAGCCTTTAATCGATCAATTTCATCTGCGGTTCTACCTAATCTTTCAGCGGCATCATCGATCACTGCCTGTCGTTGCGCTTCAGCGGCACTAGTAGCAGCATCTTGCTCTTGTCGTCTTCGAGTTGTAGCTGTGCTGTATCCACCACCTTCAGCTTTCTTATCTAATTTTTGCTGTTTTTTATCGATTTTGGCTTGTTCTCTATCGATTCTTTGTTGAGGAGTAATACCTGCTTCTTTATTGAGTGCAGTTATTCTTTCTTGCATGCGAATCATCTCATAATTGGCAGCTTTTAATTTTATTTCGGCAGTTTTTAAAGCACCTTCTGCTTCAGTGAGTTTCACTTGTCGAGCGACTTCTTGTTGTTGAAGAGCAGAGCTGTTTGGCTTTTTTTGGAGTTTTTTCTGTGTGCGCTTTAAATTTTTAGAAGCACTTTCGGCAGCTGTTTTTAGGCTTTTCACTTCGGCTTCTAAAGCAGCAATGCGACTTTGTTGGCGAGTGATTCCGGCGCGAACTTGTTGACGACGAAGAAAACCAACGCCAGGTGCTTTTGCGGCTATTTTTGCGGCTCCTCCATAAGAGACAATCATGCCTCCCAGTTCACCGACTTGACCACACCAGTAGACTTCATTATCTGCATTTTCTACTTCATCCAAAGAATCGGTGAAGTCAACAGCCAGGCTAGAGATGCCACTTGGAATACCTCTGAGGATTTTCCATGCATCATGCCAGTATCGGTTTTGAGATGCTCTTGCCTCATTGTTCATGGCAGTGAACTTGTCTTTTACTTCTTGGTCTTGTGCAAAAAATCCGCGAGTATTTGCATACATCATTCTAAAGCCATTTATTGGAGTTCCTGCAAGAAATTCTACAAAATCAGGTAGAGATTGTACGCCTTTTGCAGCACCAATCAATCCATGAGTAGCTCCCGAAGCGACACAAGCAATACCGGGAGCAACACTTTCTCTATCGGCAAAAAAACCATCTAAATCAAGTTTGTCATGACCCCATTCTAAAACGTCTACGATTTTTCCTGCGCCATATTCCCAAGTGAGTTCTAAACCTTGAAAAGAGAAAAGAAAATCCATGTAGCCAGAAACAGTCATTTCATGTGTTTTTTGCTCGTAGTTCGAAGGATTTGAAGTCTCTGTAGCATTTCCTTTAAAAGAACTTTGATAAAGATAGACCTGTCGATTCGATGTATCAAGGCCTTTGGCTTCAGCATCTTGTGCTGTCATATCCAAAGCAGCTTGAACCAATTCACTTTCTGCAGCCGCATCAGCGATTGCTTGCTCAGATTCAGCATCGAGCTGATTGGGAAGAGCTGAGTCCACTCCTTGATTCTTCATGCCGGGAGTGATTTCTACGATTTCACCATCTGAATCTAAGGCGGCAACTAAAGTTCCACTTTGGTTTAAAGCAACACCAAGTTCGCCATTTGAACCTGGAATCTCCAAAACTTTTCCTTTCATTGAATCTGGATTCTCTGCAAAAGGATTTGCGGAATTCGAATTATTACTGCTACAAGCAGTTACTAGGGCTGCGCCTAAGGCAACTGCCAAGAATGATTTTAACATAGTTTTTAGTTTCATCTTTTCTCTCCTAAAATATAAAGTTACACATACCAAAGCATGAAATATGCCTAAAATCGGAGGCTTGAATTCGGCTTATTTTCAAGCTGATCTGTTTTTGTCGACTTGATACACATTCAGGGCGCAAAAACGGCAATAAAAAAGCAGGCTCAGAGGCC
>CAZZCP010000067.1:0-13028 GCA_964653235.1 uncultured Pseudobdellovibrionaceae bacterium | reverse complement strand
CGCTTGCGCTTTTGCGGATTGGCAATAGAGCCGCCGTGTTCTGTTTTAGGTTTGGGTATGAGTTGGAGCTGTTTTTTCATTTTGTGCAAGCTATTGGATTGTTGGGTGGGAGTCAATTTTTTGTGCGGTGTGATTTTGTTTCTATTACATAGGTGCGAAGGTATAAATTAGCGGTTTTGCCATTGCGTTTTTTCATCGGTGCGAAGGTATACAACAATGTTTTTCTGTGGGGCGCGAATTTGTTTCTATTGCAATGGTGTGAAGGTATACAGAAATAGTGTGGTGCGACCTTGGTTTTTTTCAATGCTGCGAAGTTACGTTTTAATGGATGTGAAGGTATAAATTAGCGGTTTTGCCATTGCGTTTTTAATGGATGCAAAGGTATAAATTCAAAAGGTAAATATGCATGAAGCCGTTTCCCAATTTAAAGTACAACAACTGCTCCCTTTTATTTCACTTCGGACAGGCGTCCGAGAGTAAATAAGTGCCTAAGATGTTTAAAGTATTCTGTCCGAGCATATTGAAAATTTGGGGCAGTTTCGGACAAATATCCTAGGTCATTGAAAGTAGAATTTAAAACTGTAAAAAAAGTGAAATAAAGTGGAGCAGCTAATAAAGTACAACACGAAATAAAAAAATGCTGGGTTTCCGATCAAATATCACCCAAAATTTGGCACAAACAATGAAGGTGCGAAATTCAGAAAGTAAAATCAAAGACGAGCAGCTGTAAAGCTTTAAAATTTTGCAAACTCGTACTGAATGGATGCTCCATCGATTCGATTCTCAGTAAATGTAGGAGCGATATAGAGCCTTGCTTGATCATCAGGGACTTGTCCTTCAGGATAAACATCTCCTTCTGGCTTATCTTCTTCAGGTTCATAATAACTAGTGACATAGATTCCTAAAGCAATTCCAAGATACAAACCAAGGGATGCACCTCTGGCAATTCGATGTAGCTTATCTCCGGGTTGGTCAGCAAAAGCCAAAGTTGCAGCACCGACTAGGGTTCCTGCAAGAGTTCCATAAGTTGCACTCAACAAAAACTCACGACTTTTGTCGGCATAAGAATTGAGACTAAAAATCATGATCAGAGTAAAAATCAAGGCTCGCATGATTTCATAATGGTTTCGAATAAGATTTTAGTCAATGTGAAGCAGCTCAAACTTGCCTTCTTCGACTTCTAAGATCAATCCAAAGACTAGCTCTCGAGTGCATAGGCCCTGCAAATATTCAAAAGCTCGCTTGAGTCTTCGTTCTTGCTTTTTTGAAAAACTTTCTATCTTTGGCCCCTTAACTTCAATCATCCATATTTCTTCAAAGTGCAAAAGCAAGAGATCGATTTCGGCAAATGGCGATTGATATTGGTGCATTAGCAATTGGCAATGATGCTCTTGAATCAAATATTGAGCGGCACGAATTTCTCGTCTCTCCCCTTTAGAGGAATTCTTTGACTCCTGCAAAAGTTTTTCGATGCAAAGCACTGGGCCCCCACTTTGCAATCGCTGCCTTATGCTCTTTGGTGGCATAGGCTTTGTGTTTGGCAAATCCGTATTGAGGATGTCTTTCTCCGGCCTCTGCAATGTAATGATCTCTTTCTACTTTCGCCACAATGGCAGCTGCAGCTATGGGCTCTGCTCGATAGTCTCCCTTAACCAATGGGATCTGCTCATACTTTAGCTGAGGTATCTTCAATTTACCATCAACCAAGACAACAGCCTCATCAACATTCAATTGCTCGATTGCTCTTCGCATGGCAAGAAAGCTTGCTTGCAATATGTTGAGCTTCTCAATCTCTTCTACTTCTGCATATCCAATGCCATAATTAAACTGCGAACGTATTTGCTTTGAGAGAAATTCACGCCGAGACTCGGACAAGAGTTTGGAATCCGTCAAACCTGCAATAGCATGATCTTGTGGCAAAATCACGGCCGCAGCATAAACCCGTCCCGCCAAACAACCCCTGCCCACTTCATCGACTCCAATAACTGTTTTTTTTATCGATTGCCAATCAAATTTATCATAGCTTTTTGCCATTCTTCGAAGTCTCCGGATGATTGATAATGTATTGCCTGGCTTGCCAAATTTCAGGAAAAGCTCTTTTCTTCAAAGTTGTATTTAAATAGTCCACACCATGGCTTCCGCCTGTTCCAAGAGTAATGCCAATGGTTCTTTGTACCATTTGAATATGTCGATAGCGCCACAATCCAAGCCTTTGATCAAAATCCATTAATAGCTCAAAGAGCTCATACAACTGCCAATAGTCATGTGGTTTTCGATAGACTTTAGCAATCTCTTTGGCCCAGTCTTCGTTTAGTTCATGGGCATCTTCGGTATTTTTTTCTAGAAGCTCTTTGGGAACTTTCAAACCAGCGCGTTGAAAAAAAACAAACAAATGGTCTTGCAATGACTTTGCTTGCAGTGCTTTTATGAGCTCAAGTCTTTCTGCTTCTTCTTTTTCATAAAATTGGAGATAACGCTTCTCTTTCATACCCAAACGAAACTCAAGCTTGCGAAACTGATAAGACTGAAAACCAGAAGCGGTCTGCAAACGATTGCGAAAGTATTCAAACTCGGTGGGAGTCATCGTCTCTATGACACTGACTTGTAGATTGAGCAAATCTTGAATCTTAATAATTCTACGAAGAACTTTAATCATAGCAAGATGATTGTTTTCTTGACTCAAACGAATCATCTCATCGAGTTCATGATGCATTTGTCGAAACCACAGCTCGTAGACCTGATGAATCAGGATAAACAGCATTTCATCATGCTCTAGCGGCTCACTTTGTGGCTTTTGCAATGAAAGAAGCTCGGGTATCTTTAAATACGAAGAATAAGTTAAGTCTCCACTTGGTGCTTTTGGAAAATCCCCCATGAGGCTGATCCTAGGCTTTGTGAGCTTATAAATCTATGAAAATGAATCGATGACAAACTGCTCCTGTTGACAGATTACGCAATTTTTCGACTATACTGCCCTATGCGCTTTGATATCTTTTTTAGTATTTCTCATGTTCCGGTTGATGGCCAACTTCCTTCTGAAAAAAAGATGTGGGAGAATTTTTTCTCACAAGTCGAGCTGGCAGATCAGTTGAAATTTCAAACCGCTTGGGTAGCTGAGTCGCATCTGTCTTCACAGAGCCAAAAAAAGAACCGAAAACCCGTAGTGCCTCATTGGCCCGGAGAGATTGGCCTCAATAATGACATCTTTCAACTCGGTCACCAAGTCTTTGCCAAAACCAAAAAAATTGGTCTTGGCTCTGCGGTTCTCAATTTACTATCGATGGGTGGTCCCATTGCCACAGCCGAAAGATGCGCAAGTTTTTTAAGCTTTCACCCGCAAAGAAATTTGAATATCGGTTTTTCTGGCGGGCGCTTTGATTTTATGAATCGATCTTATGGTATTGCGCCTAGAAACGCTTTAGAAGAGGTGCATTGGCGACACATTCGCAACCAAGCTTTTGCCGAGGCCGCTGAAATTTTTCTTCGCCTCATCAATAAAGAAGAGATCACCAGTGAACAAATCAAAACCAGAATACTAAAACAAGAAAACTTTCAAAGTCTTGAGGAATGGCAGGCCTTTCAAAAAGACTTTGATGTTGAAACTGAAATCAGTTTGCCCAAATTCTATCGATTTGAGCATATTAAAATCGTTCCGCAAGACTTTGATGACAGCCATCTTGATTTGATTCTTGGCTCGCATGATCCGAATTTGCAAATCGAGCTCAACCAGCACCGCCCGGTGAAAGTCTTCAATCTATCGATCACCAAAAAAGAAGTGATCGAAGCCACTCATCTAAGAATGTCTGAGTTCTTTCACAAAGATGGGGGTAAATGGCAACGTGAGTATATGCCGCAAACCCGTTTTGTATTTCTCGATACAAAAAGTTCTGTTGCAAAAGAGAGGGCTAAAAAAGCGCTCGAGCAATATTGGACAGCGATGGAAGGAACCCTCGATCCGCGCCGAATAGAGCAAGCCACCGAAAACGCCTTGGTTGGCAATCCAGAGGAAATCATTCAACAGATTCGTGATACTTTTCATCCCAATGATGCCTTAATGCTGTGGTTTGATTTTTTCAATCACAATTCAGAAGAGGTTGAATCGAGCATGAAGCTTTTTGCCGAAAAGATAGCTCCGGAGTTTCAATGAAAGGCCTGATCGACATCTCTCCATTATTGCACGAATACACTGCCGTATGGCCAGGAGATCAAAAGTTTCAAAGAAAAATCAGTTTTTCTCTCGAAGAGGGCCATAACTATGCATTGAGTTCAATAACAACAAGCTTGCATATTGGCGCTCATGCCGATGCCCCTAGCCACTACAAACAAGGCGCAGAGTCGATCGAGCAAATCGATTTGAGCCCTTATTACGGCCCCTGCCAAGTTGTGCATGTAAACATCCCGCGCGGCGCTCGCATTCAGCCTGAAGATTTTGAAGATGAAATTCGCTGCGAGAGAGTTTTGTTTCGCACCATGAGCTTTCCCAATCCCAATGAATTCAATGAAGATTTTAATAGTCTCTCGCCAAAACTCATTGCATTTTTGGCCCAGATGAACTGCAAACTGATTGGCATCGACACCCCCAGTGTCGACCCCTTCCACTCCAAAAATTTAGAATCACACCATGCTCTCTATGAACACGAAATCTGCAATCTAGAAGGTCTGGTTTTAGAACATGTAGCGGCCCGAGAATACATTCTGTCTGCTTTTCCACTGGCTCTAGAAGCGGCAGACGCCTCTCCGGTGCGGGCGGTGTTGATTGAGGTCTAGACGATTGGCTATACTCAACTGCCTTACACGAAAATCACTCAACCTCATTCAATAAATAATGAATACTATTTAAGGTGAGGTGATAAAATGAAGGTGATTTTAATTTTACTATTTTCTTATTTGGGATATGCATCGGAAGTTTCAAGGGTTGAGGCCACAACAGGTTCCCAAAGAGCAGCTGTTGACTCGTATAAACAACTTCAAAGTGAAAATGATGCAGCTCAAACAGAACATCAAGAAGCTATTTCTAGCTATCAAAGAGAAATTAACCAGGTAGTGGCAAATTTAGATGGATTGATCAGAAGAAATCACTTGATTTTTTCACTTGCATGCCGATAATAAATCATGAGGATTATTATTGCCTGTATACTCATGACATCTTTTTGTTTTGCTGATCCCGGACAAAGAGGCAGTCGTTTTGGCGATGCTAAATTTACTCCAAGAGTTACAGAGCTAAGGTATGCTTGCATGCCTTGCGGAGTTAGAATTGTCTGCCAGCAACGAATTAGCCAAAGTATCAAAAGAACTTGCACAAATAAAACCAATGCCCTCAGTGGACCTAAAGGGGAAGACATTAAAAGTGATTTTCAAAGTGTTTTCTCACAAAATAATAATGGCCTTTATCGACCTTTGTCCTATAGTAGTCTAGAGAGAAGTCTTAAAGGTAATAAATTTAAATATATTTCGAAAGAAGATTACATTAAAGATAACGGCTCTCATGTACATTTCTTAGAGCCTCCAATCAGTTTTCGAAAATCCAATAAAAAATTAAAAGAGCCTTACACAGACTACAAAGATTATCTTGATCATGTTACAAGAACTCCAGAAGGCAGTGACTATGGCAATCTAAATACTGGTCAGAAAAATATTCTTGCTAGTTTAAATTCTTTAGAAAACGATATAGAATTAAATGTCTATAATATTTTGAAAGATGATTATGATTATCAAGATATATCTGCAATTAAAACAAATCAAAAAGCACTTACCTACAATACACAAATTCAATACGTATTGTATGCAATTGAGCAATATTCTTAAGAAATAGATAGAGCTTTCAAGGCAGGTGCAATAACTAATGAAGAAAAAGTAAATAGAAAAGATTATCTAGAAAAAAAGAAAGCCGAACTAGAGACCAGACAAAAATATTCAATGGAAGCTATGGCCGCTCGTTTGTTACAGCTGAGTCTTAAAGAACTTGAAAATGCCAATTCTACTTTTGAACAGGCCAAGGAAATTCAACGGCTATATAAAGATGGAAAAAATGTTAATGAACAGCAAAAAGATAAAATCTTGGGTCAATGCCAAGGTAACCCATTAGTGCTAAAAGATAAGAGTAAAGTTTCATTGCGATTTCCTGATTTAGATAATTTGATTGATCTAACTCAAAATTCGACAATTGATCTAACTCAAAATTCGACAAAGGAAAATATTAGAAGCACTCAAAATAATGTAAAACAAGCCGATCAAAAACTTTTACTTTCTTGCAGCAAGATTATTGATGGTTTTACTACATATGCAAGGAATGTTCGTCAGAATGTACTGAGTACGCAAGCAGCTAAAGCCGGTTGTGATGATTTTTATGATGGTACCATAACAGAAAAAAATGCACCAAAATACTGTGAATCGAAAGATTTTTTAGATGCAAGATTTCGGTATTGTTGTACACAAATGATCAAAGATGACTATAGATTGCCTTCTGGATTTATTACAACAGCAAGAAAAGCAACTGACATTGGCACTGCCAAAGGCTGTAAGTCAATTCTTAGTGTTTTAAATAATGAGGATTTACTAAAGAGATTTAGTAGCCCAGCAGCAAAGGAACATCTTGTAGAGAAAAGATTTGCGAATTACGTTTCAGATTTTGCTAAAGAAAGTAAAGATAACTGTCTTTATTCTTTAGGCTTCTTCATAAGTAAATATCCCATGCCTAACATTGAACAAAGAAAATTCAATAATTACATGAGAAATTGGGGCGAAAGCGCATTTAAAAAAGAGGGATCTAGTGGAGATCCTCTAGAGGATTACAATAAAGTGAAAGGTATATTTAGCCCCGAACAAGGGGAAGGTAACAAATTTATAAATTTTGTTTCAGCTAACAAAAAACACCCTTTTTTGACTCAAAGAATGCGAAAAAGACAAGTAGAATTTTTAATCGAAAAAAAATTTTGCGAAAGTTCTATCTATGAGTTAGCTAAAGACCAATATGAAAGCCATAATCATTTTAAATACAAAATAGGCGAAGATTTCGCTAAAGGACGATGTACTGAATTCTTACAAAAGCTTTTAGAGCACAAAGATGGAATCTACGCTCAAACAGATTTTGTTAGATCAAGCACAGTACGTGACTCAATGATCGATTTTATCAAAAGCCAAACAGATAACTTTGAGTCCCCAGAAAAATGTAAAGACACGCTTCAATTTCTTTTAAAACCTGATGATAATTTACTAGATCAAAAATTTAATACAAAAAATGATTATTTTCTGGACATTTTTGAGGGAGAAAAAACGATAAAAGAAGCCCTGTCTCTTCAGAAGGCCTTATCAACATATATGAAAGACTTTAATACTGGAGGTCAGTGCCGCTCTGGAGACTCCTCTAGTAAACAAGATAGTCGCTAACTTTCCTAAATCTGATCGCAAAAATGATTCAGCCTTTTGTTACTCCAATCGATAGTATAGACCGTAGTCCCGCCACTTAATCTATCTGGTGCCGGGAGCTGCGGAACCGCTCTGCCCGACTCTTGCGCTGTTTGAAAACCTCTACCTCTTACAAAGTTCCAAGTTTTACTACCAAATCTTTGAATTCCTCTTGCAGCACTTGTAGACACACTGGCCAAACGAGGTCCTAAAGCTCTGGCCCCAGTCATTACCCCATTCAACACGACTCCCCAACCTACATGGGCTTGAGGAAGAATACTTAAATATTCGTTCCAAAAATTTTCAGCAGTCTTTTTGGGTTTGAATTTTGCATCTCCATATTGTATCTGGCGAATTTCAAGGATACCTAACAAAGAACTCAAAAAAATAAAATACTTGATTTGGTCTTCACCTTTGAGTTTCTTGATTTGGTTAGAATTCAAAACAAATTGCGAGAGTTTCAATTTTTTATCTTTACTTAGCTTTGTTGTGACATTTTTTTTTTGCAAAGGCAGGATTCGGTAAAGCGATGCTGAATGCAATTAGAAATGAAATGAATAAATGAAAAGTCTTTAACATTTTAAGCTCCTCAAAAAGATCTTTGTCATAAATATTTAAAGGATTTCTTTGCTTAAAATGAATTCATTTCATGTTTTATAGATTTAAGTCCAGTCGAAATCTAAAAGCATTATTCTTACTGATTCATAAAACAACTTCACTTAATCCCAAACTCGCTGTCGGCCGCAACGATCATTAAGACGAATGTCTTTGGTATCGATCCAGACCATTTTAGTTTGTTGAGCGGCTCGAAACCATGGCTGCACTTGGGTGTTGTAATTGTTCAAAAACTGATGCCAAGCGGGGTTAGTGACCAAAACTCGATCCCTTTCGCTATAGAGTTGGGTTTCTCGATCATACTCGCCTTGCGCAAGTCTTCCTAAAATTTTTAAATTCTTGCGAAACTTTGGAGGATCTGGATTGTCTTCATCCTGTATTCGCGTGGCATCCAATCTATAGATCCTTCTCAAACTCAATGGCTCGTCAGCGTGATAGCTATTGTAATAAGATCGATCAAAAGTCATCTCTTCAAAGCTAAGCTTTTCTGTAACAATGCGTTTGACCTTACCAACAAAATCTTCATCGGCTGCGACTTCTTCTACTTCAAGCACTTCTGCCGGCTTCTTTTTCAGGCTGGCGTATTGTCCTTCCCAGCAACGATCTAATTCTTGGTCCCATAGCTCATAAAACTCTGGTTTTAAATTTAAGTCTTGCTTCCAAGTCTCAATGGCTAAGTTTTCGACAACTAAATCTAGCTCTTGCAGATCATGCCGATCATTGTCTCTCTCAAACAAAACCACCTGAACCTTTCCCTTAGAATCAGAATGCTTAGCTGAGACCAAAAAGTATTCTCTTTCTTTATCTCGACCAAATAGATTTTTCTTGCGATAGCGAACTCTTCGAATTTCATCACCGCGCTCAGCACTTGACCCAAACTTTTCATCCCCTTCTAAATTGTAAGGTAAAATTTCTTCTTCACGAGTCTCAAGCGCAGTAGCGATAAAGCTAGACATCGCAGGTGCCACATCAATCTCAACCTCTTTGGGTTTAAACCAAGGAATATCAATCAATACCCGAAGCTTGGCCGTATCTTGAATGCTATTGTCGACGCGAAAATCGGAGGTCCAGGCCTTGCTACCTGGGGCAAAGAAGCCGGTGTGAAAATAGCTAGTAAAAGACTCATCGGTTTCTTTGTTTTCAAAATTAAAACCAGAAAATTTATTAAACAAAAGTGAATCATTTCTTAATAGATCAACCAAGCAAGTTTCACCAGCATTATGCTCTTCTATATTTTTTAAGTGGCAAAGATCATCTGAGAGAACCCGAATGTGCTCGCGATTAAAGTAGCCGCGTTTAAACCAATTTGTCTTGGGATTATTGGGGGTGCGCTTAGCCAGATCAAATTTCAACTCAAAATTAAAAGTTTGCAGATCTATAACAAAGTTGTCAGGATTACTCAATTCAGCAGCGATTCGATCTTGATCTCGTGTCTCACCAAAAAGAGGATCAAAGTGATTTCTCACTAGCCAATACATGGTCTCATGCTCGTAATTTTCTTTTTTGATACAAGCCAATCCGCCAAATTTTTTGGTCAAATCCAACCATCCAAATTCAAGTGGTGAATGAAAACCATTTATAGGATAATAATAACTTTGATTTTGCGTAATTCCATGATGGTGAATGCCAGACTCATCATAATAATCAAAAATAAAATCCAAATTAGCAGTAATTGTTGATACCACAAGGTCATGTTCTAATAGACCATTTTCACCTGTTTCGGTTCCAAGTTTAAAAAGTGCACCTAAAGCAGATTTTGTCATATCTCCAGAAACATTCACGATGCTTGTGGATGCAGGAAAAAGCGCATCTCCTTTAGAGATGATTTCCATTCGATTGCGACTAATTACTGCACTGGCAACTGAGAGATCGCGCAATTGCCGAATCGGAATAAAAGGCAAGTACTCTAAAATTTGCCCAGCAAAACCAAGTTTAAAAGCCGTTGTGCTGCCCCAAAAAGGAGTCACCATATTAAAGTAAAGATTCAAATTGGTAACTTTAAACGGCAAAGGACTGCCTGGAAACTTACCATACCCACCATGACAATAGGGCTCATCATTGTGATAGCAATCGAGCCAATAACGAAGGGTGACGATTCCACCTTGTGAATGAGTTATAAAACTAAAGGGAATACTTTCATCTAAAGCATTTTCTCTGTACGCCTCTCGCATTTGCTCAGCAATCTCTTCGGCAAATTCGGGCACCGCTCTTTCATCAATATTAATATCTTTATCAAGACTTTCTTGAATGATTTTGGAGGAATACTTTAAAGCAACTGTTAGAATTTTATCGCCATAGAGTTCTTTCATGATCTCTTCAAGGTCACAGAATGTAATTTCACCTACTTCATTGAAACCGTGAACATAAAAAACAACTTGTTTGATTGGTGTTTGATTCTCAAATTCTTGCGCTTGAGCTAGCGCAAAGAGTCCTAAAAATTCTAGGCAGAGTATTGTAAAAAGGATGAGCTTCATTCTTTGTCTACCCCATTGTAAAGATTTAATGACCTCGATGATTGGTGATACAGGATTCATGCCAAAACTATTCGGCAATAGCTTGGGCAGCCGCGAAACTAGTCGTGTGGCTAAGACTTAGATGAATGCTCGAAATTCCAGCCTGATAGCTCGCATGACTAGCTCGACCCACTAACCGAAGCATTGGAGCACCATTGTTTTTTCTCTCAATCGATATATCAGACCAAAGAACTGATCCGCGCAAATTCAAACACTTATATACCGCTTCTTTCGCAGCCCATCGACCCGCTAGAAACTCAAAAGGCTTTTTTGATTTTACAAAAAGCTCTTTTTCATTTTCGCTGAGAATCTTATCGATAAACTTGGACCCATACTTTCGGTAGAGCGCCTCAATTCGAGGAATCTCTACCAAGTCCAAACCACAAGAGATCATTTTGCTTCAGTAGCTTCTTTGGCCAATTCTTTTTGTGATTTGTTTTCAGCAGCGCTAACAAGAGTAGAAGCAATACGCGCTTTTTTACCAAAAAGATTTCTTAGATAATACAGACGAGATCGGCGAACTTTACCTCGAGAAATCAAGTCTACTTTGTCAATTGTTGGTGAAGCAAAAGGAAAGGTTCTTTCAACACCAATTCCAGAGCTCATCTTACGAACGGTGAAAGAACGAGCGTTTTGTGCTCCTTGAATCTTAATGACCACACCTTTAAACTTTTGAATTCTTTCTTTTTCACCTTCACGTACTTTAACGTGAACTTCTACGGTGTCTCCCGATTGAAAAAGAGGATAATCAATTTGTCCTTTTTGTGCCTTTGTTACTCGATGTACAAAATTGGTCATTTTTTTGCTCCTGTTACAAGAATCGAAAACTAGCATGGTCGACATGAGTGGTCAATCTCTGAGTCCACAAAGACTCCTTTCATCACTACTCATCTGAGAATAAAGTTGCAAAGCTTCTTCAAGATCTTTTTGGGGAATTCCCGAGCGCTCAAACAGATCGGGCCGGCGCTGTTTGGTGCGTAAAATAGAGAGCAAATAGCGCCATTTTTGAATTTTTTTGTGATCCCCTGAGAGCAAAACTTCTGGAACCGGCATCTCACGAAATTTAGCGGGCCTTGTAAACTGCGGGGCCTCTAACAAATTAGAGTGAAAGCTTTCATTTTTTGCCGAGTCTTGATTGCCCAAAACCCCTGTAATTTGTCTCGCTACGGCATCTATCAGGCACATAGCGGGCAACTCTCCGCCGCTCATTACAAAGTCACCCACGGAGACTTCTTCATCGATATGCCTTGAGAGAAACCTCTCATCAACCCCGGCATAGCGACCACAAATCAAAGTGATACTTGTATTTTCACACGCCAATCGCTTCACCATAGCATCATCTAATTTCTTACCCTGCGGGCTCAGATAAATTTTATAACTTGGTATACGATCTACATATTTCAAGGCTTTCTCTAAAATATCGGCCTTAAGTAGCATGCCATCACCGCCGCCAAAGGGACGATCATCAACTGTGCCGTATTTGTCTTCGGCATAATTTCGCAACTGTAAGTACTGAAAATGAATTAAATTCTTTCTTTGCGCCTGCGCCAAAATCCCGTGCTCAAAATAGGTCTGAAAACTCTCAGGAAAGAGCGAAATAATATGAAAGCGCAAATTACAACTCCAATAAATCTTGAGGAACATCCAACAAAATGAATTTTTCTTCAAAGTTCAAGTCAAGAATGAAGTCTTGTACATAAGGTATACTCACCTCTTTGGAGTCCAGCCTTACGATCAATAGATCTTGTGCTCCATTGTGAGCAAAGCCAACTACAATTCCTTCTGGCTCAAGATTTGCAAATTTTACAGAAAAGCCCTCTAGCTTTAAAAGATAGTAGTGCTCAGATTCATTCTTCTGAAATATATCCTCGGGTATCTGAAAAAGGGCTCCAGTATAGGCTTCGGCCTCAGTTCGACTATCTAAACCCTCTAAACGCAAAATATAGCCGACTTTATGTGGTTTGCTTTTTTTGATCGAAAACTGATGCACAACCTCTTGCAACTTGCCTGATTCGTCTTTTTCTTTGGTGACAAGTGATGCTTTCGAAATATCCCCTAACCAATCGAAATTTTTAGAAAATGAGATTAAAAACAGCTCACCACGAATCCCGTGAGGGGCTCTGATCTTGCCAACACGGCGAAAGCCATCTTTGAGTTCGAGTTTTGCAAACATACTCACCTTAGTAGAATGAAAATTTAACTGTGCTTTTTATACAGCAAGGTGTTAAAAAAACGCAACAGCTTTTCAACTGCTCCCTTTTATTTCACTTTTTTTACTCAATTCAATTGTACTTTCAATGATTTAAGCTTCTTGTATGGGAATGCCTTAAAATTTCATGAATCTCGAACAGAAAAATCTAGTTATTTTAAAGTTATATCTGAGCTCAGACGAACTTAAAAAGTGAAATAAAAGGGAGCAGCTGCTAAAAATCACCAAGCGTTACTTCTGCCGAATACAAGATCTGCTCTTGCGGCTCCGGATCAATATTCAAGACA
>CAZZCP010000066.1:0-13033 GCA_964653235.1 uncultured Pseudobdellovibrionaceae bacterium | reverse complement strand
GTTATCCTCTGCCCGATTACCCTCACGATCCCCGGACGGAAGAAGAAAAGGGGGTTCGTGCCCGTTACGACAAAGTGAAGACAGCTCATTCACTTTCTCAGCAAAAAGTAAAAAATTTGAAAAAAGCACGTCAAACCGGGCGCACCCTTTCTCCTAAAGATGTTCAATCAGCCCTTCTTGATGTTAGTTCAAAAAACAGACAAAGATCCTCTGTTGTATCTAAAAGAAACCCAAGCCGCAGACAAAGTCTTCGCAATACTAAAATAAGAAAATTACAGTATGGTCCCAACTTTGCTCGTGTAGAAAGAGCAACTCGTAATGCTAAGAAAGTTGCCATATCTCGTGAAGTACGAGAATCCGGAAGTACTTTCGTTCCTGATGCAGGCCACTTTCAGCCTGACTACCATGGCGATTCTGAAGCTAAATCAGTAACAAAGGTAAAAAAGTTTACTCGCGCCAAAGGCGGAAAAGAAAGAAAAACTCCAAAAAGAATTCTTCAAGCTTTTGGTGATGCTTCAAAAAGCCGATCGCCGATGACTGAAGCTCAATCGCGTGCAGCAGTTTTAGAAAGCGGAAAGAGAAAGAATCTTTTAGGTCGCAGCGATGTCAGTCAACTCGAAGATTATGTTAAGCGTCTGACAGGTCTAAATAAACTTTTCGCAAAAGATGTAAACAATCCTTTTGATGATTTTTACGAAGAAAATGATTTTCGTTTTGAAGCCTATCCTATCACTGAGTTTGATGCCGTTTTTGCTTATCAGTTTGATAATGATTACTATGAAATTTATATCGAACCCGGATTTCGCGAAATTGATATTCAAATTGCTTTTGATGCTTCCTTTGGCGATATCGACCTTCAACTGCAAGATGAATTTGGTGGAGTAATTGCTTCATCTACGAGTGCTTTTAGCGATACAGAACGAATCAATGTAATTGTAAATCAACCTGGTTTTTACTTCATTCGTGTTTATTTTGATAATGAAGGCAATGACTACGATCTAGTTTACGACACCTACCCAACAGGTGGACCAATCGTTGCCGATTGCTTTGAAGACAATGACAATATCAACGAGGCTTTTTCACTGGTAGATTATAGAGATCTTCTGATCTCAGATATTCCCGGCGGTTGTATTGGAGTTGCAGGCGATGATGACTGGTACGAAATCTATGTCGAAAAAGGCTATGAAAGAATGGTCTTGGAGCTTTATTTTGATGATTTCTTTGGCAACCTCGATTTAGAACTCTACAATGATATCGGTGCTCGTGAAACATCATCTCGCTCTAATTCGAACGATGAATTGATTGATCTTACGATCAATGATGCTGGTGATCGATTTTACTATGTTCGCGTCTTTCCGCGCGGCGGAATTGGCAGTATCAATGCCGGTAACACCTATAACTTTGCATGGAATACTTTGCGAACAGGCCTTCCTCTGTTTTTTGAAGACTCTTTTGAGCCAAATAATAGCATTGCAGTTACGCGTAACAATGCCAGGGCAAATCTCAGTGACAACGAAAACCAATGGATCAGTGAAGTCTTACCTCCTGGCGGAACACAAATTGATGATGATCATTTTGAAATTTGGGTTCCTGAGAACTATCTCAATGTAGTGGTAGATCTTCGCTTTTTTCACGATCAAGGCGATCTCGGGGTAGAACTCTACCACACCAACGGCAGCCTTTTAGCTCGCGCTGACTCTCAATCTGACAATGAATTGTTAGAAGTTACTGTGGCTGAGCCAGGTCAGTACTTTATCAAAGTCTATGGCGACAATGGCGGAAATGCTTATGACCTGCTTTGGTTTGCTGACTTTAGTGGTTTTGGTGAAGATGCTTTTGAGCCCAACAACACACTCGCCGATGCGGTATTTTTACCCAATGAAGATGAATTCATTCAAGCCTCACAATTCGATACAGACTATTATGCAATTCAAGTTTTCGAAAACTTTCAACGCGTAGTTGTCGATCTTCGTTACCCATCCTCTGGCGGAAATGTTGCAGTTGAATTGATTCAATTGAACGATCAAGGCCAAGAAGAAGTTGTTGCTTTCTCTGATACTGCTGGTGATGATGAGTTTATAGACGCTGTTGTTAACAGCGATGGACTTGCCTACATCAAAGTAACCGGAGATAACAGCAATATCTATGATCTTGCTTTCTACACCGTTCGAAATGACTTCTTTAACATGATGCAAATTGGTCAATCTGGACTGTGGTTTGAGCCGCGCTCTGAAGGACAAGGCTTTAGCTTTCAGTTAGTGCAAAGACCCGATGCTCCCAATGAAGTCATTATGGCTTGGTTTACCTTTGATCCAACAGTGACCTCAGGTCAGTCTCAGCAATTCTGGTACACGGGTGCAGGTCGTGTATATGGAAATGTGGTTGAGCTAGACCTCTATGAAACCATTGGCGGACTTTTTGATGAGCCCTCGACAGTTGAAAACATTCTCGTTGGTACGGCCACTCTGACTTTCTTAAGTGGTCAAGATCAAGACGGCTTTGAGCTCAATCCTTGCTATGATGCCGACTTTGAGTATGCCTTTACCGATAGGGCCGGAAACTTTCAAAATGATGTGATTCCTCTCTTAAAACTCTCACCGGCTCTATACGATGCCCAAGGTTTTGATCTTTGTACCGATGAGCAAGACGAAAACCTTGCTGCTCAAGTTTCGCTCCAAGGTATTCAAGTTGGTCACCAAAGTGCTTGGTTTGACCCTGCAACTGCTGGCCAAGGCATGTACATCGACTATATCTTTGTTCCGGATGCCGAAGATCAGTTATTCACTGCTTGGTACACTTATGATCCAGCCGATCCTGATTTCGAAGGAAATGGCGGAGAGTTTGCTGACCAAATTCAATTCTGGATGGTTTCTACAAATGCCTTTATCACTGAAGATCCCAACGGTGATCCTGCCTTTGTAAACAATGACAGCTTTGTTCTTTTTGATTGGAAGATTCCAAATTCAGGATACTTTGATCAACCCACCCCGAATGGCTATGAACTCTTGAGCTGGGGTACTGGTTTTCACAACTTTCAATCTTGTGATCTAGAAACTTTTGACTACATTTCAACTTTCATCAATCCAGAGACTGGCCAAGAAGAGAGTTTCTATGTAGATGATCAAGGAAATGATGTAGTCTTCGAAAACATCTTTGATCAAGTTCGTTTAACTCCTGTTTGGGAAAATGAAGCGGGACTCACTTGCCTGAGTGAAAATGTTTTTCCTCTTGCTAGTAAATCTAGACTTCAAAAATCTAAGACTAGAGAGTCTCAAGATCCAGGCAAAAAAGTCTATCGACGAGGTTCAAATTTTAAGCCTTTGGGCATGAACTGAAAAAACTTTTGAAAATCAAAAAAACCCGCGGTTTTGTCTGCGGGTTTTTTTATAAGGCAAGTCTTCTTAAGGAAGATCATTTAAATTTGCTGGCTGTGGCAGACTCAAGTAACTTCCCAAGCTATGAGCTAAAGCAGCCTGCAAGATCACATCTTGGTTTGGTGTACCATTGCTCGGATCAGAATCATCATCATCACGGAGCAAAGACTCACGAATCACTTGAGGAATTGTCTGCGCATTCGAAAAAAGTGAAGGAATCACAAGCTCCACCATTCTTGCATAGGCCTGCTCTTCATTGCCCAATTTCTCTTCTAATCCCTTGTAGAGTCTCCAGCTAAATCCGCTTAAAGCAGTACCTAAGGTATGGATAGGCGTATTTAACAAACCGCGAGTACTTGTTGGGTATTGAAATTCGTTATTTGCATCACGACTGCCCGCTGCTGGGTCAAAAGCAATGCGAGTTAGGTTTGACTCTCTTGTTAACATAATGGCTAAAACATCTCCCCAGCCTTCACTCAAACCACGACCGGCATTGTTTCGTTTGATGCCGCCAAAAACATCATCCATAAAATGTCCAAACTCGTGATAAATCACTTTGTTGACTGCTGTGTTGATACAACGGCTTGATTCACGAAAGAAATTCAATGTTCCTGATGAATAGAAGGCATTGCAGTCCATTCTTTCACCTTGAGCGTTTTGCTGGATGTTCACATTGATCGGCATCTGATAATTCATTTGCCTTAGTACATCCAAACCCAAGCTTCTAAAAAAGCCGGCTAAACGATGCGAATGATAGAAAGCATTGACTTGAGCGATCTGCGAAAGAGCAGTGCTTCGGGTCATACGTGGATTCACCACCAATGCCTTTGATAGATCGGTTGCCTCATCGATTGCAATTTCTAAGTCAGAGGTACCGATAGAACGAATCTTGATTTGCTCACTCACAAGCTGAACCGAGAGCTCTTCACCAGAGAGTTCATCTGGTAGATCAAGATTTCCGTCTTGATCGGCCACTAAGACTTCTTCACCCAATTGCACTTGTATGAATGGCATAGGCAACTGATCAAGAGCTTCTCTTTCTTGATGATAGTCGCCAAAAATGCCAAAGCCTGTAATTTGTGCTGTAGCCGCATGGCGATTGTCTTCTAAGAAAACCTCTTTGGAGTGCAAATCGACAAAGGCTTTGTTGTGTATACCCTGAAACTCAAAGCTGGTCAGAAGACGAGTCTTGCCCTTGTAGTTGTCATAAAACTTGGGCTCTTGATGCCAAAGCATGTTGTCTTCGGCATTGCTTGCTTCACGAGCCAATCGCTCTGCCTGCTCAGAGTTCAAATTCGCTGAATCGGCACTGGGAAAGTCCTCTGGATCGGCTTTAAAATTTGCCTCGACCGAGCGAATAGCCGTTTGTCCTTGAAAGTTTTGAAGCATCACTGACAAGCTTTGATTGGCAATTGGAATACCATCAACTTTTTGTTGCAATTGAATGTATTCTGAAGACTTGGTCACTTTTCCAGAAAAGGATTCTTGGTAAGAAACCTCATAAGTACTCCAGCTTAAACTCTTTGCAAAGTTGGCATCGTTTTGTTTTAAAATTTGAATAGCGGTTTGAGTTGCTTTTTCTTTACTTACAAAAAGTTTTCTAGGGTAGAACCGGGCTTCGCTTTGCTTTTGCAGCCAAACCGTATCAGCCATAACTTCTTTGGCCTTCTTTTCAAAACGAGCATCAATATCAGCGTATTGATTTTTTTCAACAAGTTTTGGTTTTACTCTTTCGATCGTCTTCGTGACGCTTTCTTCTTTTTTGGAAGTGAGCTGAAGCGCTAAAGCTGCGATTGCAATTGTAACGGCTACTGCTTGTTTGGAATTCATTGATTGCCCCCCTAAAATGCTGGGCCCCTAAGGGCCCCGCTACGAACACGAGTCATTCGTGTTCTCCCCAAGATTTCTGACCTATACCCCCCCAGTCAGAAACTGAAGTTAATGTAAAGACTTTAGTCTAAAAGGTAAAATGATCTCTTTTTTTCATTGTTATAAGTTCAACTTATACAAATTTAGAGCTCAGAACGAAAAAAAAGGCTGTAGGCTAATTTGAAGCTCATTATGGAGACTTTATGGCACCGTCAATTCTTTTTTTCTTAGTCAACCAACGCGACTTTGCCCACTTTAAATCGCACCAACTTGCCTTTTCTTTTTGCAAATAACTGCAAGAAATCACCAAGAGTTTATAGATTTCTTTATAGCATTTTTCTTTTTGTATTGCAGACAACATAGCCTTACTTAAAGTAGGTCTCTTGGTCTCAATAAGAATCCATTTTGTTTTATTGGTGTCAGATTGCAATATCGCATTGAAACCTGCTCTGGGTGAGCTCTTCATATAAAAATAAAAACATTTATAAGACTCTATTTTTGCCAATAGATCTTTTTGCAAATCACTCAAATCTTGTGCTTGAAAGCATAAAAGAAAGTGAAACCGACCGGCTTTCTTGCGAATTTCTTGTTTGTTCATCCAAGGGTATATAATGCAATACTCCCATTCGCCATTCACTTGCTCACGCCAGTGATAAAGAATCGAAAGTGCTTCTTTTCTTTCCTCCTCATTTTGATAGTGCAAACTCGCGCTTTGAAAATGAAGGGCTGCATAGAGTTCTCGACCAATCGATTGAGAAATGTAAAGGTCTTGGGGCTCTCTCCACTCGATCTTTTCAGCAAGTAAGTCTTGCAAGCAATTTAAATTGCAATAAGCAGCCTTTGATTCGATAGTATTTGGTAAATAGATTTTTTCATAGCTAGGAGCCTGCGGCGGCCAATCTCGAGGCCAATAAAACTCGGCATTGAGTTTCATTGGCAGACAAAGAATTCCATCTAAGCTTTGATTGAGTATAGCCAAAGCAAGTAAAGTTTCTAGCCCTTCAGCCTGCATATCTTTCTCAAGCTCAATAACCCAACGCAAATTTCGAGGGTATTGCAATTTTAAACTGCGAAACAATGACTTTACTTTTAGATTTAGCTTTTGAGAGCGGGCCTGTGACCAGCAAAGCACTTGTACATGTGGCAAGCCACGCATGCTCTGCAAATAAACTCTTTGCTTATGCCATTGTTCGTTTTGGTAGTAGGCAATTTGATATTCCATGACAAAATGGAGTGCAAATAAGCATGCCAAATAAAATCAAACTTAGACCTCAGAGAGGTCCGAATCTTTTTGAATTCCGCTTAACGGATGGTGCTCTTCGACCGTTTTGGCCATTCGATTTTGAGTTACCGAAGTGTAGATTTGAGTTGTTTGTAAACTCGCATGCCCCAAGAGCATTTGAATGCTTCTTAAATCAGCACCAGATTCTAACAGAGCAGTGGCACATCCATGGCGAAAACGATGCGGATGCACCGTCTTATCAAAGCCAGCCCGCTCCGACCAAGCAGATAGCCATCGCCAAATATCAACGCGCGATGGTCTTTTACCGCGGTCGTTAATTAGTATCGACTTATCTTCTTTCTTTAAGAGTTGTCCTCGAACCAATTGTAAATAATCTTTAATTTCTTTATTGAGTTTTGAGTTCAAGGGAACGAGTCTTTCTTTTCCTGCTTTTCCAACCAATCGAATGTGCGCTTCGGCCTCATTGTAATCTTCTAAATTCAAGGCTATCAACTCACTCACTCGGCAACCAAGGCCATAGAGAAGCAGCAATGTAATTTGGTTTCTGCCAGATCGATATACATCTTCATTTTGGCAAGCTTTATAGAGTTTAAAAAAATCATCTTCACTCAAAGATTTAGGCAGTGATACTTTCACTTTCGGCGGTCGCAATTCTCTTAGCTCTGGCGCTGGCAGCCCATTTGCCTGCAAAAACTTAAAGTAAGTTCTTAAGCTACTCACCGCTCTTGCCTGTGAGCGAGTACTGAGATTCTTCTCTTTCATGTAGCGATAAAAGCCTTGAACCGAATAGGCAATATCATTTTGACTCTTATACTCATCAAAAAGCTCAAGGTCACGGCGATAGGCCATAATTGTATTTTTGGATCTTCCCCTCACATATTCGAGGTCTTCAAAAAAATCTACCCATAAATCAAGAGCCATAGAACAATTACTTCAAAGAAACTTGCGAATGGCAAAAGAAAAATCCCGCCATGCTGCGGGATTTACTAAAACTGCTCCCTTTTATTTCACTTTTTTCTCCAAACCATCTTGTACTTTCAATGATCTAGAATCATTGTCCGAGAATGCATCAAAATTTCAACAATCTCGGACAGAATTTTATAGGTATTTTAGATATTTATCTAGCTTCGGACGGATGTCCGAAGTGAAATAAAAGGGAGCAGCTGAATAGAGTTATATATCGCCCGTTAATCCATCCTCTAGAAAACGAGTACAGCTTATATTTCCAGCTCGAAAAAGAACATTGCCATAAAGAGCCATATCAAATCTTCTGCCATCAAATGACAGCTCTTGTACTCTTGCATTGTTCATAACTGGTGTAGTACCAAAGTGAATTTCAACGGGAGTTCCGACAATATTCAAAACCATTCCACCGGCAAAAGCCACTCCATCAAACACTCCTGGATTTACAGTCCGCAATCCGAGCGGCTGACCCGCAGGGATTGAAAGTGGCTCAATGCCGCAAAGTAAAGGTCGGCTTAGAATAATGGCTCCTGCAGCCGTTACAGAAGTTCCAAGCGGAAGACTGGTAAACTGTGCCCCTTGAACTGTTGAGAACAAATCAATGTACATTTGCAACTCTTCAGTCAATTGTAGATCATAAACTCTACCCAGAGCTGAGGCGATAGGCACTCCTTGAGGTGGAATTTCACCGCCCGGTACAATTCCACCTCCTGGCGGGATTGGCGCTGGAGGAGCAGCAGCACTGCCTCCGTCATCTCCTCCGCAACTGATCATGGTCATTGCCATGAAAAGTATGCTTGTTAGTATTTTTAATTTTTGCGTAAACACTTTTCCTCTCCTGTTAAATTCCTAAAAACAAATTGCTAAAAGTTCCCAAACGTTTGTAATTGCTCACTCTCAAGTTGGCTCTAACGGGATCAATTTGGTTATTCACTAAAAATTCGCGGCAATCGTAAGGGCCTCTGCGAATGTTCCAGCATCTGTAATTTTCATTGTCTGAATCTGGCTTATCAGCATAAGTAAAGCCAAAGTTTCGATAGTAAACAGTTCCTCTAAGCTCACCCAAATCATCGCCAGTCATGTCGTCTAAAATGATCATAATTGAACCAACGCGGGCATTGGCATCGTAGCCAAAGATTCCGTAGCTAGTAAAATCACCCAATCCACCAGTGGGAAGAACCACTTGCTCTTCAAAAAAAGCGACAAAGTGTTCGTTGCCGTTTACATCGTACCAGCGATTGAATTGAACATCGGCTCTAGCTTCTCCTGATTTAAACAAGGGAAACTTATATAAGGTGGTACTACCGCCGCTGCCGAAGCTGTTGTTTTCGGTTTCAGTGGCATAATAAATGCGAACTTCACCGGCATAGCCATCAGAAGTTTCTTGTAAAGAAATATAGATTCTAGTGTCTTGAGGAATTTCATCCCCTGGTCTACCAGTAAAATCATTGAAATTACTTGTATCAATCACCAAGTTGGCTCGCTCACCCCAAGTAGAATCATCGGGTTGGTCTAAACTACTTGTAGGACTCTCTATCTCATCAGGAGGATTCGGATTGCTAGGTGCAGCTGGCGGAGGCGTGCCTGCATCACTAGAGGATACATCTTTTTTCTCCGAACAGGCTGTTCCTAAGAACATTACACCTAATAATAATATTGAGATTGTATGTTTCATCTCTCTCTCCTAAAAAATTACTCTCAAGTATTAGTATTGCGAGGCCTGTGCCAGAATAGAAATCTGGAGTCAAAATCATGCCAATAAAAGCTATGTAATTCTAAATACTTATATTTTTAGTTTTGTCTCATAATGAGATTCGGAATAAATTTAGGTGTTACGAGACAAAAGTGACCAAGAGCGCACCCCTGGTGTAAAGAGCTTAAACACCTTAAGCTGCCCCACTTGTTTTTTGACGTTTTGGCAGCTCAATCACAAAACAGGTATTGGTCTCAGAATCATCGACAAACAGACGACCATTATGCTGCTCAATAATGCTCTTTGAGATACTCAAGCCCAAACCCATGCCATGCCCAACATCTTTGGTAGTGAAGAAGGGTTGAAAAAGCTTTTGTTTTACTTCATCACTGATTCCATGACCTGAGTCGAAGACACGAATTTGTACCACTTCACCTAAATCTTTATAAGCAACTCGTATCCAAGGCTTTTCAGTTCCTAGGTTGGCATCAAATGCATTATTCACTAAATTGAGAAGCACTTGTGAAACCTGAGTCGACAAACACTCCACACTCAAATCTTCTGGAGGTAAATCTAATTCAAGTTGAAAGCCATTTCCGACAACTTTTTCTTGTGAAAGAGAGAGTGTATCTTCGATGATTTCTCGCAACTGAGTTTTTGCATAAGCTTCATTCTCATCATTTCTTGCTATCTGCCGCATGCCTTTAATGATTTTAGCAATGCGGCCTGCAGTCTTATCAATGGAATCGACTTTATCAGAAATTTTTTGTTTCACTTGTATAAAATCAGATTCTTTATCTAAGAGCTTACGAATCGACTCTGCACGCCCCGAAATAATTGCTAGTGGAGTATTGAGCTCGTGAGCAATACCACCTGCCATCTCCCCTAGACTGGCTAGCTTTGATGCTTCGATGTTCAGCGCTCTTTGGTGCTCTAATTCTTCTTGAGCTTTTACTCTTTCAGAAACATCAACACCGATAATCACTGCATATTTATTTTGATTGAACTTTGAGGCGACCATCAACATCGGAACCTTGCGATTTTCGACCTGCACCTCAAGCTCATGAGTGAATTGCTGTTCAGATGAAGCAAAAAAATCTTTCACAAAATTTCGAAATTCACCTTTTTTTTCTATAAATCCAATTGGCTTTCCTACTACTTCTTCTGCAGAAACATTTAAAAAATCAGCCAAAAAACGATTGATACCAATATACTCTAAATCGGAGTTCACATACGAAAGCGGTCCAGGCACAGCATCGATAACAGTTTCAAGTAGCTGCTTGGAATCTTGCCCTTGCCAAAACATTTTATACTGAAGTCTTGCATGAGATAGGGCATGAAAAAGCTGAAAACCGACACCTATAGCAACTACTTCAGCTATATAAAAATAAGAGCTAAATATTATGGGAATACATATCAAAAAGATGTAAGCACCAATCAGTCGAAGATCCATGTACATTGATGAAACCGCTCCTGATGTTATTCCAAAGCAAATCATAACTATGTAAAAACCTGGAGGTGTGGTACCTGCAACATAGATGGCAAAGGCACTGTAGAGTCCCCATGAAAATGCATTTACAATTGCGCCGATTCGGTAAAAATTCCACCACTGTTCTAATTTGGCTTGCTTGGCAAAAATATTAAAGCGAAGGGAGTTGTACATTCGAATCAAACTCCAAAAAAGCATAAAAGCAACAAATATATTGTGTGTGAGTTGATGGTCTTTTTGATAGTTCGTAAAACCTAAGAGAATGATCAAAAGAGGTAGTAAAATGATCGAACTTATCGACTTTTTACTAATGGTTTCTAATTGCGCAACATCAATATAGCCGCGTTTAACTTTGAGCTTCTCTTTTTTCATCTTAATTTTAAATCGGTATTCATTTGAAAATACTAAAAAAGTTAAGGTCTAGAGCTGCACAGACTATCAAACTAGACTTTATTCGCCGCTCCCTTTTATTTCACTTGGTATATCTACCCTTGAGAGAATAGGTATCTATACTATTTTTTGTATTCTGTAAGAGATGTTTCATGCTTCGAGATATTTTTAGACCAGTATCTTAGGTCATTCAAATTTTGGTCGTTTTGATATAAAAATGGAAATAATGAAGCAGCGAATGGATTGTTTTGAGAGGAGTTTATGTAAAATCTTAAGATCATTGAATTCTTTTTATCTACAAGAAATCTGCGCTTGAATCGGCAGGTGGTCTGATCCCTTTAATCGAAGGCTACGTGCCCTACTTGGTCTAGCCTCATAAGTATAAATTTGGTCGATCTGAAGCCCAAACTCAGGAAAGCTAGCTGGACCATTCATATTGTGATCCTCTAGAATTTGGTTGAGTTTATTATTTGCCTCGGTTTCAACACCGAAGACCAATCTTGGGTAGTTAAAGTCACCCATAACAAAATAACAAATCTCAGGATACTCCCAAAAGTATTCTTTGAGAACTGAAGTTAAATCTTCGATTTGCCAGTAAAGAGGATTCTGTTTGTCCAATAGCAATCTGTACACAATACCAAGTGCTTCTTTTTTATTTGCACCATCAGCACCAAAATAGCGTCGCCAAGGGTTCAAAATGTGAATGGGGCTAAATTGGTATTTTTGTCCTTCTTTTTCAATCTCAAAAATAAAAAATGGCCGATCAAAATTTCTTGAAGCTATATGATTTTCTAACCAATCATTTCGAATCTCTTCAACTTCTAAGAAATCTCTATCTTTAGGTACCCAGTCTAGATAGGTCCAATAGCGCAAAACAAGAGGATATCTACTAAAAACAATAATACCTTTTGTATCGCTATTTTGAGAATAAGAGATACCATGTTGGTAGGGATAAAGATTCTCTATTTCTTGCCAAGCTTCAAGAAGCATTACTTTTTTAGATACTTCTCCAAACATAAGAATATCATAATCTTTGTCAATCAAAGTCTCTAAAGAAGAATTTAGCTGTTGAAATTCAACATTACCTTGGCCAAGATTCCACCATAGACTCGAAACCGATGCCAATACAACTTGAGATAAAAAGAATACGAAGACCCCACCCTTCATGTGTTTAGTTTGATTTTAACGGCACTAAGAAGCAAAAGAAAAACAAACTTGAAAACATTACAATGCAAAGCTTGGCAGTATTTTGAACAACAAAATTTTGCTAGAAAATGATGAGATGAGTGAGAATGTTTTTCGATACGCCAATCGCGATTTAAGTTTATTGCAATTCAACGATAGAGTTTTGCAACAAGCCACCGACCCTTATACACCACTATTAGAAAGAATTCGATTTATCTCTATTTTTACCAGCAACATGGATGAATTTTTTATGAAGCGAGTAGGCTATTTAAAGGGAGTCATTCACCAAGGTGTGCCCCACATTGGTCCCGATGAAGCTTCACCGCAACTTTTGTTTAATGAGTTAAGGCGAAGAGTTCTTGAACTGATGGCAGAGCAGGCACGCATTTACAAACGAGAGCTTTTGCCCCAACTTCGCAAAGAGGGCATTGAACTCTTAGAGTGGGAAGATCTCAGCCCAACTGAAAGAGATGAAGCCAATCATTATTTTCACCACGAAGTGTTTCCGATTCTCACTCCGCTTGCCGTCGACCCCTCTCATCCCTTTCCTTTTCTCTCGAATTTATCTTACTCTCTTGGCGTCAAACTACATATCCCTAAAAGCCGAGATGATCTCTTTGCTCGGATAAAAATTCCTGATGTCATTCCTGACTGGCTCTATTTAAAATCCAATAGTGGTGCCAACAAGTATCGACTGATTCCTGTCTATGAAGTTATTGAGCACAATCTTGAAGAACTCTTTCCTGAGATGGAAATTGAAAACGTGATGCGTTTTCGAGTCACTCGAAATGTTGATATCGAAATTTTAAGCGATGAAATGGACGATG
>CAZZCP010000065.1:1363-14509 GCA_964653235.1 uncultured Pseudobdellovibrionaceae bacterium | reverse complement strand
TGGCAATGTGGGCATTCTCGCTTCATGGGGGCTTATAAAGCAAGAACAGGACCAAAATTGAGTACTTACAAAAACGAGGACTTTTAAAAAAGTGAAGTAAAAGGGAGCAGTTTATAAAGTTTTCTTAAAATCAAAGGCTTCTTGCAGACGGCTTTGAAAAGCTTGATAAGTCTTGCATGAAAAAGATAATGATTCTCATTTTACTTTCATTCAGTCTGGCTTCTGCCAAAACTTTTACCTCAGATCCACTTCGAAATGAAGTCATTGGGTTTCGTACTCACAATCCTGAACAGGCAAGAGAGGCATGCTACCAAGGTCTAATTGTAAAAATTCTTAGCCAATACAAGATTCCTTTTCCTGAGGCTGCTAAAATATTTTTTACGGCCAAATACAAAGACCCATACTGGTTTGATGATCAAAGTAGTCATCGATTTGAAATCAGTTATGAGGGTGAATTGTTATTTTGGGGTTGGTACTATTGGCAAGAAAGCGCTGATTCTATTGAGCGCTCTGAGCCTGCTATTTTCGAAGACGATCGATTTGTTCCTCAATTTGATTCCACATGTGAATTTTCTAGAACCCATGAATTTGTATCTGGTAGCAGAAGCCTCGTTCCTGGAAAAAGAAGCCTTGCCCCCAATCGTGTTACAGCCCTGGCAGGGAGCTTCTTTCACCTTGAAAATGCAGATGGTCTAACTCTTCTTGAACTAAAGCATACTAGAGAAATTCCAGAGGAAAGATAAATCGAAGCGGCCAATGAGATGCATCGCCTGCGGATTCTATTCCAACTCGAGCCCTTTCTATGATTGTTGAGGCAGGCTGATTCCATTCTAGACTTAAGTTCGAGGCAAAAATATTTTGTTCATTAAAGCTGCGATCAATACCCATCGCTTGGCACAACTTGCCAGGTCCATTGCAAAAATCAGCTTTTGATTTGGCTTTGGGTCTCATGCTTCTCATTTTTTCAAGACCTTCTAAGGGCCATAGTGCCCTTATTAATACAGCTTCGGGGGTATTTCTATCACCAGTGATAAGATTAAAACACTCATACATACCGTAGATTAGGTAAACGTAGATTGTGCCAGCGGGCATATAGAAGGTTTTGGTTCTCTTGGTGACTTTGCCATGAAAGCTGTGACAAGCAGGATCCTCCAGGCCTAAATAGGCTTCGGTCTCAATGATTCTTCCTACCAGTTTTTCTCCATCTAAATTATGTACTAGATTGTGACCTAAAAGACTTTGAGCAAGATCGATTGTATCTTGAGCAAAAAAATCATTAGGGAAGTTCTTTGCCAAATTCTTCACACATTTTCTCAAGTTGATTTTGCGTAGCAGGGTCAAAGCTATTGAGCTGATCGGAGCCAATATTGAGCTCCGCAACCACCTGTCCCTTTTGATTTCGAATTGGGATGACGATTTCTGAGCGAGTTGTCGTTGAGCATGCCAAAAACTTTTCTTCAGCGCGAACATCGGCAACATTGATCACTCTCTGTTCTCGAACGGCTAAGCCGTAGAGTCCGTCATCAATAGGTATGCGCTTGTGGGGTGTCTCAGGACCTATATAATCTCCAACGACCAAATCTGTGCTTTGAGTTTCTGGATGTAGGTAAGATTCGAGCCAGTAAATGCCGACCCAGTCTCTTTTGCCCTCAGGTAGAAAGTTGTAAACCTGTTGTATCCATTTTTTTGTTTCCATACTGTGGCTTTACTTGTATTTTTCCAATATGGCAAAGATTCAAGAGCAAATCGAAAAAAAACTCAAAGAGCAGTTTAAGCCTGATGTTTTGAGGCTCGAAAATGAGAGCCATATGCATAGTGTTCCTAAAAACTCAGAGACACATTTTCGCTTGCTATTAGTAAGTTCTGTTTTTGAAGGCTTAAACCGTGTGCAAAGACAACAAAAGGTTTATGAAAGCCTCAAAGACGAGATGCAGTTCGGGGTTCACGCTCTTAGTCAGAGAGTCTACACGCCGAAAGAATGGCAAGAGAGGGGCGAGGAGGATTTTGTGGCCTCGCCAAATTGCTCCTCTAAGAGAGTTTAGAAATCTGTTTTTTGAGCTCTTTAAAGAGTTTTTGCGCCTCTTTTTTTCTCTCTTCGGCAATCTCACGGCGAAATTGCTCTCTTTCAAGGTCGGCCCAATCATCAAAGGCTCTTTCTAAGCGCTCAATCGTGCTCTCTATTTTATGTCCTGGTTTCTTGAAGCTTCGCACTGCTTGAGTCTATGAAATGTGAGTTGTTTGACAAGTAAAAATTCTTTGTTCATCTTGTGTGCACATTAACAAGGAGAAGCCGTGGCTTATGAGATTATCTACACGATGAAGGGTGTGGGAAAAGTGATTCCTCCCAATCGTCACATTTTAAAAGACATTTATCTTTCCTATTTTTATGGAGCTAAAATCGGTATCATTGGTCCCAATGGAGCTGGAAAATCGACTCTTCTTAAAATCATGGCTGGTGTTGAAAAAGAATTTCTAGGCGAGGCTTTTCCAGCCAAAGAGATGCGAGTTGGTTACCTACCTCAAGAACCTCAGCTCGATCCTGAAAAATCGGTCAAAGACAATATTTTAGACGGAGTGGGCGAAGTTGCAAAAGCCCTTAGAGACTTTGAGGCCATTTCGGCTCAGTTTGCCGATCCAGATATGAGTCCAGAGAAAATGGAGGAGCTTTTAGCAGAACAGTCTCAGGTACAAGAAATTATTGATAATCACGATGGTTGGAGTTTAGAGCACAAAATTGAGCGTGCAATGGACGCATTGAGGTGTCCTCCTTCAGAGAGCTTGGCGAAAAACTTATCAGGTGGAGAAAAAAGACGTGTCGCACTTTGCCGTCTTTTGATGAGCAATCCAGATATTCTGCTTTTGGATGAGCCGACCAACCATTTGGATGCCGAATCGGTTGCCTGGCTAGAGAGATATCTCTCTGAGTTTCCTGGTACAGTGATTGCCATTACTCACGATCGCTACTTCTTAGACAATGTTGCGGGCTGGATTCTTGAGCTTGATCGAGGAGAAGGTATTCCTTGGGAAGGAAATTACTCTTCTTGGCTCGAGCAAAAGAAAAGGCGTCTGGCTACCGAGTCAAAGCAAGAAGACAAACGTCAAAAGTTGATATCGAAAGAGCTCGATTGGGTTCGGCAGTCACCAAAGGGAAGATCTGCAAAGTCTAAAGCTCGTATTTCGGCCTATGAGAATTTGATCAAAGCTCCTTCGAAAGAAAAATTAAAAGATATGCAGATTTTTATTCCTGCTGGTCCTAGACTTGGAAACAAAGTCGTCGAAGCTGACAATGTTACCAAAGCCTTTGGTGACAAGGTTTTGTTTGAAGATTTGAGCTTTCGTATCCCCAAAGGTGGAATTGTTGGGGTCATCGGTCCGAATGGAGCTGGAAAAACGACTCTATGTAAAATGATTATCGGTGAGCAGAAGCCTGATGACGGTCACTTTGAAATTGGAGACACAGTCGAAATTGCTTATGTTGATCAAGTTCGTGCTAGTATTGACGATGAAAAAACGGTTTTTGAAGAAGTAAGTGGTGGCAATGACCTGATTGAGGTTGGGGGGACTGAATTGCAATCTCGTGCCTATCTCTCTCGTTTTGGTTTCACAGGTGCAGAACAAGAGAAAAAGGTTGGTAAACTCTCTGGTGGTGAACGAAACCGCTTACAATTGGCCAAGATTTTACGATCTGGAGCCAATCTGATTCTTCTGGATGAGCCAACCAATGACTTAGATGTGGCAACCATACGCGCACTTGAAGAGGCTCTACTCGAGTATGGGGGCTGTGCTGTTGTTGTTTCTCATGATCGTTGGTTTTTAGATCGAGTGGCAACCCATATCTTGGCTTTTGAAGGCAATTCGAAAGTGACTTTTTTTGAAGGCAACTTTACCGAGTACGAAGAAGATCTTAAAAAACGTCTTGGTGTTGATGTGATTGAGCCAACCCGAATAAAATATAAAAAGATTCAATAATTATGCTGCCTCTTTTTCGACCATAGAGAGTAAAATCTCATAATTTTGGTTCAATAGAATAAAATCATGGTGGCTTCCTCCTTGGTCTGGATGAAGCCTTATTGCTAAATTATGAAAGCAAAGCTTTATGTCTTTGGCTTTAAGTCTAGGTTCTTCTCCTCTCTCAAAGAAGAAGCGGTAAGCCTCTTTGGCGATCGGACTGAGGCTCTCAACCCATTCAGGTAAAGGGCATGTTTGTTCTTCTACAACTGCGAGGTCATAGAAGTTCTTGCGCAGAGGCTTTTGCCAATGCAAATGCAGCGAATGGATGCAAGATTCATTTAGGTCGAGCCTTTCTTGTTGTACTTGTGGCTTTGAATTCTGCAATTTCTGTTTCAGTATTTTCTCAAATTCATTCATGACTGCAGATCGGATTCATGATCAAAATCATGAGTCGAAATCAGAGTGAATCTTGAAATCTAGTTGATCTGACAGGGGAGAAACTGCCCACTTTCACTTGGATTCGGCAAAAAAATCCAAAAAAATGTAAAAAAGTCTTATTTTTGCGTAGACAAGCTTTTGTATTGATGACTAAGATTTTGATAGAGAGAAGTTAACACTATTGGGGGAGGACACTTCCATGGCGAAGAAAAAAGCAACGAAAAAGAAAGCTACAAAGAAAACTGCAACTAAGAAGAAAGTTGCAAAGAAAAAAGCGACAAAGAAAAAAGCTGTAAAGAAAAAGGCTACGAAAAAAGTAGCTAAGAAAAAAGCAACGAAGAAAGCGACCAAAAAGAAGGCGACGAAGAGAAAGCCCAATGCCGCCTTTATGAAGCCACTTACACCATCAGATGCTTTGGCTGAAGTGGTTGGTAGCAAGCCCATTCCTCGAACTGAGGTTGTAAAGAAACTTTGGGCTTATATTCGTAAGCACAATCTTCAAGATCCAAAGAACAAGAGAAATATCAATGCAGATGCCAAATTGAAGGCCGTGTTCTCTGGTAAAGGGACTGTTTCTATGTTTGAAATGACCAAATATGTAAGCAAACATCTCAAATAAATTAAAAATTTTTGAGATTCTATGAAAAGGGAACCAATTGGTTCCCTTTTTTGTTTTTTATAAGTCTAATAAAAATTTCTTTGGTAAGGATGAAATTCTAAGCCTTTTTTCTTAATCGACCAGGGATTACTGAAATTAGCATTCGTGCCCGAGATCTACCGGTATCAAGACCTGCGGTTGCTCGAATGGATCAATTCGGTGCAGGGATAGGCATTCGCGGAGATGCTTTCAATCAATACCATCAAATTACCAGAGTCTGGCGCTTGAAAGGCTGGATTTATGATCCAGACGCGCTCAATAGAAGTGTGCTTTGGTCTCTTTACACTCAGTGCAACCAATGTGTTAACAGTTATGTTTATGAAACATTATTTCGACCTGCAAACATAGATCGACCTGAGGTTCCAGAACTCCAAGAGATTGGCAGTACTAGACATGGTTTTCAAAAATTGATAAAAATAGATGAATATCATATGCGTAAAAATCCTCAAACCGCGCTTTTCTACTGGGACTTGGATGCCGAGGGTGGATATATAGATCTTAAACAAGCTCGCGATGAACAAGGAGAAAGGATCAATTTCTTTGGCTACCCAAGTCTGATGGCTGTTCGCACTCGAGCTTGGCACCAAGATGGCGACCCCGATAATTGTAGTATTACAATAATCGAAAGAACAGCTGAAATAGGCTATGCTCTATTTCGAGAGAAGCGAGATAGCAATATTTTTGGCCATGACAATAAAAGGGGAGTTGTTGTTGGAGTGGAAGGAACTCAGCTCCCCAATCATAGTCTTTACGGGGGCTGCAATTACTACCGTGATGGTGAACGAGCCACTTTAAGTCGATCAGAAAATGAGTTGAGCATGCAGTGTGAGAATGGAAAATCAAGCCTGTTTATTGAATTTAATGATCAAGGCGAGCCGATATCATTTTATGGTAGCGCTCCTGATGAAAATGGTGAAATCGAAGAAGTTTCTTGTACTAATTTAGTCAAAGACCCTTTTGAGATTAACTTTCCTGGAGACGACGATCAGTAAGCATTTCTAAAACTAGAGCAGGCTCTAAGGCTTGCTCGGTTTCGTTTTTTGCCTCAAGCTCAGCCCATGCTTCTAAATAAAGGGCAACATCATTGGGGTCATTGTGTTTCATCGCAGGTCGGCCTAGAAAACCTAAAACTTTTTTGTTTTCTAGCCGCTCTAGTTCTTCAAGCTCGGTCAATGTAAAGCCAAGTGCAATCATTTCAGTAATCAATCGATCTACCCGGTAGCCACTTGTATCACAGTGATTGTCGATTTTGTCTCGCCAGTCTCCAGCTTTCTCCATAGCCAGTTTATGAATATCTGCCTTTGCCAAGCCTGTTGCAACTTGAAACAGGTGCCCGCAATTGCAAGAACCCATATGCCCCCATTGATAATGTGAGCTGTTTCGAATTTTTTCTGCCGTATCTTTTAATAAAATTGATTTTGTGTATCTCATATAATTACTTTATCTAATATTCTTTTATTTCGCCAACAGCTTCAAAACGAATTCAAGCCTTGTTTAAGTTCATAAGCTGCTCCCTTTTATTTCTCTTTTTTCCCAATATTCAATTGCATTTTTGATCACTTAGAATGCTTGTCCGAAAATGCCTTAAATTTTGAGCTATCTCGGACAGGATACATGAAATATTTTAGATACTTATTTGCTATCGGACGGACGTCCGAAGTGAAACAAAAGGGAGCAGTTTATTAAGTTCAAAGACCAATTTACCGAAGAAATTCAGAGGTGAATTTTGGGACTCATGAAGTCGAATAAACGTTTTAAAATACTACTCATCGAAGATGATCCCGATTTGAGAGAGGTCTACTGCACAAAACTCTCTAGAAAATATGATGTGGTTTCTTATTCCGAAGCAGATGATGCTTTAACAGACTATATACAACAGCCGGATGCAGATCTGATTATAACCGACCAGTTTATGCCCAATAAAAATGGCACCAATTTGATTCGAGATTTGATGTTTATGAACCCCAATCAAAAGTTTGCCATTGTAACAGGTGCATTGGGTGAACTTGACAATTTAAAAACTCCCAATGTGCAAGTTTTTTATAAACCCATTGATATTCTGAAAGTGGTTCAAGAATGCATGGATATCTTTGATTTTAAGCGCACAGCCTAATCCTTTTAGCTGCTCCCTTTTATTTCTCTTTTTTCCCAACATACAATTGCATTTTCGATCACTTAGAATGCTTGTCCGAAAATGTCTTCAATTTTGAGCCATCTCGGACAAGATACATGAAATATTTTAGATACTTATTTGCTATCGGACGGACGTCCGAAGTGAAACAAAAGGGAGCAGCTAAGAGTTGGCACTGCATTTGCTCTAACATATTGCGAAATGAAATACAGCACTTGAATCGCTGATTTCATAAACAATTAGTGACTTTTTTTGTCCCATTGAAATCAAAAAATGTCATGACTGGAGCACGTATGCGATATTTTTTATTTTTACTACTGTGGGCATTGCCCGCAGCCGCTTCCTACCAAGATGTTTGTGGTGTAGAGGAGATTTCTAAGACTCTAGAGGATTATCCAAAGATAGAGACTTTGGCAGAATGCAATCAACTGATCTCTAAAAATTTCAAAAAGCTAGATTCGATTGAACCGATTCGCTCTCAGGGCTTTGACTGGGCAAAGGCGATCGCTTCTAATTCAGTTGCATTTTGTGTTTCTCGATTAAAACGAGCACAGAAACCAAATTCGTATTTAGTCAATGGAAACCTATATCAAGATACTGTGTCTAGAGATTTGCGTTTAGAGGGAATGTTGCAAGCCACAGAGGGAGATTATAACTTTGATCACTCACTTTCTAACGGTCAGGCATTTGCTACAAAAACCTCCATTCGTTTGAATCATGAAAATTTAGCACAAGGTATTTCGAATCAGGCTGTCTATCAGGCTAAAGATCGAGAATTAAAGATCAATTTTCGTAACCGTAAAGAAAATATTGAGTTGTCTTTGGTGTTTAAGTGTGACAGCCGTAAAGATTCTTTTCAGGTAGGTTTGAAGTAATTTCTTAACCCATGAATTTTTTGGGGGAGTGTCTTTGTGAATGGCTCAATTGCTGTTAAGTTCACATGGTGAAAAAAGCCATTTTCTACTTTTTTTTATTATTTAGTATTAATAGCGATGCTTTTATAAATTCATATTGTAAACAATATTTTATCTTGGCAGCCTTAAGTCAAATGCAGATTCACAGTGTTGATCAATTGCAGGCATTGCACAGAGACTCACAATTCTTAAGAACACCCATTCGCCTATCGGGCGTAAGACCCTCACGTCCACTTCGTTATTCTGACTCTGGGACTGCCCTTGTTTTAAGTTAGCCTCGATTTAAAGAATTGCTTTCATTGTGGCAAAGCCTTTTGCCACAGAGTTTTGATATTCCCTCTGGAAGAACTTTAATGAAAGAGGCGCTTCGTTCGATATTAGCTTTAGGAGAAATAAAAAAAGAAATGGCATTAAGGCCAAATCGAACTGAAGATTTGATTGCATTGCAAGAAGCGCAATATCAGTTCTTGCATCATTTTTTTGATATTGTTTTTCAAAAACGCAATAGCTCGCCAGATAGCCCTGATTGGCGTGTAAGAGCTAATTTATTTTTGATTCAAAGACATTTTAAATTTGAGTATCAAAGAAATTTAGTTTGGGATGTATCTAAAGATCATCTCATAGCTGAAACCATTGATATTTTAAATAGAACACTCAATTCAAGCGAAGCAAATTGATACAATCTTGAAGTTTTTTTTCAATACGACCTAAAAAATGTTTTAATAAAATACATTTTGCGCAATTAGAGGGCTTTGTTTTCATTTTTTCTCAGTAATCTTATAGTTTTAACCGATAAATAGACTGTGGTCCGTAATTCAGAAACTCTATTCTATTCTTGTATTTACATGCATCTTTTTCTTGCTTGCATGTATGCCCAATATTGAAGATCAAATTGGGGTCAATAAACCGGAATACGAATCCCACCAAATTTCAGAATCTGCCTTGAATGACGTACGAATCATCGTTGATGGTATCTGTCCCAAAGATGCAAATGCCATTGCGGTAAGAACCAATTAACTTGGGGCAAGGTATCGTGAGTTGAGATCGAGTTCAACTTCTATGCAGCCGGGTAGTGGTTCGATTGTAGGTGAGTGCCGTCAAGGTCGTTTTCGATTTGAATATGCCGTTCCCAATCCTTTAGAATCACGAGAGATCGTCTTCTTGGTCAAAAGTATGAGCGGTGCTGGCGGCAGAAGTGAATCCATTGAAGTTGCGATTGATTATGAAATGCCGAAGGTGCCTGCTCCGGTGATTACCACCAACAGCGGTTTTCCGTTTTCGACCAATGTCACTACCCCTAGTTTGGTAGGTACTTGTTCTGCTGGTCGAACTGAGTACCTAGAATGGCGTGATAGTATTAGTAATTCTTGGTCACGAACTGGCTTTGTTGATGATACTTGTGCAGATGGAACATTTACTTGGAATGCCCCAAGCTCATATACGGGCAATCCTGTAACGAGCGTGAATTTTGAAATTCGGGCATTCAAGAGTGGACTTAAAACTCCTGAGAGTGATCCCGATGCGATTTTAATTGAATTTGATACGGTTCCACCAAGCGGCAGCGTTAGCAATGTTCAAGTTCGCTCCGATGGAGCAGATAATAACTATGACAATTTCTTAGGGCCTGGAAACCCTTCTATTGATTGGGATGAATTGCCTAAGGCAGAAACATATTTGATTGTTGTTCGTGATGCAGGAGACAGCACTGATATTTGTCCGCAGCGAGAGGTTTCGGGCACCAGCATTCAGTTTGATGCATTAGACTGTCCAGGTAGTTTTACCGATGGCAATGATTATATTGTTCGTCTGATACCGATAGATGGTGTTGGCAATCAAAGCACTACGCCTACAGATTTCACCTTTACTGTTGATCGCAGTCTACCCAGCATTACTATTTTGGGCGCACCGAGCGATCCTACTTTTGATCTTCGAGCCAATTTTGTTTGGACAGAAGCAGATGCAGCAAGCGGCATTGACATCATACGATGTAGCATAGATGGAGCTCCCTTTTATGACTGCACTTCTTTTCAATTCTTCTACCCCTTATCGATTGGCGCACATAACTTTCGCCTTGAGGTGGTCGATATGGCTGGCAATCTTGCCAGTTATACTCACAATTGGACGATTGATCCCGATACCAATCTGCCAAGTTGCAGCCCGATCACTCCAGATCTTGTCTTTACCAATAATACCTCGCCAAGTTTTAGCTTTACTTGCACAGATACAGAGGGGGTCAAAGATATCGAGTGCCAAGTGAATGCAGGGGGGTGGGGCGCATGCTCTAGTCCTTTTAGCTTATCTTCGATTGCAGACGGGAGCTACATTCTAGAGCTTCGCTCAAGAGACCTTGGAGACAATCTCAGCCCTATCGTGTCTGAAAGCTTTGATGTTGATACCGACGACCCAGTGATTGCTTTTGATGTCTTGCCTCTCAATGCCGCGGGTTTAACAACTCCTTTGAGTGATACCACACCGACCTTTGAGTTTAGTGCAGATGATTCATCCAGTACCAATCCAAGTGGGATTGCAAGTATGGAATGCTCTACCGACAATGAAAGTACTTGGTTTACTTGTACATCTCCTCACACCATCAATCCGGCACATGTTGCAGGCTCATACAGCTTTCACATACGCGCAACCGACAATGCTGGAAATACCTCAGCAAGCACAGGGCATAGCTATGATATTGATCTTACCGCTCCGAATCCGCCAGTGGTAGAAGGTGGTTTGCCCGCTGTTACAGTGACGAGCATTACTCCTACCATCAACTGGGTCAGTGGGGGAGGAGATGATGGTAACTTTCGTTTAAAATGGGATGACAGTGATCTCACTTCGGGTGCAACTGCGGTTGCCGGTTTTTCTCATCTTGCACCAACATTGTCACTGGGCGCGCATGTGTTTTACATTCAAGCAAGAGATAGCGCCGGTAACTGGTCATCGATTGCAAGTTTAAATGTTTCTGTTGAATGTCCTGCGGGACAATTTGATAATAGCGGAACTTGCGCACCATGTGCTCCTGGAAGTTTTACCTCGACCTCCAATCTTGATACCAGTTGTACTCTTTGTAGCGCTGGTACTTATCAAGACGATCCTGGGCAAAACACTTGTGTGGTTCCAACCCGCGGCTATATTGATATTACGGGTGGAACCAGCGCCGATATTCTCGATTGCACTGGCTATCCGGCAAGTGATACGCCCAATGATGGCTTGGCTAGTTCGCACGATGATGTGAGTGATTGTATTTGCGGTGCAGGTTACTATGATCCAGGCGGTGGTTGCAGCATTGCACTTGCTAACCACTGGTCACCTGCAGGAGACAACAGTCAATACGCTTGCCCGGCAAACTCAGCAACTCTTGGCGGGGCCGTGACAGACCATGATGAGCCGACCGATTGTTTGGGCGCAGCAGACTATCATTCATGCAATGCGGCTGTGCCAAATACATCAAGTCCATCGCCGAGCAGTTCAGCTTGTACAGCTGCGGGCGTAGGTGAGTATTCTCCTGTGAATGACAACAATGTGTTTTCTTGCACCAATGCTCCTGCCAATTCGAGCTATACCGGAAGCGGCTCAGGTGCCGACAATTGTACTTATGATTGCAATGCCAACTTTTATCTTGATACGGCAAGTTGTATTGCATGTCCTTCTAACTCGAACAGCTCTGCCGGAGGTGTATGGCTTGCCGCCTGTGTGCCTAACCCGGGCTACTACACAACGGCAGGGGGCAATCCGATCTTAGCATGCGGCAGCTCGCATTACTGTTTGGGCAATGCTCATGGCGAGGCCGGCAATCGTGTTGCTTGCGCTGCCAACCGAACTACGGGCGGAAGCGGACTTGAGGCAGACAACATCAATGACTGCTTGGCACTTGGTGGCTACTGGGGATTGGTGGTAAGTCTTGGTGCCTTAAGCACTGACCCTGGTCGATATTCACCAGGCCGAGATACCGGCAACACCAGTGCTGCGAATAGTCCCGATGCAAACAATCAACACCTATGCGCTCCGGGGCGGTTTGGTCCGCTTGGCAATTATCTTGATGATCAATGTTTTGGGGCTTGTCCTGTTGGCCACCGTTGTCCTGCAGGAACTGCCAATCCGATTGATTGTGGTCAGGGTGAGTATCAAAATTTAACCGGGCAAAGCACATGCATTGCCTGCTCAAATGGTCCAACAAATCCTTTTATTGTGAGTTGGCAGTATGATCCTGCAGAAGTTGAAAATGATGCCAATGACTGCCGTATTGATCCGATCAGTTGTTCGACCAATTACTATGTAACGGGCTTTGATTCTTGTAGTGTTTGTACTGCGGGCAATTATTGTGATGGCAGTGATGAGCCCAATGATATTCAAACTTGCCCTCAAGGCAATTACTGCCCTGTAGGTGTGGGGGCGCCGATTGCTTGTCTAACGGGGCAGTATCAAGATCAAAGTGGGCAAAGCACTTGTGATTCATGCACCAATACTCATCCTGATCCCGAAGTCGATGCAGAAAGTTATGCTCCAAGTACGGCTTTGACCTCCAACAATTGTCCGATTCTAATCGATAGTTGCATTCCTGGATACTATGATAACTCTGATGTTTCTTGTGATCTCTGTACTGCGGGCTATTTTTGCGATGGTGCCAGTCCAAGTCTGCAGCAGCAATGTACCGGCAATACCTATTCTCTTGCCGGTGACTCTGTATGTAGTATATGCCCTGGCGGAAGAATCACCGATCCTAGTGAAATGGTTTGGAGTGCTGCAAATCATAATGAGTGGAGTGATTGCCGTTGCCCTGTTGGGCAGTATTTAGCAGGAAGTTGTTTGCCAGTTAGCGGTGGTTATTACTCCAATTGGGAGAACACACAAAATGCTTGCAGCCCAGGTCGTTATGGAGCCCCTGGAAACACTTCAACCACTGCCAATTGTGAGGGGGCTTGTAGCAACTCGCCAACGAATGGTTCGATTCAATCTTGGGCGACTGCAGGCAGCAATTCGACGAATTGTCAGTACAACTATCGATGCAACGGCGGCTATTACAAACAAACAGCTGGAGCCTCAGCGACTGCCGATTG
>CAZZCP010000065.1:0-1353 GCA_964653235.1 uncultured Pseudobdellovibrionaceae bacterium | reverse complement strand
AGGAAGCTTTGCCCCGAACAACAATAATTTAACTGCCTGTAATTCTTGTGCCGCAGATGAGTGGTCAGCGGCTGGCGCATCCTCTTGCAGCAACTGCAGCAATCATGCTGCAAATGCCGATGCTTCTACCTATGCCGGGCCGGGCACAAGTGCAACTTGCCCCATTGCCAGCACCACCTCTTGTCAGCCGGGATACTACCAAGCTGATGGTGACCTAGCCTGTGAAAATTGTGGTGCGGGTTATTATTGTACCGGAACTTTGAGTCGAACGGCTTGCGGGGCAAATCAATGGAGCAGTGCAAACAATGCGACCTCAAGTGCAACTTGCAACAACTGTCAGCCTTCAGATATAGATGCCCAAGCTGATGCAGCGACATTTAGCGGAGGACCCTTTAGCTCACAAGCTCAATGTAATGCAAGTAATGGAAATGTGACTTCTTGTATTCCAGGTTATTGGGAATCCTCTACCGACAATTGTACATCTTGTACGGCCAATTATTATTGTGACGGCACTGGAGACGGCTCTGCAGGTCGCGATGCTTGTCCGGCAAATTCGACTTCTCCTTCGGGCTCAGATTCTATAAATGATTGCAGCTGTATTTCGGGTTATATTGATACCAATCCAGGATCAGGGGTAACTTGCGAATCTTATGGTCCTTATTCTTATGGATCATGGTCTGCTTGGTCTTGCAATTCGAGCAATTGTACCAGGACTAGAACAGAAACTTGTAGTTTTGATGTATGCCACAGCCCACAAGCAACGAGTGAGACCACGGCAAGTTATATTGCAGGTTGGACGAATCCGGCTTGGGGTGCATGTACGGGATCAGGTTTGTGGACTTGCAATGTTACTACTTGTAGTCGTCCGGGAACTCAAACTAGAACACCAACAGTAACTGGCTATGATCACACAGCTCCTGATGCTGCTATGCCAGCAAATTCACAGTCTTGCACTCAAACTCGTGCTCCTAATAATTGTAATGTATCCCCTTGGGGTACGATTGCTCATAATTTAAGTGTAGTTGCTTATTCTGCGAGTCGTGCCCAGAATTGCTCTTCTGTAGCAGAAACGAGAACATGTTGGGATGGGACTTTAAGTGGCTCTAATACTATCGCCTCTTGCGATTTAGAATGTAGCTCTGATTTTGTGTTTGGTTCTGGTCAGACTGCGTGTAGGATTACAAATAATATTCTAACTGGAAGTTCTACAAGCGGAACTTGTGACTTTCCTGGAGCATCTGGTTCTTGTTCTGTGAATTGTGTCGATCTTGGAGGTTTTACTGGTTGGAGTGGAGGAGCTACTACATGTGTTTGTCCGGATGGAACTTATCCAAATTTAGGTGCTTGCCAAGT
>CAZZCP010000064.1:0-14970 GCA_964653235.1 uncultured Pseudobdellovibrionaceae bacterium | reverse complement strand
TGGGTGGTGATGAATTTAAAGTTTCTACCGTCGAGCACTGTTTGTCAGCAGTTGCAGCTCTTCGCATTGACAATTTGATCATCGAGCTCGAAGGCCCCGAGATTCCCATTGGTGATGGCAGCGCTAAAGTTTTTTTTGCAGCTCTGATCGAAGCGGGTTTAATGGAACAAGATTTGCCCCGAAAATATCTTCGAGTCAAAAAGCCAATCTATTTTAGTGACGGGCAAAAGCATGCTTATATTGTTCCTTATCCAGGCCTTAGAATCACTTGCGAAATTGCCTTTGATCACCCCGAAATAGGGCAGCAAAAAATTGATATTGATATCAATCAAAACTCTTTTGGCGAAGAACTTGCTGGAGCTAGAACCTTTGGTTTTATGAAAGATGTTGAGGCTCTTCATAAAATGGGCTTGGCTCTTGGCGGCGGTCTTCACAATGCTATTGTCTTAGATGAAGATAGGGTTCTCAACGAAGATGGACTTCGCTGGCCCGATGAATTTGTTCGTCACAAGGCTCTGGATGCTTTGGGAGATTTGGTTACTCTAGGCACTCCGATGTTTGGTCATTTGGTTCTTTTTCGAGCGGGCCACGATATTATGAACAAACTCATTCAGCAGATTCTCGAAAATGAAGACTCCTATGACTTAATAGAGCTCGGCGGTGAGATGTCGAGTCTGGGTCAACAGCAACAAGAGCTTTGGCAGCGAAGTTCGAACTCCTAATTACGCTATGCACTGTTTGTGCAGCTTCTGCAATCACTCATTCAAATTGCCAAGTTTCAAAAGCTATGAAATAAGTCCTTCATCAGAGGAGATAGATATGAAGATTGGCGTTCCTAAGGAAATCAAAATCAGTGAAAATCGTGTTGGTATGACCGAAGCAGGAGTAAAGCAACTGACTCATGATGGGCATCAAGTCTTTGTACAAAAAGATGCAGGTCTTGGCAGCGGAATCAGCAATGAAGAATACCATAAAGCCGGGGCCACAATCTTAGATTCGGCCAAAGAGATCTATGACACTGGCGATATGATCGTAAAAGTCAAAGAACCACTTCCCGATGAATATGAACTGATGCGCGAGAATCAAATTCTTTATACTTATCTTCATTTGGCCGCAGAGCCCAAATTGACACGAGTTCTATGCGAGCGAAAAGTAAAAGCCATTGCTTATGAAACCATTGAAGACAAACAGGGAGCACTTCCTTTGTTAACTCCAATGAGTGAAGTGGCAGGAAGAATGGCAACTCAAATCGGAGCCTTTTATTTGCAAAAAGACAAAGGGGGCAAAGGAGTTCTGCTTGGTGGTGTGACCGGAACCAAGCGTGCAAAGGTTACTATTTTGGGCGGAGGGATCGTTGGAACTAATGCAGCGATGATGGCCGTGGGTCTTGGTGCCAATGTTCGCATTCTCGATGTAAATTTAAAACGTATGGAGTATATAGATCATATCTTTGATGGCAGAGTGACTACTCTATTCTCAAACTTGAGCAATATTGAAGAGTGCACAGCCGATGCCGATCTATTGGTGGGCGCGGTTCTTCTACCTGGAAAAAAAGCCCCTCATTTGGTGAGTGAGGCTATGGTCAAAACCATGCAGCCAGGCTCGGTGGTAGTAGATGTTGCCGTAGATCAAGGCGGCTGTATCGAAACATGCAAGCCAACCTCGCACACCAATCCCACTTTTGATGTAAATGGAGTTATTCATTATTGTGTTCCCAATATGCCTGGGGTTGTTGCAAGAACATCAACCTATGCATTGACCAATGTGACTTTGTACTACGCACGCATGTTGGCCGAATTGGGAGTGGAAGAGGCTGTGAGCAAAGATCCGTTATTACTAAAGGGTTTGAATGTTTATGATGGCTATGTGTCCTACAAACCTATTGCAGATGATCTAGGTCTTGAGTATCGGGCCTATCAGCCTTAATCTTCTGATATGAAATTAAATGAAATCCTGGGAATAGACTTTCCCTTAATTGTCGCCCCGATGTTTTTGGTCACAAATACCGAGATGATGATTGCCGCTTGCACGCACAAAGTAAGTGGCTGCATTCCGGCTCTCAATTATCGAACGATCGATGAGCTCAAAAAAGGTCTGCGAGAAATCAAAGACAAGGCGACAAAACCGATCGGCGTAAACTTGATTGTCAATAAATCCAATGTAAAGTTTCCTGAACAACTTAAGGTTTGTGTGGATGAAGGGGTGGATTACTTTATCACTTCATTGGGCAATCCTAAGCCTGTGATTGAAGCAGCCAAGAAATCAGGTGCCAAAGTCTTTTGTGATGTAGTGGATGTAGAGTATGCCAAAAAGGTTGAAGACCTCGGGGCTGATGCTCTGATTGCCGTAAACAAAGGTGCTGGCGGTCACGCTGGTAACATTCCATCGACCATTCTCTTGCCACTTTTAAAGCGAAATACAAAGCTGCCCGTGATCAGTGCTGGTGGAGTTGCAACGGGAGATGCCATTTTTGCCATGGAAGTTCTCGGCGCCGATGGAGTCTCTGTGGGAACCCCCTTTATTGCCTGTACAGAGAGCGGAGTGACCGAGGGCTATAAACAAGCCATTGTCGATTATAAAGCAAAAGATATTGTGATGACCGATAAGCTCTCGGGCACCATGTGTACTGTGATCAATACAGACTATGTTAAAAAAGTGGGAACCGAACAAAACCCAGTAGAGAAGTTTTTAAACAGCAATCGAAAAGTTAAAAAGTATGCGAAGATGTTGACTTACTACAAAGGCATGAAGCTGTTAGAAAAAGCGGCTTTTTCAGGAACCTACAAAACCATGTGGTGTGCTGGGCCGAGTTTAGAATTTACCGAAGAAATTCGTCCTTTACATCAAATCGTAGATCAAATGATCAAAGAGTACGAAGAGACCAAATCAAAGTTTAAATCTTAAGAAAGTTTTTTGTGCATCGAGCTTACAATTAGGGCGGCAAGACTTGATTTGATCAAGTCCCCAGGTAAGAAGGGTAAAACTCCAAGTAAAAATGCATTTTCACCAGGGACATAGTACTGAAGTACCATGGCTCCAAAAGTGAAAACCATGATGCTACCACAAAAACATGCAAGTAGAGCTGTTTTAAATTTCTTAGTCCAGCCGCGATCGGCAAGACTGCCCACTACAAAAGATGCAGCAAGCATTCCGAGCAAATAACCAAGAGTTGCTCCGCCGGCTTTGGCAAAGAAAGGAAGACCGACAAGTCCTAAACAGAGGTAAAGCGCAACACTGGAAAAGGCTTTGTATCTGCCCATTAAGAGTGAGATCAAGGCAACTCCAAAAGTCTGACCTGTGATGGGTACAGGGGTAAAGCTTAGGGGAATTGTGATTTGAGCTAAAAGCGCAATCAAAATGGCTCCGGCTCCAATACTTCCCAGTTGAAAAGCAATTTTATTTTCTTTGGTTTCGATCCATTGAGTAACTAGACTATTTTGCATAATTTTTCATACTCGCTTTTTCCATCGGAAGCAATCGCAAAGTCTAGAACTGCAGGCAAACTACTGAGACATCTCACAGATTTTCCGATAGAGAACCGTGAGATTTTACCTACTTAGCGCAGTTTTTCTTCCTCTCTTGAGTTTTGCAGAAACTCTGCCTGCCTATTGCAAAGATCTAACTGAAGAGCTCTTGAACTCTGAGGGAGAAGAAATGCTAAAGCTCCCTAAAATTGCGGGTACTTATGCGAACCCAATACTAGGAGCACCTATTATCTACCGCACAAAATCGGAGCTTCGATCGGGTTTGGTGAGTTTCATTGACCAAGATGGCAAAGTACAGGTCATATCTCCTCATGCAGATGGACGGGTTCAAAAAGAGATACTCAGTACTGATGAAATTTCATTTCCTTTAATAAAAAATGCCAGCTATTTGCTTTTAGATGACCAAGGTAGACCTCATATTGGTCTTTTTCAAAACTTTGATTTTGCCAACTCTAATTTTGAAATGAAAATCGATAATCGAGAAAATCGAGTTGGTGAGCAAAATATACTAGGTCCTACCGCGAAAGGTGAAGAGCTTCTACTGAAAATCCGAAGCCGCCCCGATGTGATAAGGGTAAGTATTGAAGATTTTAGTTTGAAGAAGATGAAAGTGCGCCATCTTGAGACCGATGAAATGATCGAAGTTGAGCTGCAAGATATTGAAAGGCCGTTTGCGAAGAAAAGTGAAAAGGCAGCTGCTCCTGAATCTTTGTTCGCGCAAATGAGTTCGGCTCTAGAAGAAGGACGTCTTCCCCCCGAATATCAATACCTAGAATTTGTTCGCGATGGCAAAAGAGTCAAAGCCAAATTTGTGGGTTTAACTCCAGATCAAAAAAGGCCAATGCTAGAGATTCTTCAAGACGGAAATTTTTTTGATTTGCAAGTCTTTGATCTTATCAAATTTACCCCGAAAGAGAGCCCCAAAGATCGAGTTGTAGGCAAAATCGAGTGGATCGATGCAGATAAAAATCCTCCTGCGATCTTGGTCAGTTACTACGACAAAAAAGCAAAAAGACTACAGACTCGCCCTTTGAGCACAGATGAGGCCGAGAGTATTCTTGATGATTCTTTTCAAGTTCGATCGGTAAAAGACTTAAGTGCCGACAAAATCAGTAGCTTAAGGCCCATTGCCAAAGAGGAGGTTGAGACCTATCGAAGCCCCTTTTTGGGACTTCGCAAAGATGATGGAATTCGTTTTTATGATCAAGAGACAGAGAAATACCAATATGCCATAGTTAAAAGACTACAACAAAAGAGCCAGCGAGAGGATGAAAAGCTCATTGTTGAGTTGATGAACACAAAAGGTCAAATGCAAGTTGTAGAATTAACTCCTGAACAGGCTGGCAGTGTAGTCAAAGATCTTATGGCCTATAAATTGATAGATCAAAGACGCTATTCTCAAAATCGGATCTCACCTGATTGGCTCTCAAACTATGATCAGTTCACAAGAAAATTTCCAGATTCGGAGGAAGAGTTTAAAAAACTTCCTATAAGCCAAAGAAATGAATTGATTCGCGAGGGAAATTTGATTCTTTTTGACTTTATTCAAGAGTTAGAAAAAGCGGGCTTCAAATTTATTTCATTTAGTAGATTTATTGAGCAAGATCTAATGTCTACCGTCAATCACAAGTTAATCTCTTCTCCAGATGGAAATCTAATTGGTCAACTGCTGGGCAATAAAAAGGTCTTTCAAGAGATGGATGTTTACTTTAGCCTTTCAGATACTCGGGCTAGATATTCAGCAGGGTATTTCACCGATGAAAAGACAGTGGTGATCGATATAGATAGTCTCTTGCATCGAAGTCAAAATCTCAGTGGTTTAAGAGCAGAGGTAACTTCAAATACACTTTCCAACGTGATTCTTCATGAGCTCAATCATGCATTGACAACCAAAAGAAATATCGCGGCTTTAGATGCGAGTGCTTTTGACTTAAGTGATGAAAGATACATCTATGCATTGTTCGATCCAAGAGAAGTTCCCGATCCGGATAGGCCAGGAAAACGAAAAACAGTTTACAAGAAAAAACGCATTTCAAATCTTAATGTCAAATTAGGTCCTTTAGAGAAAAATGGTAAAATGGATGATTTATCAGATACAGGTTATGATTACCATTTAGGTGCCGAAGAAGCAGCAACTCACTTGGCTGATGCCAAAATGGCATTAGCGAGTGCTGAAAAAACCAAGGTTTTATCGGAAGGAAGCATAAGTAAAACTGTTTTATCTGATTTGAGAAAAGTTAGAAAATTTACGGAGTCTATTTTAGCAAGGACAAAACTTCTGCCGCGCGATCAAAAAAAGTTATCTGAAGCTGTCAGTGAGATCGGAAATAAACTTGGCATGCCATTTATCGAGTTTATTGTAAAAGAGCCAGATACCAAGGTGAAAGTGCTACTACCTCACGTAGGTCGAAATCCATCTATAGAGCAATTGCTTGAAGGAGCTATAGAGTATCTACCTAGAGTCGAGAGAGAGATGAAGGAGTTGAGGGCAAAAGCTGATCATTTGATGAGTAAAATGAAACAAAGAGCCGCTCAAAAAGCAAACTTAAAAGATTAAACGATGTATCTTGAACACCAAGCACAGATCACGTCGGCAACATACTCTGCATCTTCTTTTCGATTGAGTAGATGATCTGCCCTATCTAAACTCACAAAACTTTTTGGGTGCTTGGCAGCTTTATAAATTTCGGCAGCATGATCAATAGAGACAGTATCATCTTGAGGAGAGTGAAAGAGCAAAAGTGCTTTTCGAAACTCTCGCACTTTTTTAAGAACCTCAGAGTTTTGAATGTCTTCTAAAAATTGTTTTTTGATTTCAAAATCGCGGCCCGCAAGTTGCACTTTGGCTGAGCCTTTTTCTTCGATTTCAGGAATCGAGCACTGAAACAAATGGCTTACATGCTTGGTATCAGAAGGCGCGCCAATCGTAATTACCACTTCGGCATCGGTGTCACTGGCTGCAGAGAGAACCGCGGCTCCCCCTAAACTGTGGCCGATAATAATCTTTGGTGATTCAAACTCTTTTTTTAAAGCCTCGGCGGCTGATAAAAGATCACTTACATTGCTTGAAAAGTTGGTATTGGCAAAATCGCCTTCGCTGTTGCCCAAGCCTGTAAAGTCAAATCTTAAGGTGGCAAATCCTCTTTTGGCCATCTCTTTTGAAATACGCGAGGCTGCAGCTGCATTTTTTGAACAAGTAAAACAGTGAGCAAAAAGGGCAAATGCTTTGGGCTCAGTGTCGGGCATCTCCAATCTTCCAGAGAGTTTGTGCCCATCTAGACTTTGAAATTGAAATTCACGGGTTGGCATAAATTTATTATGATGAATTCTTGACCAAGGTCTACACGCAGAGCGCATAGCCAAAAGAAGAGTTTCGAAGACGCATCTGCTTGGCAGTCAGCAAATCGATGCTTTCCTCGCTGTGATCAGTACAATAAAGTATGGCCGATGCTGCAGAAAAAGATGAAATAATCGAAAAACTTGAGGCCGAACTAAGCAATGTAGAGTGGTCGGCACTACAAAACCATCTCGAAAGAGGGGCGATCATCGTCGTAGATCGCAGCTTAGATCTTGTTCAAACCGCTGCAAAAGTGGCTCGAGATGATGTAGAAGATGTCGAAGAATACCTACAAAAACGTTTGCTTGCCAAACCAACGCAGAATCAGCTCGATTTGTGGGGAATGGATATGCGCAAGCAATTTCTCTTTGTTATTGTACAGCCCTATGTTTTGATTCAAGAGATCGTGAACTAGGCGTCATTGGCTTGGTTTTTTTGCCATTTCAACGTAGTCTTTATTTAGATGGAGAATTTTCAAGAGCTCCTCGACCAAGAGCATTTATTTCCAGGCCCTTATACTTTCAAGTTTGTTGTACCCAGAGCAAAGCTAGAAGAGTTGACCGAATATTTGGAAGAGCATTTGACTCAAATCAAAATATCTCGTCACGGAAATTACATTGGTGTGACCTATACAGTCACCATACTGCACAGCCAACAGATACTTGATCTCTACGAAGAGGTCGGTCATATTGACGGCCTAATCGCACTTTAGGAGAAGTAATGCAGTATGAGATTTATGGTATCGGCAATGCTCTTGTTGACTACGAGATCGAGGTTCAAGACACAGATCTAGATTCTCTCAATATCGCCAAGGGGCGAATGATTTTGGTCGATGAAGAGAGGCAGAGAATTTTAATGGAACATGTTAAAGGAATTGCCCACAAGAGGGCTTGTGGTGGCTCGGTGGCGAACTCCATAATAACTGCTGCCAAATATGGTGCTAAAAATTTTATGGTCTGCCGAGTGGCCAGTGATGAAGCAGGGGCTTTTTACTCTGAAAACCTAAAAGAAGAGGGCGTAGATTCTAGTTTTGATTATGTTGATCGAAGAGAAGGGGTTACAGGTAAGGCATTAATTTTTATTACTCCTGATGCCGAAAGAAGTATGCAAAGTTATTTAGGAATCTCTGAAGGTCTCTCCACTGATGAGTTGATCGAAGAAAGTTTAAGAAAGTCTAAGTATTTCTTTATGGAGGGCTACCTATCGACTTCGGACTCTGGTAGACAGGCTGCTATTAAGGGTAGAAAAATTGCTGAAGAAAATAATGTAAAAACGGTGATAACCTTATCAGATCCCAGCATGACAGAGTTCTTTCATGCTCAGTTAACAGAAATGATTGGTGACGGAGTGGATCTCTTATTTTGCAACAGAGAAGAAGCACAGATTTTTACCAAAACAGAAGACATTGAAGCTGCAATGGATGAGTTGAAAAAAATTGCCAAGCAGATAGTCATTACCCGCGGTGCTGAGGGTGCCATTGCATTTGATGGTAAAAATATGCACGATATTGAAGGCGTAAAAGTAAAAGCTGTTGATACCAATGGCGCAGGTGATACCTTTGCCGGCAGTTTTCTTTATGCCTTAACTCAAGAAAAAGACTTTGCAATCGCCGGAAAATTTGCTTCTTTTTCCTCGGCTCAACTTGTAACTCAGTTTGGTCCGCGTTTGAAAGACAATACTTTAGCGAAAGTTATGGAGTTTTACTCTCAACTTTAGGTGCTAAAAACCACAGCCGCGCTTTTTGCTTGATCACACCAGCAAATTGGGCGGCCGTATTTCCAGAGCCCCAGAACAAATCGACTCTACCAGGCCCTTTGATTGCGCCGCCAGAGTCTTGATTGATGACAAATCGATATTCTTTTTTATAGCCGCTAGGTTCAATATCATCTTTGCTATCAAACACAGGTCTTTGCATTTCTAAAATACCAATCAGTCCTTTCGGGAAAAAGGCTGAGTCAGTAGCAATTGTCCTTCCAGGGCTTACCTCTGCACCCATGCTGGTTTTGGCACGAGTCTGTCGTTTTTGAAAAAAGATGTAGCTTTGATTGAGAAAGAAAATTTCATCTCTTTCTTTTGGGCTCAAAGCTCTTAAGTGTTGGCGAATTCTTTGCATACTCATTTCTTCTATGGGTATTGCATCTGTCAGTGCACGGCCAATAGGAAAATAGGGATAGCCATTTTGACCTGCATAGCTGATGCCATAAAATTGATCGCCAATTTGGATGCTGCCCGAGCCTTGAATATGCAAAAAGAATGCATCAATGGGATCAACATAAAAAAGTTCGAGTCCTTTTCCTTGCAAAAGCCCCTGACCGTCGATTTCTTCTCTTGTGAAAAAAGGAAGGATTCGGTGTTGCTTCTCATCTAAGCGGGCAGCAATTTGATAAACTCTTCTTGGTTTTTCTTCTAAAGCATTCATGCCCGAAAAAAGCTTGGGGTGACTCTCTGCAAAGGCATCTAGCTCGATACGCCAAAAATGATCAGGCAAGCGATACAGTGCTTGAGAAAATTTCTCTGTGGGCTTTAAACTGCCTTTTAAGATTGGCTCGTAGTATGCTGTAAGCAAAACTTCAGACCAATTTTCGCTTCCATAAACTTCATAAAAATCAAAATGCTGACTTAAATTTTCAGCTATATTCCCTTTACTATTCTTTAAGATTTCGAGAAGTCTTTGCTGTAAGTCTTCATAATCTGCTTTAGAAACCTTTCTCTCACCGATTTGTAAGTCAGAGAATCGATGATTTTTATAAAAATCAGCAAACCTTTGTAGTTCTGCTTGAAATTGAGATAGGTCAAAATCTTCAAATTCTGCAGGAAAAGACTCACTTTTTCGAAGTGCTTCTTTGGATTCTTTGATGGCAGTTCTTGCACACGCACTCAATAGTAGCAGTAGTAGTAAATACTTCATGATTTCTATAGTGATCTAGTGGGCAGGATATCGCCATGCATAATGAGATGCATTAAAAAAAGACTCCATCTTGAAAGCCATTATGCTCTGCTATAATCTTGCACCTGTATATAAAAAAGGAGCTAAGATGCGAAATCTATTAACTGTAATACTTTCATTTGTTCTTCTTGGTCTGATTGCTTGTAATAAAAAACCAAAAGTAGGCAAACTCGAGAACAACAAACAAAAAGTCAGCTACACAATTGGACAACAAATTGGTCGAAACTTAAAAGCTCAAGGTGTTGAGATTGATGTCAATACACTTGCTGCTTCTATCACAGAGGCCTTGGAAGGCAAAGAGAGCAAGTTAAAGCCTGATGAAATGCAGGCCGCTATGGCAGCAATGCAAGAAGAACTGGTAGAAAAAAGAAAAAAAGATGGAGAAGAAAATTTGAAAAAGGGTGAAGAATTCCTAGCCGCGAATAAATCCAAAGAGGGCGTTAAAACCACAGAAAGTGGTCTTCAGTACAAAGTCGTTAAAGAGGGCTCAGGAGAATCTCCAAAGGCTGAAGATGTTGTTGAGGTTCATTATGTTGGTCGTTTGATTGATGGCACTGAGTTTGATAGTTCGATCAAAAGAGATCAGACTGCAAAGTTTCCGGTAAACAATGTGATACCCGGCTGGACGGAAGGTCTCCAGTTGATGAAAGAAGGCGCAAAATATGAGTTTTTCATTCCTGCTAAGTTGGCTTACGGTGAAAGAGGCCGTCCAAGCATTCCGCCAAATTCTGTTTTGGTTTTTGAGGTAGAACTTGTAAAAGTAAATCCCGAAGAGCCAAAGAAAGAATCAGATAAAAAAGAAGGCTAAATTTGAAACCCAGCACAGGCTGGGTTTTTTAATCTTTTTGCCATTTACCATTCCATTCGTGAATAGGTAAAAAGATTCCCACGGGACGATTTGCTAATAAACTATCCCATGACCTTGCATGTGCAGAGAACCTTGGATTGCCACGATCGCCACCAACAGTGTGTTTTGCACCGTTGGGCAGAAAATAGTTAAGGGCTCCCTCATCGCCTTCCTTAGCAACGATTCGCCCCTCAACCGCCCCTTTATAAACATAGATGACCCCATATCTATAAATAGAAATATGTGACATCCAGACAGCCTTTCTGCCAATGTAATCAGACATATGGTCCATTACATGTTTAATGTTTACGCCCCCAAGAGTTGTGCCTTCGATAAAGAGAGATGTGTCCTCAGACAGAATAACAAAATCTCTTTCACCAAGCTGTGAAGCTTTATGAATAGCAACAAAATGTGGATCATCGTCAATTTCACGATATTTGTATTTTTCAAATTGAACAGAAATGCCAGTTCGTTTAGAAAGCTGTGTAAATTCCTTTACTTTTGATGGGTGTTCTGTGCCTATGGTGATGGTCTCACCTTGGCGAAAGGACGATGCCGGAAACATGGCCTTTTGGCAGCCTTCAATGGGCATTAAAGGCATGGCTTGAAGATATGAAAATGAAAGTGAAACCGCAAAAAACAACTTGAACATGATATACCTCACGTAAATAGATAATAGATGTCATATTAGGAGTAAAAGGGCAGTTACATGCAAATGCATTTCAAATCAAAAATGAATTTGCTACTCGGTTCGTCTAAGGTTTGATCAGGTAGAGATCGCATTTTTGTTAGTTTATTATTTGGAGCAAGAGCCCCTAGTTTAAATTCATTAGCTGCTCCCTTTTGTTTCACTTTTTTTCTGCAATTGAACTACGCTTTCAATTACTTAGAACATCTGTCCGAGAATGCTCCAAAAATTCAAGGTTTTCGAACAGATTTATCTAAAAAATCTAGGTATTTATCTAGTTTCGGACGGACATCCGAAGTGAAATAAAAGGGAGCAGTTTTAAAAGTCAAAGAGGCTTGAGGCCCCAGCAATCGCGCCGTAGTAGATAAAAAACCTTGGAATGCGAAAGAGAGTAGCTATGGCGAAAGTGCGCCAGTTCATTTCTATAATCCCTGCAGCCCAACAAGTGATTGAAAAGGGAAAAGGAGTCAGGGCCCCAATTAGAACCCCAGCAAAGCCAAATCGCCTTACATACCTTTTTGAATTTCTAAGTTTATGACCAAAGATGCGTATTGCGGTACGACTACGGCCAAATCTTTTTGATGTAACCCATGCCATATGTCCGGCAAAGATTGAAACAAAAGACATCGCCAATACAATCCAAAACCAGTGGTCGCTCAGTTCACTCTTGGCAACAACAGCTAGAATCAAATCGGGGGGGATGGGGCTGACAGCAAAATCACCTATAAAAACCAAAGCAGACATTCCCCATAGGCCAAAATTTTCATAGCTCCATTGGGCGGCCAATTTCATCTCATGGCGATAAAAATAAATAAGAAGGCCAAAGATCACAAAAGAGAAGAAGAGAATTACAAGACTGTAAAGAAGCTTTTGCCCAATCTCTTTTTTGTGCTCGTGGTTGTATTGAATCATTCTCGCCTATCGATTTTCTTCAAATTAAGCTCTTTCTCAGTTTTAGTCATTAAAAACTCTATGAGATTGAAATTAAATCTGGGCTCGACTCTTGATCAAAGAGAAATAAAAAAGCAGAGTCGCTCTCTATACTAAAAACCCCATGGGCCTGGTTGCTAAGGCCTTTGCTGCTCAATGCATGAAACAAGTCTGTTGCCTCTGTTTTGTATAAGGCATCTCCTTGAATCTGTATCCTGGCATCTTGAAAACAAAAAAGGCTAAAGCGTCCTTGATAGGATAGTTTGTAGCTTCCGGCAGCAAAGCCAATGGCTTCTCCATCACAGTCAATCATTCGTGATCTTTGTTTGCTTAAATATCGAATGCTCTCCCCAAGGTTAAACAAAAGATGGTCCATTCTTCCACCCCAAAATCCTTTGAGGTGAATTATTTGAATCCTATTAGGAATTTGAAACAAAGCATAAGCCAGATCAGAAAAGTCTTTTTCTTGTGGTAGAACGATGTCGAGCTGGCCTGAATAAGAATCTCCATCTCCTAGACTGATGCCATTGTTATGTTGATATCGAGCCCCGCCATCGACAAATAAACATGGCTCTGAAAATTTGGGTTTAGCAGCGCACATGGGTCCAATCAAATAGGCTTCATTGGTTTGGAATCTTTGAAAATACGCAGCGATTTCTTTATTTTTGTCCAAGCATACCTGTTTTTAAAGCCGTATTCGGCGGGTTTTGTAAAAAGACTCTAGGTAGAACCTTAGCAAATAAAGCATCTTCTATGACAATTTCTTCTTTATCATCGTATAGCAACCTAGTTTTTCCGTTAAAAAACTGAAACTGCATGGTTTTGCCTTTTTTCATCTTTTTCATTTTCGAATTTAATGTAGCTAAGCTTTTCTTTACCTTGCCAAATTCTTCGGCAGAAGTATTGTTGCTCACCGCTTTTCTCCAGGCATCGGTTAGACTGTCTTTTTTAACTGTCATTTTAAAACCTAAGCGTATTTCTTTGAATTGATCACTTTCTAATATTTCTTTTTCATCACTCGACTTCTTCTCTAAATACAAGCCGCCCACGTATACTTTAATAACAAGTCTTGCTTTTCGAGTTCCCTGACCATTTAGAACAAGTTTTTTTCCTTCAAGAGTAATTTCATCGGGCATTTCAACCCCATCGTGTTTAGCCGCTTGAGCAAAAGTAAAAAAGAAAAGAATTGATAAGAGTAGTTTCATAGAACCTCCAGAAATTGAATACGTGATAGAGTTTTGTAAGTATTTATCAAGAAATCAAGCCGCAGTATTTATGAAAATGAAAAATGAACCAAATGGTATAAGTTATCCTGTAGCAGATGGTACAGAGCTCGTTGCAAAAGAGCAAAGATATTGAATGGCTTTTCGCATATCTCGATCAATCACTCGGGTGTCTTTCATGGTTTTAGCCATGAGCATTGCTCCTTGAGTGGCAATTAAAAAATGTTCGGCAAGGTATTCGGTGTTGACTTGGCTGTCGAGGATGGACTTTGCCTGTAAGCGAACTAAGCCTTTACTAAATAGGTTTTTCCAGCGCTCAAAGATGTGCACAATGTCCAATCGAATGACTTCTTCTTGTGGCGCCAATTCAGCAGCTATTGAGCCGGCCAGGCAGCCTACTATATGGCCATCCGACTGGCTTAGGCGGGTGATTCCATCAATCAGCTTTTCAAATTCATCCAGGCTTTCAATTGTTGTCATAAAGCGATCTGTCTCTTGAAAGACTTTTTCTGCATAAAGGTGCAAAACTTCGCGTATCAAGTTCTGTTTGCTTCCAAAATAATGATAGAGTTGACTTTTTCCAGCCTTAGAAGAGTTGAGAATCTCATTTAAACCTGTGCCGTTCACTCCCTTTAGGCGAAGTAGTTTGTAAGCAGATTTTAAGATTTGGGACTTTTTGTCAGTAGTTATATGTACAATACGGTACAGAAAAGATCAAACATAAAGTACAAAGTGTTTTAATTTAAAAAAATAAAGTGATTTTAAGCATTTATAGACTTAAGTGTGCAAATCTTTTGCAAAATGAGCTGCGTCGATTTGAGAATTGAGATGCTAACTAATTGCTATTTTTGCGTTTTTTTGATTTTATAGAAGAGTAGAACTTAATAAACAAAGGAGTACAAAGTGGAAATTTTAGGACCCGCTTACGGATTTTTGAATGAGCTTGGCTTGCCGGCGATTCTTGGATCTGTAGCTCTAATAATGATTATCGGATACACAGGTGCACCGGCATTTTTGTGGATCTTATCTTTAGCTGTTATCCTGGTCGGCTTTTCTGCGCCTCTATGGCTAATGGCGGTCTTTGGTGTTGTTGCCCTCTTTACCTTGGTAGCACCACTACGAGCGGCTCTCATTTCGGGACCGATTATGAAAATCTTAAAAGCCTCTGGCGCTGTACCAGCTATTTCTGACACAGAAAGAGCGGCACTTGAAGCGGGAGCTGTTTGGGTAGAAGCAGATTTGTTTTCTGGCAAACCTGACTTTAAGAAAATTCTCAATGAACCTAGTGGTAAGCTCACTGCCGAAGAACAAGCTTTTCTAGACAATCAATGTGAAAAACTTTGTGAGCTGGTAAATGATTGGGAAGTTACAGTGAATCGCGAACTTCCCAAAGCTGCATGGGATTATATGAAAAAAGAAAAGTTTTTGGGTATGATCATTCCCAAAGACCATGGTGGGCTAGGCTTTTCTGCCTATGCACACAGTAGAGTCATTAGTATGCTGGCTTCTCGAT
>CAZZCP010000063.1:0-16462 GCA_964653235.1 uncultured Pseudobdellovibrionaceae bacterium | reverse complement strand
CTCCATTGATTTTATTGCAGTAGAGTCAAAGCCATATTCGATACTTGATTGGCTTGTTTTAGAACCGCCATACCTGATTGTCTTAGTACTTGCGAGCGAGTGAGCTCTGCAGTTTCTTTGGCAATATCGGTATCTCTGATTCTCGAATTCGCTGCACTTAAGTTCTCATGATAAATATCTAAATTCGTCATGGTTGAAGTTAATCTATTTTGAAGTGCACCAAAATTCGCTCTCATTGCATTTACAGAAACAATGGCATCATCAACACGCTGAATACTCGTTTGTGCTCCTACTTTTGTGCCGACGGTTTCTGCCACAATACCCAATGCTTCTAAAGTTGAATTTGCAGCCGCAGTATTGAAAGAGATTCTGTCTTTGAAGGGATCATTGTTCAATCCAATTTGGATGTCCATGATTCCTCCGGTTCCATTTAAGAGGTCACGACCGTTAAATACAGTTACCTCTGAAACCCTTTGAATCTCTGACTTCAATTGTTGATACTCAACATCAATAAACTTGCGTTCTGTATCTCCAATTGTGTCTGAAGCAGACTGAATCGCGAGCTCTCTTAAACGAATTAACATCGTTGAAATCTCGTTGAGACCACCTTCTGCTACCTGCACAAGCGAAATTCCATCTTGTGCGTTTCTGTTGGCTTGACCCAATCCGCGAATTTGTCCTCTAAGGTTTTCACTGATTGCCAAACCGGCTGCATCATCTGCTGCTTGGTTGATTCGAAATCCTGAGCTCAATCGAGCTAGGGATTTGTCCATCAAGCGTCCCGATGACTTTAGATTTCTTTGGGCATTGACCGAAGCTACGTTCGTTCTAATTCTCAATCCCATGATTATCCTCCTTGCATCGCAAATCCTCCTTGATTTGTAGCCATCCCAATTGGCTTAAAGTTACATCGTGTAACTTTGGATTATAAAGCTCTCACATCACTCTCACCCATTGATAGTTTGCAAGTGCTTTACTGAAAGCCATACATTGCTCTCGCTATACTGATCGACAACGGAAAGAATTTCCTAGAGTCCAGAAAAATATAAAATTTTAAGTAGGAACAAAAGAAAGAGAAAAATAGCAAGAAGCTTTTTACTTCTGCATTTTTTGTGACCCGCTTTTTTTAGGTGGATGGCATGCCCTATCAGGCACACCCATCCGGTTGCAGGAAACATTATTTTACGAGTCAGAGCTATACAGTCACTTACTGCACGCCCACACTCACTTTGCTCGGGGCTAGAGGATTCCTTCCTCCCCTGGAGTCAAAGATCATGAACCATTTTCGTTAAAAGGATTAACTTATCCTTGGAACGTACGGTTCAAGAGTGAAAGCGCCACGTTGGTGGACTGATTCGCTTGTGCTAATACCGACGTACCCGCCTGTAGTAACACGTTATTTCTTGTCAATTCTGCTGTTTCTTCGGCGACATCGACATCACGAATGCGCGAGTTGGCAGCAGATAGGTTTTCAATTGCAATTTGCAAGTTGTTAATGGTCGATTGCATACGGTTTTGGATCGCACCAAAATCCGCTCTCATCGCAGATACACTTGTAATCGAACTATCTATAGCCGCAAGTGAGTTCTGAGCTGAGGCTTTGTCGGCAACACTCGTCAGGTTAATCCCGAGAGCGGCACTATTTGCATCTGCTTTTGAGGCATCAAAAGACAATCTATCAAGTGTAGGATCATTTCGCGTTCCTACTTGAAAGTCTAAGATGGCACCTGTACCACTTAATAAAGCAGTTCCGTTAAACTCGGTCGAGTCAGCGATTCTATCTACTTCTGATATCAACTGATCGTATTCCACGTTCAAAAACTGCCTTTCTACCGGACCTATTGTATCCGATGCTGCTTGCACAGCGAGTTCTCTTAACCGTATCAATATACTTGATACTTCGTTGAGACCACCTTCAGCAACTTGCACCAAAGAGATCCCATCTTGCGCATTTCTCGAGGCTTGTTTTAGCCCTCGGACTTGCGCTCTTAAGTTTTCGGAGATCGCCAATCCGGCTGCATCATCGCCTGCGCGATTGATGCGATAACCAGAGGATAATCTCTCTAAACTTTTATCCAACCTAAGCTTCGTCCCAAACAGATTTCTCTGTGAGTTTAGCGAAGATACGTTGGTGTTTATTCGCAATCCCATTGCATCCTCCTCCTTGAGAGTTTCCCGAAGCCTTCCTTGACTTCGAGGTGAACCATTTTGATTCACAACTTCTCATCGACGTCTCAAAATGAATCTTGATACAAAATGAGAAAAACTGGGCTTTGGTTGTGCGGCTAGACTTAGAAAAGCTATCTCGTAGAGTAGTAGTAAAAATCGACGAACTGATCCAATCTCTCTAAAACTCGGCGAAGGTTCGGATCTTGTTCCATCTGGCGTCGGCGGTTAGTAAAAATACCTTCTCTGGCGGGTCTTGAACTTATTAGAAGCTCCCATTCATCTCCATCTACAATCGCTCCAGGATCCTCGTTTCTCAATAATTTTTCTATTTGGGATGCTTTCTCATTACGACCAAAGAACCTATTTATGGGAGAGCGCTCTTCTCGGGTAAAACCTCTAATACTAATATCTGAATTTTTCACTTTTCGTTGAATCGTGTCGGCCCTATCTCTTCGATTTCGAGTGATTCTTTTGGGCAAATCTATCAAGGTTTGGAATTTCTCTGCATCTTCTTGATTGATACGTCCTTTTTTCTGGTCTTTGATTCTTCGAGCTTGCCGCAGCTTTTGTTCTTGCTCTCTAGACAATTCGACAGCATCTTTAGGAATCTCTGCCAAGGCATCAAAAAGTTCAATTTCACTACTGCTCAAAGGATCATAAGGATAAGAGAGTTGATCTCTTCTCTGTATAAGTCGAACCGCTTCGGGGTCTCGAGTGAGATCGTCTCCATTTGCTTTCATATATATGAGTTTTCGATCAATTTCTTTGATTTCTTGATAATTGGGATTGACCAATGCCCTTTCTGCCAACTCTTGCACAAAGAATTCAGCCCTTTGCTCTGGAGTTTTTGCGGTTCGATCAAGCATCTCTTCAAACTTACGTTGTTCTGTTGTAGTCAGATTGTCTTTTAAAATTTCTTCTTGGCTACGTACAAATTCAAATTCTCCAATATCACGACCCAATTCACGTCGGCTTTGCAATAGATTCTGCCCGAACTCTGGGCTCCCAGGCTCTACCAATTCACGCTCAAAAGGGTCGGCAACTCTTCGCCTGTAATTTTCATCTGCCTTTACCCGAACTGGATCAGACCTTCGCACTCGGGCTTGAAAGTCTCCGCCGATCTGATCGAGAATATCTTCATCTACAGCATCTCCACTAGCTTGAGCCGCAGATCGTTTAGGGGCAAAATCTTTATCCAACATTTCTTCAAAAGTCCTTTGTGCGGCAGTATCTTCACTCGTTTGAACCGATGATCGTTCAGGGGCAAAATCTCGATCTAGTATTTCTGCAAAATTTTTGGCCTCTTCTGGGCTTAAATCACTGCCAAGAATTTCTCGAATTTCATCGCTGATACCAGCCAAAGGATCATCATTCGGATTACCGGCAAGACCCTGCTCAATAATCTCTCGCCGAGCAACAGAACTTCTCACTCCGCCATCTCTTAAGATGCGATTCAATTTCGCCAATTCAGCACTACTGAGCTCTCCAACTTTTTTTCCATGAGAATCATGCGCCTTCCAAACCGCATCCACCATTGAATCGAGTTCTTGTTTACTAGCATTCAGGTAATAAGATTCAAGCAAAGTTCTTGCCCTAACTTTTCGAGCCACTTCGCCTAGTCGTGAATTTTGATTTCGATTTTGATAAAAAAGAAGATACATTCTTTTTAAAGAGTTTTGGTCACTTTTTGAGAGATTTGATGCATTTTTTAACTCATTTTCTAAAAACTGTTTTAGGCTGGTATTGCTCTCCGACTAAGCATCTACGAACCGTGATTGATAGTCAGAACTAAGATTGGCGATATCAAAGAGAACCTGTCCTGAGTACTCTGTGCCATGGACTGCTTTTAAGTCTTCTATTTTATTTAAAAATCTTGGTTTGTTTTGAAATCGCCCCTGAAGTCTTTCAAGATCTCGAACTCTTCTTGTCGCTTGACCCAATTCGCTGGCAGGAATCACGCCAATTAGATCTACTGCAGCAAAACCAAAAAAAGTAGCGAGTTCTGAGCTCTTTTCTTCCAGAGCTTCTCTAGCTTGTCTCGAGGCCGCGGCTCCCTGCTGCCCTCCGGTTCTTGCAAGAAAGGCATTGATTGTAGATTGGGTCTCCCTTTGCAAATCTCTTGTCTGAGAACCAAGATAAACCCCTTCAGCTACAGAAAGTCCGGCAGGTTGGGCAAAGGCAACCATAGCTCCAACCCCAGCAACCATAAAAACCCTTTCAATATTTTCATTTCTCTGTTGGTCGGCTTGAATCGCTTTTGCAATTCTACAAATTTGACCTGCGAGTTGCGGCTGACGCATGAGTATCTTTGCGACCGCCAGAGGATTGGTTTTTACCAGAGTTTTTAAATGCTTTTCTTTATTTTTCCCTGATTGAACATCTTGATCCATTTGCACCAAACTTCGAATTTGATCTTTGGTGCGCGTTAAACTTTCTCGTACGGCTTCTCGTGCTTTGATACCGCTAACGAGTGGATGCTTCTCCAATGGTTTACTCCAGTTTTGCCACTTACGTGGCTCACCAGAGCCATGATTGTAAAGGGCATCGGTAACCAACAAGTTACCAGCGCCCCAACGAGATTCTTCATCTAAGCTGTTGTGATAGGCGCGAAGTTTTTTGTCGATCTCTTGATTGGCTGCTGCTTCTCTAGATCTTTCCAATCGACTTCTTTGATTGGCAGCTCCTCTACCTACTCGCTGAAATGACTTGGATGCCTCGACATAGTCTTGATAGGCAGTGGCTTGATAGCTATTAATATCATCAATACGAGAGTTGATTCTTTCAATTCTGCGATTTAAGTCTTCTTGTATAAAATCAGGAGAGTAGATCAAGATTTCATTAGGACCCGCTGCTTGAAGTTGCTCTATACTTCTAACTTTTCTTTTTTTCTTAGCATTCAAAGAGATCATTACTCTTTGTGCGATTTGATTTAATTTTCTTCGACTTGCATCACTACATAAATCTCTCTTATTTCTGCCCCTGCCGGTACTGCAAGACTCACCGACTAGACTTTGAATTTCTTGATCAGTAATTTTGTCTTTGCCATTGTACTACATTTCATATAGGAGTAAGCTGTAAATGCTATCGGTTAAAGCCGTATTATTGGTCGTTTTTAAGAGTCGATCTGAGGCGGGTATGCGACTTGAGTCATCCTCCCCCATTGAAATTTTTAAAATCTGACCTACCTCAGCAATAGTGTTGCTGACTCTTCCTTCGCTCAAACAAGTGTCTTGGTAAATTTCATCACTCGATGCAAGGTTTAAAACACTATCGATCACTCGAGTGTCTTCCAGCTCGGCTCGGCACATTCCTAATCTTTGCTCTAAAAAAAGAAAATTTTTGGTTTTCCAATAGGCACGGCCCTCTTTGGTTTTTCGAAAGTCTTTTGAACTTAGATTAGAGGATGAATTTGCTCGTTCATACTCGGTGATATAAGATCGGATCTCTGCTGAATGATTGACATAGTTTTTTTTATCTTGAAGAAAATCAACAAGTTCACCTGCTTCCAATGAATATGGAAACAGCACAAAAAAAACCATACTTGAAAATACTTTTTCAAGAACTACCTCAATGCATATATGACAGTACTAATATCGGCAAAAAAGATGCCAACATACTATGCCTAAAGTATTGATCTTATTGGTTTAATTTTGAAATCATGTCGATCCAAGATACAGCCGATCATAAGTTAGGCAGAGGTAGATGAGTTAAACTTTTTTAGCTGCTCCCCTTTGTTTCACTTTTCTCCTACTTTTGAATCGCACTTTCAATGACTTGGAAAGCTGGTCCGAGAATGCATTAAAATTTAATGTGTATCGGAAAGAATACACTTAACATTTTAAATACTTATTCCCTACGGACGGACATCCGAAGTGAAACAAAAGGGAGCAGTTTACATGGAACAGAGCGCAAGAAGCTTGAAATCATCAATTTAAAATTACTTACTCGAAACTTCGACTTTGATCTAGCCTAAATCCCGTGAGTAAAGACTAGTTTTATTAAGCTTTATAGGTTATCCCTATGTCCCTTTGAGAGGCTGAAAAGCTTATTGTATAATTTAGTAGAACAACGGGTGAACTTCATGGCTTGGTCAGACTTTTTTCAACTTCTACGCAAAGAAAAATCTTACGCAATCATCATAATCATGTACAGCGTAAGTGTAAGTTTAGTCGCTCTTGCCGTCCCTTTTTCGATTCAAATTCTAATCAACCAATTGATTATTGGCTCTTTGTTTTATCCCATTTTTACTGCAGTCCTTGTGACTTTTGGGCTTTTAATTCTCTCGGGTGTTTTGTATCTCGTACAAGTTTGGCTTGCCGAGTTTTTAAAACGACGAATACTTACCAATATTTCTGCAATTATGGCAACTCGAATGCTCAACTCCAAACCTAGTATCTGGCGAAATGTGAATTCAGCTAGTGTGATCAATCGCTTTTTTGAGATTCCGGTAATTCAAAACACCGTAGCTAAGTTGATGATTAGCGGATCGACTCTCGCCTTACAAACACTTGTAGGTTTAGTTGTCTTGGCAATCTATCACCCCCTTTTCATTATTTTTGATCTCCTTTTGATTGGTTCACTTTATTTTGTTTGGAAAAACTTTTCTGAGAAAGCAGTAAAATCAGCCTATGTCGAATCGAGTAGCAAATACGTGATTGCTGATTGGCTCGAAGAGATTGCCAAAGACACTCAAGATTTTCGCCATATTTCTGCAAAACAAAGATCTTATAAAAATTTAGATCAAAAGCTCATTGGCTACCTAAGGGCCCGAGACCAGCACTTTAGAACGGTTTTTACCCAATCCAGTCTTTTGGTTTTTGTACATGGCCTTTTGAGTGCATTATTACTTGGAATTGGCGGCTATTTGGTTTTTATTGAACAATTGAGTTTAGGCCAATTGGTTGCCGCTGAAATTATTGTATCGGGTATTCTTTGGGGTTTAAGAACTTCAGGAGAGTTACTGGAGGGTTTCTACGATCTGACTGCCTCACTTAGAAAACTGAATTTCTTTATCGAAGTTGAACAAGATGAGGGAAGTGATCCCGATAGCCCCGAGGGCGCAGCCATTCTTGAAGTCAAGGACATGCGCTTTCATAATTCTGATATTAACTTTAAAGTTCCACTCAATGCCCATACGGTTTATTACTCAGCAGATCTGGAATTGATTCATTTGCTCTTCGATCGTATTCATCAAATCAAACCACAGTGTTCCGGCTATTTACTAATTGAAGGTCAAGATATCGAAAGATTGAGTTCGGAATATGTTTTAAAGAGAATCCAGATTTTAGAAAAGCCCAAACTCTTTCGTACCAGTCTAAGAGAAAACTTTTGTTTTGGCGGCACTTTAGACTCTGATCAAGAGTTGATTGAACTGATTGAACTTATGAAACTCAAGACTTGTATAGAGAGACTCTCCGGGGGATTAGACGAAATCGTGCTCGATGACAATTCGAATCTTTTATGGCCTGAAGTTTTAAAAATTCACTTATTAAGAGCGATTCTCTACCGCCCTCGTGCCATTGTATTGGGGGATGTGTATCAAGATTTGGGAGGAGCCTTTTTCAATCATCTTGTCGAAAATGTAATGAACCGCTACCAGATTCAATTGATTTGTTTTTTCAGCAATGAGCTACCAGGTTTAGACAAATCTAAGTTCATAATCAATAACCTCATCGAGAAAAAATCCATGGAGTCTGAATTATGAAATTGAATGCAGACAAAGACTTGAATTACTTCACTAGTACACGCTTGATTAAATCACCCAAAATCATTCAATCCCTTAGTTATGGTTTTCTTTATTTTTTTGCTGTTTTATTCTTAAGTTTAGTTATCATCCCTTGGTGGCAAACCTCGGCAGGGCAAGGTCGAATTATTTCTTTTGTGCCCGAAGAAAGAATCCAAGAGATACATAGTTTAGTTAGTGGCCGTGTTGATAAGTGGTATATTGAAGAGGGAGATCAGGTAAAAGAGGGCCAAGAGATTGTTCGAATTATCGATAATGATCCTTTTCTTCTAGATAGATTAGAGATAGAAAGAAATGCGGCTCAGCAAAAATATGAAGCAGCCAAGAAAGCAGCAGAGACAGGTGAATTGAACTTTAAAAGGCAAAAACAACTTTTTCTTCAGGGTATCAGCTCTCGACTAGATTATGAAAAAGCAGAAATTGAACTCAAAAAACTCGAGGCCAGCTTAGCTGCCGCCCGTTCAAGCCTTGCAAGTGCAGAAACCAAAGCCGCTCGACAAGACTTTCAATTTGTCAAAGCACCGAAAGATGGTTTTATATCGCGAATTCTAACGGGTGCCGGATCGGTTCGAGTGAAAGAGGGCGACCCTCTTGTAATACTTGTTCCCGATGCCAAAGACATTGGGGCTGAAATCTTTGTTGATGGAAATGACTTACCTCTTATTTTTAAAGGAAGATCAGCAAGACTCCAATTTGAAGGTTGGCCTGCGCTGCAATTTAATGGCTGGCCCGATCTTGCCGCTGGAACCTTTGATGCCCGAGTTGTAGCTGTCGATTCCATTGCAAATGACAAAGGTCAATTTCGGGTACTTTTAAAACCAGATCCTTTAGATTCTTGGCAAAATATTGATCGCCTTCGACAAGGTACAAGAGTAAAAGGCTGGGTGATTCTAGAAAGGGTACAACTGGGATATGAACTTTGGAGACGATTCAACGGCTTTCCTGCTGAAAGAACGATTTCAGAAAAAGATCGTAGCTTGGGGCAAAAACCTGTTAAGGCTAAAGGTGGAAAATGAAGTTGTTCCTTGTTTTAGGACTTCTCTTCACAAGTCTCTCCCAAGCATCCACCAAATACCTTACTGAAGATATGATCCTTGAGTCCACAAAACTCTACTTTCCTAAAATTTTGGAAGAGGCTTTTAAAGTAGAGGCCAAAATTCAAAAAGCTCGATCTGCTCGTGGTATCTTTGACTCAAAATTGGTAGCTCGTAGAGATCAGAGAACCAGTGGCCCTTATGAAGATGCAGAGGCCAATGAAGTCGCACTCGAGAGAAGGTTTTCTCCTCTAGGACTCAAAGTATCGACAGGATACCGGCTTTCAGATCAAGAATTTCCAAAATATGAAGAATTCAATTCAACTCTAGATGATGGTGAGTGGAACTTTAAAGTTGCTTTTAATCTGTTGAGAAACCGAGCTATGGATGAGTTTCGCTTTGATGTCGAAAATGCACGTATTGATCAAGAGCAAGCTCAGCAAAATCAAAGGCAGATTCAAGTCGATATCCAAGCCGAAGCTGCACTGATTTACTGGAATTGGTTTTTAATGGGCAATACCTTAAAGGTTTATAAAACTCAGCTCGAACTGGCAATGAACCGACAAAAAGCATTGATAGCGAGACAAAAAGCTGGCTCCTATCCCAAAATTGGCGTGCTTGAGAATGAGCAGATTATTCTTATGAGAAAGGCTGAGTATCAAAAGGCCCTGCAAAAATTTGATGTTGCAGCTCTTGCCGTTTCGCTTTTTTGGCGAAACACTGAGGGAAACATGATCGCTCCTGCGATTGAGAATTTGATGCCTCTTGCAGATCCTGAAAAACTCTTAGACTATCCAATTAAAGAAAAAGATCGTATTCGAATCTTGCAACTACAACCAGAGCTAGAAAAATTAAAAAATGAACTTGTAAGAAACTCTCTTCAATCAGAGCAGGCAGAGAACTTAATTTTACCTGAGCTCAAGGTCGACTATAAATATTCAGAAGATACGGGAGAAAACCGATTTGTTGATTCAAGACTTCAGGGAGCTGAGCATAGAATTATGCTCAATGTAGAAATTCCGATTGAGCAGCGAAAAGGACGAGGCTCTCTTTCTTCTCTAGATGCCGAAAAGAACGCACTTAAAAATCGACAAAGGCTATATCAAGAAAAAACGCTTATGAAAATTGACCAAATTTTTATTAAACTAAAGGCTTTAAAAGAAATTACCATGAACCATTATCAGGCATTTGAATTGGCTAAAAAGGTGGAAGATGCTGAAAATAAAAGATTCCTCAATGGTGGTAGCGACCTCTTTGTCTTAAATGCTCGTGAAATGAATACTGCCAAAGCCAATATAGAGTGGCTAGAATCTCTTTGGCAGTACAAACAAAGTCTGATCGAATATCGAAAACTGATCTTTGATTTTTAATTTTTAGGAGGAGGAGTACCGCCACCTCCACCGCCTCCGCCAGTACATGCATCCGAAGTAGAAATCTCACAATAAAAGCTGCCATCTTGGTACTGAACATCTGGTTTACTACTCTTTGTTAATTGAGAACAGTTATGATCTCTTCCTCGAAAAATCATAACCACTGACTCTACCTCACCACCTGAGGCTGCACATGGAATTAAAGAAGTTGTCCTGATAATTTCAAGATGAGTTGAGCAGATAGCAGTCGATGGCTGACTGTAGTCATAGGCTTGCAGTCCATCTGGACTTCCTGAAACTCGGTAGACCATTTCATCCACATCGATAACTTGATTAAAAACTTGGCCATCGCTTCCATCATCTGCAATGTTACGAATATCAAAACTCAGTGAGTGTCGATGAACATCATCATCAGGATTGCCATAGGAGTTTCTAGCTTCTATTGAAAACCGACCAATCCCTCCTCTTTGAGTATAAGAGCAGCGTACATGGTCACGTACTCTATCTGGAGGATTTAGAGCTTGAATTGCACGAAGAGCGACATCCGTTTGTTTGTTTGCCTCTGCGGAGTTTCTAGCACTGAGATCTCCATAAATAAAAAACTGTGGTTCAGGACCTGGACTTGGATGAACAAAGTTCTTAGTCTCAGATATAACCTGAAAATTCTGGCACTCATCATAAACATAAAGTAGAACCTCTCGATTTTCAGAGAACATACTATAAACCGCTTCGGCATTCGGCTCATCAGACCAGAGGTTCCAATTCCGATTGGTATCCCTTTGCCGATCTAAAGTTCCATCACCATTAAAGTCCCAAGCGTAGTAGTAGGTTTCATTTCCGTCATCATCTACAGCTGGATTTCCACCCGAAACTGTGCCAGTGTAAGAAAACTGAAAGTAGCCATCTTGAGAGTGATTGCTTACTTGAATACCTGGAGTGATCTGAAGCGGTCCTGTTCCACCACTTAAAGCATTGCATTGCGGAAAAAACTGAACTGATCTTGAAATCGCATTGCCATCTAAATCTATGAGTTCAATGAATACAGTTTTCAAACCTTTACCAGGAAGCAGACTTCCACTAACCAATGGAGATTGATTGATTAAAGAAGAATTGTTAAGCATAAAAAGTGCATCTGTGCCAAGAGGGGCACCTTCATAGTCTCTAGAACTGGAACAGTCGATTGAAAATGATTCATCTTCTTGAATCAACAATCCAGGCACATAGTTCACTCGAGAACTATTGACCGCAATAAATATTGTTCCGTCTTGTTTTAATAGATTGCATCGCATTTGTGGTCTTTTATCAATAAAACCATCTGTCTGCGTATCTGTTGGATCTTGCTGAGTCGATGATGCCTCATCAGACTTTGAGCAATTTTGAAAAGATATAAGCAACAAACTCATACTAATTATTATTATTAAATACTTCATACTCTCCCCTATTCAAATTCATCGGCCCTAATGCTCATCGCTCCAGGTCCAAAGATTTTAACTGCTGTTCTTAATATTTTTTTATTTGTAACTGTAAGTGAGTCTTCAATGGCATAAACTCTTACTTGATTTTCAGTTTTAGATATCGGCATATTTGTAACTCTGTAGTTGTAACAGGTCTCAAGCGGAGAGCGCACTTCTTGTGTAGCAGCAACACTCATCAATTCAAGCCCAGGAATTTGTGAATTATTAAAGAAAAGAGGTGATTGCCTCTCTAGCTCTTGTCGGTTGGTAAGACTATCCAAATCACTATCAATATCTAAGATATTTCCGCTTCCTTTCAAAAACGGCATTCCATAACGTACAGCAAGGTAGTCAGGAACAGAGTCAGAATTTGAGTCAAAGTCTTCAATATCACTGCCCAAGAGCTTTTCTTCACAGTCATTGAGACCATCATTATCTTTGTCTCGAAAACTTGCAGTATCTGCCCCTTCCAGATTGGCACAATCTCCACCCAATTGATTGTAGGGGGCTGCCCTTGCAGGATCACAAGCATCATCTAAGCAGGGCTTACCAGATAAGATCATTTCAATACCGTCACGAACTCCATTGTTGTCCGAATCAATGCGATCTGGATCTGATCCAAAAAATAATTCATCTTCATCTGCAAGTAGATCTTCATCACTATCCACCAAAAGTCGATTTTCTTTCCAAAGTACAGATTCATTATCGATCCAAATGTTGCGAAAATTAAACCTTTGAACTCTCTCTGGAATTTGAAATTGATTAAAGTCAATATTTTGTCCTGCACTGACTTGAATAAAAGATCCTTCTCCCTCAATAGCCATTTCTTCAAGCAGAGCACTTGCTTGTTGTTGTAGGTCTCGGATCTCATTTTCGAAACCAGCATCAGATACAGGGTCAAAAGGATTGAAATAATAAAGAGTATTGAACTGAATTCTGTCGACGAAATTCGGATTGGAATCTTTTAGATCCAATATCCCTTCTACCCCATTCACCAAATCGCCATTGTCTTGCAACTGCCCATTGACTCTAGGTACGCCATCACTCAAATAAAAAATAACATAAGATGATGAAATAATCTCAGGTTGCTCTCTTTCAAATTCAATGTCATCACTGATTACATCAAAGATTTTTGCAATGGCTCTACTGTAATTGGTTGCTTGATTGTCTACGTCTTCATTTCTACGTACTTCAACAATTTCATTGATAAAAAGATCTTTATCATTGTTAAAAACATTCTCAGGCTCATCCGCATCCTCACCTACTGGAACTTCGGTATCTTCGGCATCACCAAACTCTACAAAAGACCAATAGATATCTTCGCTCTCTTCATAGTCATTTACAAAATTGTTTATTGAATCAAACCTACGATTTCGTACAAAAGTAGGGATTGTCGCAGGACCCGGATCGGTTCCTGGTCGAGTATGAATCGGATCACCATTATCGTTGAAGATGATTTCTTCTTCATTCGAACCACTACGATCGACCACAAAAATAAATTTCAATTTGGTTCGAATTTGCAGAGATTTATCAGAGCAATATTCAATTCCTAGATGTTCTGTCAAAACTGATACGCTTGCACGTCGGTCACTTAAGTTTACATCACTGCAATTTTGATATGCAACCAAAATAAAAAGAGAAGCAAATGCGATCCAATACTTTTTCATTCTTCTCTCTCCTCTTCTTCAAGAGGCTCAACAAAGAACTCGGTGATTCCAGGTGCCTCAACCAATACTTGTGCTTCGTCAATAAAGAGAGTATTGACTTCGCCAATTAAAACTCGAAGATATTGCTGATCTTGCAAATCTTTTTCAAGAATATGAACATAAATAATATTTTGCTTTAAGGGTCTGTATATAGGTAGATCTTCAATAGAGAGATCAATGCAGTTTTCATCTTGAGCAGTAACACTATAGCGAACAGGACGATTTGAAGTTGCTCTTTGATCGGCCCAAGGCTGCATAGCCTGTACCTCTTCAAAGTTATTTTTTAAGTCATAATCGGTATTGGCCTTGGCATCGAGTTCATTTAAAGGATTCAAACCAATATGAAACTCAAAAAAATCGGTAATGTCATCATTATCTGAGTCAGGCAAAAGTGGATTGAGATTGAGAAGCTCTTCTTCGCAGTCACGCAGTCCATCCCGATCGGTATCATCAAGCCCTGTATCACAAAATGCAAGATTGTATTGATTCTCTAAATCAATTCCTGCACGAAAAACGATGGCATCTCGATAGTCATCAGAAACAGTATCCTCTTGTGTGCGATTCAAACCAAATCGATCACTCACAGCAGGGTCAATTTCTAAAAGGTCAACCAAACCGTCTTTATCAGAATCGACTTCGAGTTGGTTCTCGTAAATTCGAAGTGCAAGATTGCTCGCAAAAACAGACACTATTTCTCCCCCCTCTACACCTTCTTCTCTGCAGTTTTTAATCTTCAGATTGAAGTAAGAGATCTGATCGACTGTTGATGGCGCCAATTCGATACGATTGCAGTTTTGAAACAACAAAATTGAAAAAGCCGAAATTACTAAGAAAAATACATTCCATCTCATAGTCTAAGGTCTATTCGGTTTATTTTTGAGACAATTGATTTTTTTTTAAAATCTCAGTCTGAAACAAAAAATTGATCAGAATATCGACACGGATTTAAGCTATTTTCGCTCAAAGGTTTGAAAAGTATAAGCGGGATCTCCATCACGAGCGTCCTCGTGCACCAACTCAAAATCCGCAGGTATCTCTGGAAAAAAAGCATCTCCATCGGCAATTTCTGTATGAATTCTAGTGAGATAAATCTTGTCACTAAAAGGTAGAGCTTGCTCGTAGATTTCGCCTCCCCCAATGATAAAAACTTCTTCGGGCCACTCCCCGATTTTAGATTCAGCAAAACGAATCGCCTCTTCTAAACTGGGTAGAATCACCACCGCAGGGTCGGCTTTAAGATCGGTTTGCCGAGTCACACAGATATTCAACCGGTGGGGCAGTGCTTTGAAGCCCACTGATTCGAGCGTCTTTCGGCCCTGAATTATGATATGCCCCTTGGTGGTGTCTTTAAAAAATTTCAAATCTTCTGGAATGTGCCAGGGTAGATCAAGCTTTCGGCCTATCACATTGTTTTCAGAGGCGGCTGCGATTTGCGAAACTATCATACTGCAACCTCGGCTTTGATATGAGGATACGGATCATAGCCCTCGAGAGTAAAGTCTTCGAATTTAAAATCAAAGATATTCTTAACTTCAGGATTGATTCGCATCTGCGGAAGAGGCCGAGGGCTTCTTTTTAACTGCGTCTTAGCCTGCTCTAAATGATTTGAATACAAGTGCGCATCTCCTAGAGTGTGAACAAAGTCACCCAACTCAAGATTACAAACTTGAGCAATCATCATGGTCAAAAGAGAGTAGCTGGCAATATTGAATGGTACGCCTAAAAAAACATCGGCCGACCTTTGATAGAGCTGGCAAGATAATTTATTGTCTGCCACATAGAACTGAAAGAAGGCGTGACAGGGGGGAAGAGCCATTTTTTCAAGCTCCCCCACATTCCAGGCGCTCACGATCAAACGACGAGATTCGGGATTGTTTTGAATGTTCTCTATCAATTGAGAGATTTGATCCACAGTTTTGCCATCAGAGGTAGGCCAAGATCTCCATTGTGCTCCATAAACTGGACCTAGATTTCCTTCTTCATCGGCCCACTCATCCCAAATGCGAACCTTATTGTCTTTTAAATATTGGATATTGGTTTCACCGCTAAGAAACCACAATAGTTCGTGAATGATTGATTTCACATGCAGTTTTTTGGTCGTCACAAGTGGAAAGCCATCGCCTAGTGAAAACCGCATTTGGTAGCCAAAGACACTTACAGTGCCAGTTCCGGTGCGATCGGCTTTGACCGTGCCTTGGTTGATAATATGTCGCATAAGATCTAAATATTGCTGCATAAAAACTCCTGAACAGAAATTAGCAGAAGCCCGGCTCAATGAAAAGTCGAGCTTTTCCTTTCATTGTTTAGCTCAAGTACAATGCACTAGCTGCTCCCTTTTGTTTCACTTTTTTCACCAGACTCTTTTTTAATTTCAATGACCTAGGATATATGTCCGAAAATGCCCCAAAATCTTCAGACTCTCGGACAGAATATACAAAACATTTTAGGTATTTATCTACTCTCGGACGGACGTCCGAAGTGAAATAAAAGGGAGCAGTTTATACAATGCATATAAGTTGACAAAGCGCATCTCTTTTGAAAAAAAGCTTCCTGAGGGAGGGGCTATGGAAATACGCGATCCGATTCATGGCAATATTGAAATTCCGCCCAATATCGAAGCAGTGATTGAACACCCCGCTTTTCAAAGATTGCGTTTTATCAAGCAACTCGGCTTTGGCGAATTTAGCTTTCCGGGGGCAACCCACAACCGCTACCTTCACTCGATCGGCACTAGCCACTTGGCAGGAATGATTTTCGATACTGTTTTTCGCGGTTATCCATTTCCAAAGCCCACCGACAGGTGGCGGCTGCGTGAATGTACGCTGCTTGCTGCACTTTTACACGATATTGGCCATGGACCATTGAGCCACACCACCGAAGAGGTGATGCCGCAAATTCAAGAGCTTGAGATTCCTTTTTATAAAGATCAAAAGAAACGCAAAGCAACTCACGAAGACTATACCATCAAATTTGTCACTGATTCTGA
>CAZZCP010000062.1:0-16861 GCA_964653235.1 uncultured Pseudobdellovibrionaceae bacterium | reverse complement strand
GCTCAACCAAGCGTCTTAATTTTTCTGCCTTAATTGCGGCACCCATTTTGTCTGTATTGGGAAGAATAATACTAAATTCCTCACCTCCTAGGCGAGCGACAATATCACTTTTGCGAGAAGATTTTTGCATCAACGCAGATATACTCTTTAAAAGATTATCCCCATTTTGATGACCATTGTTATCATTGTATTTTTTAAAATGATCAATATCCAAATAGATCAGTCCAACAGGATAATGAGTTCTTCTAGATCTAGCGATTTCTTCATCTAACTTCTCATTGAAGTACCTTCTGTTATACAAACCGGTCAATGGATCTTTAATTGCCATTTCATGCATTTTTTTTCTAAGAATGGCTCCATCATGAGAAACTTGAAAAACCTGAAAGAAACTTTCAAAGACTCTTTGAAGTGAGATGTCCTCATTTTTTGATAAAACAACCACTACTCCTAAAATTTGGTCTTGAGATAGAACTGCCCTTGCTTGAAAAAATTGTTTTTGAAAAACCTGTCCAATCATTTGTTGTAAAGGAAGTAATGTCTCAGGTTTTTGCAATATTTCATTATATCTTTTTTGGTCGAGGGATTTAAGATCAACACCAAGACCTCGAAATTCTTTGATATTGAGCTGTGCGGCTCGATACAAAAGAAGCGTGTGATAGCTAGGAAGATGTTTAAAGTATAGTACTTTTTCATTATGAAATAAATTTGAAGTATGCTCTAAAAAGCATTCTATTACTTGATCCATACTATCTTTAACAGCAAGCTCGGCCATAAACTTATTGATCAATACTACTTCTTCTTTTTCTTTAGAAATTTGCGCGTTTAAACTCTCAAGTGATTTATTTTTTGAGTCTAACTCTTCCAAAAGCTGCTCATTTTGAAATTCAAGATAGAGCTTTTCTACAGTTCGATCTAGAGTCACAATTACATCGTTTATATCTTCAAAAGGCTTGTGTAAATAATCATAGGCTCCCAAGCGAATGGCTTGCAGAGCTGTGTCTAAACTTGCATGAGAAGTCATAACAATGAATTGAATATCATCACTCATTTCTCGAATTTTTTCTAACAGATCTATACCTGTTAAACCAGGCATACGTATATCACTTAAAACCACATGAGGAGGATCTGCTTGCAAAGCATCCCAGCATTTTTGACCATCTTCATAGGTTTTCACATTGTAACCAGCCTCAGTCAAAGCCTCATCAAGAATCGAGCGTATACTCTCCTCATCATCTGCCACATAAATTGTAAATTCACTTCGATAGTTTCTAATATCCAATTTACTTCACCTTAGGTCTTCGAATTTTAACTTTAAACCCATCGGATTGATTTTCATCTAATTTTTGCAAATCTTTAGGCTTGGGCTTATTTGTAGTCGCCTTTTTATCCATCAAGTAATCGCGGCTATTATCCATTATTGACTCATTTTTAGTCTTTTCTTCGAATGGCTCTTGATGGAGAGTCTTTGTATTATTCTCATCAGAAATTTCAACTTCACTGTTAAAAACTACGGGCTCTTCTTGCACATTACTTTCTTGAGCCACATCCACTTCTTTTTTTCGAGAACTCTCTGGTAAAGACTGTTCAGAAGCTATTTCAAAATCAATAAAAAATATGGTTCCCTCTCCCATTTCAGATTCAACATAGATATCTGCATTATGGTCTTTGACAATACCAACTGTGACGGCAAGACCGAGTCCCGTTCCTTTACCCGCAGGTTTCGTAGTAAAGAATGGTTCAAAAATTCTTTCTTTCACTTCAGGTGGCATTCCTGACCCTGTATCTTCAATTCGAATCTGAACCTTAGAGTTGACTTCTTGTAAATGAATGTGGAGCTCTTTACGAGGGCAATTCTCCATTGCATGACCTGCATTCATCATAAGATTCAGTAAAACTTGTTGAATCTGATTGGACTGCGCCATGACCACAGGTACTGTCTCAATATGTCGAAAAATCTTTACACCTTGTAGCCCCAATTGATGCTCAACCAAATCAACAGCACCGTGAACCGTATCAAATAAATTGGTTGGCTCAAGCTCTAACTTCTCTGCACGAGCAAACTTCATTAAATTTTCAATGATATCTTTCGTCCTACGAGTTTCTTTTTCAATAAACTCGATATGCTTCATGATAGCTTCATCATGACTTTTTGACTTTGCAAGTTGGGCATGTCCCAGAATCCCTGCGAGTGGGTTTTTAACCTCGTGAGCAATACCTGCACTCATCTGCCCAAAGGCAGACATTTTTTCACTTTGAATCAAAGCTTGCTTGGACTGATCTAATTTTTCATCCCGCTCAATCAGTCCACTCACCATTTGCTTTACACTCTTTGCAAGATCGCCAACTTCATCTTTTGAATCCACTTCAATATCAACATCAAACTTGCCCTCACCGATTTTCTTGGCAACCGACTGCAAACGAGCAAGTGGATTTGTGATAAAACGAGCAAAAATTACAGATAAAACCAAACCAATCAAAACAACCGCAATACCAATTACAACCAATGAAAACCAAAGCTCATCTGCTGCTCGAAAAGCTTCTTTTACAGGAGTCGTTGTTACAATATAGAGGTTTGAATTCTCAACTCGAACATAACTAGCTGAAATAGCTTCTCCATTGATATCGGTAAAGCTATCACCCGCACCAGATAAATTTTCACTTTCCATTAAAGCTTGTACTACGCTGTGTTTTGCAAAACTCTTGCCGATATATTTAGATTCAGGGTGAACGTAAACATTTCCTTTTTTATCTACCACAAAAATTTGATTTAGAGCTGCTTTGTAATCCTTCACTAAATCTTGAAAAACCCGATTCTCAATCACTCCAAGAATGACGAATTTTTTACTAAAACCACTTTTTGTCTGGCTAGCAACCTGCATTTCAACAGGAAACCTCAACAGAAAAAAACTGCGATTATTGGGGTCATAAATAGTACTCAATGAAAATAGCTCGTTCTGCATCTCTAAGTCGATCGATCGAATGCTTTTTTCAAGATAATCTTGAGGCCAAGAAGCCAGTTCTGAATTACTGTTGATTTTAAAAAACTGTCTTAGCCAAGTGTTTTGAGGACTTTTCTCAAATAAACCTATCGCTGCAAATTCGGAGTATTGTTGAAAGAGAACCGCATTCAGTTCAGGACTCTTTTTTTGCACTGGTGTTAATGACTGATAATTGCTAGTGAAAATCGCCATCTTGTTTTGGTAATTTTCAAGTCGATCTTTAAGTTGATTACCTATACTTGCAGAGAGCTTATTGGATAGCTCTAAAACAAAGGATTTTTTATCGTCATAAAATACCTGATTTGTATTTTGCAAAACAAAATACATTGCCGAACTTAAAACCAGTAGAAAAAGAAAGATCAATTTCATCCACAAGGGAATTCGCATCCATGCACCTCAATTCATTCATAGAGCTAAGTCTATGAACTTATTCTATTTTTACCATTACTAAAACAAAGATCCTAGACGCCAGCTCGACCAATAGCGCAATGCGAAATGATTTTCTTCCCGCAAAATACATATTAGAGCGATTATGCACAAAAGTTCAGAAATTTTAGTCATTGGAACCGGCCTTGCTGGCCTTGCTGCCGCTCTCAAACTAGCAGATCACAAAAAAGTATGTTTATTGGCGAAATCCAATCTTGATTACTGCAATAGTTGGCTAGCACAAGGCGGTATATCGGCAGTAATGGAAAATAGCGATAGCTTTGCCTCTCACCAAAAAGATACAGAAGCCGCTGGTTCTTATTTAAATCGCAAAGATGTTGTTAAAGACTTTGTTGAACAGGCTCCAAAACGAATTCAAGATCTTCAAAAATGGGGTGTCAACTTTGATAAGGAAGGTGAAGGTATACATCTCAATTTAGAGGGAGGACACAGCCACCGTAGAGTTTTGCATATTCAAGATCATACAGGTCGAGATATTCATAAGAGTGTCTTAAAGCAAGCTATGGCTCACGAAAATATTGAGATTTACCAAGACCACTTTGTAATTGATCTGCTGACTTCAAGACATCTAAACTCCCCACCCAAAGGTGAAAACCGATGCTTAGGTGCCTATGTTTTTGATATTAAAACGGGCCAAGTGAAAGTCTTCACTGCAAATCATACGATCTTAGCAACCGGTGGTGCAGGTAAAGTATATCTCTATACTTCGAATTGGGAGGGCGCAACTGGCGATGGTATTGCCTTAGCTTTTCGTGCCGGCTGTAGAGTTGCCAATATGGAGTTCACACAATTTCATCCTACTTGCTTACATCATCCCAAAGTGAAAAACTTTTTGATTACAGAGGCTCTTCGAGGTGAAGGCGCTGAACTGGTTAATCACAATAAAGAGGCCTTTATGAAAAAGGTCCACCCAATGGGAAGTCTTGCTCCAAGAGATATCGTAGCAAGAGGCATCGATGCTGAAATGAAAAGTTCGGGTGCTAGTTGTGTTTATCTTGATATTCGCAGTAAAGACAAAGATTTCTTGCAATCTCATTTTCCAGATATTTACAAACAATGTGAGAGTCTCGGAATTTTTATGGAGAAAGATCTCATCCCAGTGGTACCTGCTGCTCACTATCTGTGCGGAGGAGTTTATGTCGATTTAAATGGTCGAACTGATTTGGCCAACTTATATGCAATTGGAGAAACTGCATGTACTGGTTTTCATGGAGCAAATCGACTGGCAAGCAACTCTCTCTTAGAATGTACAGCAACTGCCCACAATGTAAGTGAATGGATTTTAAAACACGACATTAGAGTTGAAATTAATCCTCAAGAGATTCAGGCTTGGCGCTATCAAAGCAAACATGATCAAGACGAACTTGGGGTGATTTCGCATCTTTGGGATGAAATCCGTAATTTAATGTGGAACTATGTTGGAATTGTTAGGTCAGATAATAGATTGCAACGAGCTCGACAAAGACTCGATTTTTTGCGATCTGAGATTTATGAGTACTATTGGGATTTTAAAATGCACCGAGATATTTTAGAGCTTCGAAATATTTCACTTGTTGCCAAACTAACAGTTGCTTGTGCTCTAAAAAGAAAACACTCGGTTGGTATTCATTTCAATATTGATTATCCTGAAAATCATGAGAAACACTTAGAAGATACTATTATTCGAAATCTAAATTGAAGCCTTTAATGCTGGAAATTCAATCTTACTGGTTCCTAGTTTACCGGTTATGACTAAGCTAGCCTTCTTTTTGTCAACTTCAAAGGTAGAAACATCAAAGCTAATTTCATAGGGATTGGACCAAATATTATGTACAGGATATTCTGAACGAATTTGAGCGCTAGGGCCTTTTATTTTTCTCACCCTACCAACATATCTCTTCCCATCTACATCCAAAAATATGCGCCAAAGAGACTCTTTTTTCGTAAGCTGCTTGGTTTTAGTATTCGGAGTGTAAAAACTGACAAAAATTTTGGTGCGGTTAGAGAGATCTTGTAAAAGATTCCTCTCTTCCTCTTTCACTTCTCGATCATCATACTGCAACTCTTTTTTGGCTTTTTCCATTTGCAGTTTTCTTAACTTGCTATTCAAAAGAGTAGCTCTCACATGATAAATTGTATCAAAACCAGCATATTTTTGATCTTTGGAGCTGTATTTGAGCATTTCTTGGTTGTAGTTTTCTAAAAACTCATCATTCTCTAAAAAGCTCTTTTGAATAAAGGTGCAAGAACTTAGAAATAATAAAAAAGAACAGAGTTTAAGCAAAATGCTCTCCCAACCATTTGTACAAATCCTCATAGACTTTTTCATGATCGAGTTCATTATAAATTTCATGATAAAGTTCATCATAAATAAATAATTTCTTATCTTTTAAAGATAAAGTTTCAAACCAATCCACACTCGATTTCGTATCTACTATTTTATCATTTCCAGAAACCTGCAAAAGCAAAGGTCTTTGCAAGTTTTTTGAGTTCGATTTGACATATTCCATACTATTGAGAATTTCAAAATAAAGCTTTGGACTGATACGATCATGCCTCAAAGGATCATGATCGTAAGATCGAACCAAATCCTGGTCGTGAGTCAAATAGGGATAGGGAATTTCATTGCTTAGTGTTGCTTGTGGCCAAAAACGAATCAATGCTTTTGCTAAAGATTCTTTTAAAGGACTTACTTCCATAGAAATACCCAAAGCAGGAGAACTCATAATTTGCCCTGAATAATCTAAATCCTCGTTACTGAGAACACAAACCAATTGAACCAAACCACCCAATGAATGACCGAGTAAAACCAAAGGAATGGAAGGAAATTCTTTGCGCACAAACTTTGAAAATAAAGCTAGGTCTTGGGTGTATTCTTTGAAGTTGTAAATGACTCCTCTTTTTCCCTCAGAACGCCCATGCCCCCTAAGATCCCAAGAAAAAATATTCCAATTCGCAGCCTCCATTCTTTGAGCAAAAAGATCATAGCACTCAGAATGTTCACTAATTCCATGAGTAACAATGATATTTCCTACAGGCTTTTCAACTAGCCAAGATTGGAAAAAAAGCTCAAAATCATTCCATCCACGAAAGATGCCTTCGGTTCTTTGGTACATACAAAGTCTAGTTTACAAAAGCAAAACTTATTGTGCAAATGCTCAATACTCCCTTACTATAAAAATATGCGCCTAGTTTGCTTTTTCACTATATTCGCTCTGGGTTTCCCTACATGGGGACAACAGCAACGAAACGAAGAGAAAAACATTGGTACCAGTTATGATTTTAGTCTAGGAGCGACAACTGGTCCTTTGCTTCCAGATCAGATTGAAAATGTGACTGAAATCCAACCCAGCTGGAATGGACTTCTTACAATTCAAAACTTAAAGGGCGATGGCGCCTATGAATTTGGCATACTTCATACTCATGAAAAGGGAGTAACCCTAATCAACCTCCATTTTAGTTTAAGAAAAGATGTTCCATTAGCTGATTTCACTGCTTTTGCCAATATAGGTGCCGACTTCAATCGCTATGATGTTGAAGGCTTTGAACGTCAAGATAGCTTTGGTGGGCATGCAGGCTTTGGAGTCTTTGCGAGAGTAGCAGGAGATATGAGATTCCGTAGCGAAATGCGATTTTTACTTAATCCTGGAGTGGCTCTTTATATTGGTTTTGGTTTTGAACTTCTGTTTGGAACTGAGGAAGAATAACAAATAGCTCTTCTTGATCAAATGTTTTTAAGAAATATTTTTCTGAAAAGGGATACAGAGCAAGCATTCGTATAGGCTTTTTATTCGTTTTATAACTAGCAATGGCGAAAGCGTAAATCATGAGTTGTTGAAAGGCCTTATCTTTGTAGCGTATAGATCCTGTTTTATAATCAATAACCCATATCGCGCTCTCTGTTTCAGACCACAGGTCTATCTGACCTTCCAGCCATTGACCTGACATTCTCAACTGAAAACCCCATTCTACTCTTGCATTCGCAAAAATTTCTTGGATAGGAAGATTATGAATTGAAAAAATAAAATCAACAGCTGCCTTCTCATCAGGCTCTAAACTCTCTACTTGAAAATCTTTAGACATCAAGGATTCAAAAACTTTATGCTTTTGAGTACCCTTCCACTTCACAAAAACTTCTGACTCAAGTTCAGAAATTGCTTTTTCTTCAATAGGAGTTTCAAATGATTCTAAAAGCTCACTTACTGAAAGACGATCTGTCTCAATCTCTGTTTTAGACCAAAAATCTCTGAGCTTTGGTTTGGCTTCAACAGAAAGCTTACTCTCAAACACAAAGTCATGTTTGTAGTGTACTTGATATTGGAAAAAATTATTTTCACGTAGCCCCGGGTTTAAATCAAGTTCTAATAGCTCTAACCAAGAGTCTTTTTTAATGTTCTCTTGAAATGTAAAATGAAGCTTTTGTTTCGCTCGAGTCATTGCAACATAAAGAAGTCTGGCAGATTCCATTAGCTCTTCATTTTTTTGGCGCTTCTGTGCTTCTTGTAAAGCCAGTGGGGCATGTGTCTTTGATTCTTCACCATAAGCAATACGATAATAGAACTCACCATTATAAATTTTACTGTGAATTACCTTGGTAAAATTGGGAGCCTCATGACTCTTTAACAAATACACATAAGAAAATTGTAAGCCTTTTGATTTATGAATACTCATCAATTGCACTCTCTTTGGCTCTAGAGCAGACACAGCTTCACTTTCTCCTTCTAAAAGATTCGCTTGATGATCTTTTCGCAACCAATCAAGCACTTGAAATCTTTGGCTGTGTTCTCTCATAGAGAACTGATGTATCCACTTCCATACATTGGCTTCTGCTAAACCAGAACTATCATATGCATTCAAGCTGTCAAAAAACTTACGCTCTTCCATAGCAAGCACAAGGCAATGTCTATAACCAAGATTGCGACTCATCTCTTTGTAACCAAGCAATGCCTTTATAACTGGATGATCTAACTGACTAAAGTAATGCCAATAGCTTTTTGAATCTTTATTCTGAATCCATTTTTGTAGTTCTTCATCTCGAACATAAAACCATGGACTCCTTAGAAGACACATCAAATTAAAATCATCATACGGATTGAGTAAAAAAAGCAAAAAAGACTTTAAGTCTAGTATCTCTCTTTTCTCATCAAAGCCAGCAGTAGTATGTAACTGAGAAGGAATATTATGAGATTTTAAAATTTGATGCAAATTCTCGAGATCTTTGTTGGTTCGGGACAGAACACAGATTTCTTCTGCAGCAACTCCAGCCTTTAAAAGGTCTAAAACGCTTTCTGCAATAGCAAGATACTCTGACTCTTCTGAATCGCAAAGAAAAAACTCAGCAACACTCTTTTCATTGCCTTTATCTTGAAAAGCTTCCATCTCTTCAAAGCCAAGGGGTTTAAAACAATGATTTATGAAATGCATAAGATCTTTTGAAGATCGATAATTCTTCATTAGAGTACGAATCTCAATACCTTGATCATGGCTCCATCTTTCTCTATCAGAAAAAACCTGACGATTCGCTCCTCGAAACAAATAAATACTTTGCTGAGGGTCCCCAACGACAAAGGACTTGTTAGTACCAATAAAAGCATTGAGTAACTTTACTTGTATAGGACTTGTATCTTGATATTCATCAATCAACCAAAAATCCCATTCTTCAGAAAATGCCTCTGCAAGTAGTGGATTTTCACGAATAGCCATTAAGCTAAACAATTCCAAGTCTTGAATCGAAAGTTTTGCCTGCTTCTTTTTGTACTGGTAGAGCTCATCAACAAAAAGATCAATCCATAGAGAAAGTTCCTGATTCAATGAACTCAATTTTTCTACGAAGTCAGTTTGGTATGAAGGTTCATTCACAAAGTTTTTAATATCTGCCCATAGATTTTTTGATTGCAGGCTAAGATCCTCAAAACCAATCCACTTTTTTGAAGAAGTAGGAAATCTTTGAATTCTAAGAACTGATTTTTCAATCTCTTGCAGTACATGGTCGGATTTAGATATCGATTCAAACGAATCTGCTAGAATCAACCAATTCTCTTTTGATTTAGATTGAGTCTCAGCTTGAAGTCCATTACGAATCTGCTGTGAAAGTTTCTGACAGGTCTCTTTGATTTGAATTTCTTTTTCATGTATTTGTTGCAATAAAATGTCTTTGGTCGGTAAAGACAAATTTTCTTCAATGAATGAGGCTTCATAGTAACTAAGACAGAGCTCTAATAAATTTTGAAACCCAAAGTCTTTTAGTAGCAAAGAATTCTTTGAGTTTTCTTCTAAAACTTTTCTGAGTACTTTGGCAGAGATTTTTAAAGTTTCTGACTCATCAATAATGTGAAAGCCCGTATCGAATTCAATTACGTGCCCATAAGTCTTTAAAAAACGACTCAGTATTCCATGAATCGTTGATATATGCAGGTGAGAGCCCTGAGAGACGTATTCAAAAATATCTTTATTGCCTGAATCTAAAGAAGCTAAAATGAGCCTCTCTTTCAATTCTTGAGTTGCTTTGACGGTAAATGTACAAATTGCAATATTTGGAAATTGATTCTTCAGCTTCATCGTAGATGAAACAATTTTTATTACCTCGTCAGTAAGTGCTCGAGTTTTTCCAGCTCCTGCACCCGCCCGAATAAAACTCGAATTCAAATGAGATGACTGGCTCGACATAACTTTCTCCACTTACAACTTTTGCAATTCTTCTTATCCAGAGGCTTCGGTTCAAACTGGCCAGATAAAATAAGTTTAACCCACTTTGTGAGTTCTTCGCGAATTTCTAATTGCAATAGATTGTAGGTTTGCTCTTCTGCAACAGCAGACTTTTTTTTATTATATGGATAGTCTGAATCTCTTTGCACCAACAGGCCCGTTTCACGATCCCAATTTTTTATCGTGTAGTAGAGACTACCTAAAAAACGACCCTCATGTTGATTTAAAAAAATATCTTCAATCAAAAGGCTATATATCGCTAATTGTAAAACGGATTTTTCTAGCCATTTCTGAAAGTTAACAATTTTATCATTTTTTGAACTTTTGTAGTCAAAGACTAGAACATTTCCTTTTTTGTCTCGGTCTATTCGATCAATATAGGCTATAAATTCTAGCTGATATTCTTCCGTTTTTTCTGGTAAAAACTTTTTGAGGTAGGGGTCAAAAAAAGCATGAATTTTATGTTCTTTCTGTACTGTCTGATAAGAAAATTTTTGTCTCCAGTCTTTCTCAAAATTTAAAAATTGTTCGGTAATTTCTTGATACTTTCTACACATAGAATCCCAAACAATCTCACTTTGAACCTCAATCTTTTCACGAATACGAATTGCATTTAAGATCTCTAATATTCTTTCTTGTGAAAGTTTTGAGCTAAAAGGTTCTTGAACTACTTCCTCTAAAAGCGCATGCAAAATCTTACCTCTAGATAGATGATCGATATCCATGTCTAAATTTGGAAGATCAGATAAATGAAACAAACTTTTTGCTACAAATACAAAGGGGCATTGAATGTAATCTTCAATACGTGATGCTGAAAATCTTTTAAGATTTTTAGGAACAAAGTTTGGAAGACTTTTATCACCAAAATCAACTAAAACTCTATCAAGCATGTCGCCACTACAAATTTGCTCAATGCCCTGCCTTTGCAGTTCATCTAGCCTACTGAAGCGGGGTAAATTGAACTCATGAATTGAATGTGATTTTTCGAGAGCAAATTGCAACCAGAGCACACTTGGCGCTAAGACTTTTCCATTAAAATCATTTTCTGGGTAGGATAAAATAAAATTTTTCTCCTCTTGCAGACTAAAAGAAAGAATATACTCTAAATTCTTTTTCTCGGATGCTTCTAGTATAATCCCCAACTCATTTTCTAATTGAAAGCGATCTTTGACTTTTAACTGATTCTGTAAATCAAATCTCAAAGCATCTTCAGTGACGCCCATAACATAGAGGTGCTTGGCATCTATGCTTTGTATTTGGCTTAAATCAATACACAAAAGGGCATTAGACTTTGCTTTTTCAATTTGCACTTCTAACTTTGAAGTTTTCTGCTCCAAATACAAGAACCACTCTTTGATATCCAATCGAACATGAGATGGAGAGTCTTTTAAAAGCTCTTCAATTACAATTTTCAAGCGTTCTAAACTCTCTTTTTCAGGAAAACAGCTCAAGGCAATTTGGATAAATTCTTTTACTTGTAGTTTCAATGAAGAATCAAAAACTTTTTTTGACTGAAAAGATTTGTGTACTTTTTTATCTCTCAATAGATCAAACTCATCAAAAATTTTCGAATAAACTTGTTGAAATCGATCGGATTCAATCAACAAATCTTCAGAGTAAAATAAAATTTGTTCTAAATCACCAGTGGTCCACTCAGAACATCGATACTTAAGCTCTGACAGCCACAGTTGAATTTCAGGAAAGCTCATAACATTTGCTTTTTCTGCCCTCTCATAGGGAATCCCCTCTTTTTTAAGATAGTAAGAAAGTATCGGCCAATAGCTTCCTATATCAGGGGCAAGAAGACACAGGTCTGAAATTGAAATACCTTCTTCTAACTGAGCTCTTAACCAAGAAACTGAGTCTTTGACTTCGGAGAGCATGGAAGGGAACCTCAAAAATTTCAAATTGGCTCGAGCAGAAACCTCTTCTCCTTCAAAATGAAAGTTCTCAAAGACTTTATAGGCTTGAAACTCTTTGTTGTAAGACTTTAAAAAGGCTTTATTCGGCAGCATGACATTGAGTTCTGGCGATATTTTCTTGAAAAATTCGGCTTCAATAAAACGAATTTCACAACCAAGATCAATTGTTAGATTGCGATGCCACTTTACTTCCTCTTCTATTAAAATAGCTGGAACCCAACTTAGTAAAAGCAATTTGTCTTTTAGAGCGATTCCCCACATTTTGTGAGCGAGCAAAAACCATTTTCCCCACTTTATGCGTGCGATTGGATTTAACTCGAGCCATTCAATCATTTTTTCTAACAGACTTTCTTCTGCAAAAATGGGACCAAACTGATCTAAGTATTGCAATAGCAATTTTGCAACTCCTGGTCTCTTCATCCAATCTTCATTCTCTTGTTGTAATTTTAAACGTAGATAACTCGTGAAAAATTCTTTTCCTACAAGCTGAAAACGTGACAAATATTTTCTGGCAAGTTCTTTCCATAGATCACTAGGTCTGTAAATAAACTCTTCAGGAAGCACTGGGTATTGAGATACAAAAAGTTTTTGAATTTGCATTTTTGCACGTAGGTCTGAAACTACAATTGTATCTTTATAAGGACTTAGTTTTTGAAAGTCTTTTCGTTTATCACTAGGACTATTATAGAATTTTAACACATAGATCAGATTGATCGATTTAAGAAAGCAAGTAAAGTCACAGGGCTTAGCGTCTTTGTTTTAAGCGTTTTTGATTGATTCCGCCAAATCCCTGAAAGTTCATACCGAGGTCAAATCCTAAACCCATTGTCAACTGAAGCATAAAACGTCGATCTTCTAGCTGCCCCGGATACTCTCCAAGTTCAACACCATAGGTCGCAGCATCAATTCGTATAAATTTAAGATCAACCCCTGCTCCTAAAGTGTAATAACCTTGATGAAGCCCCGCTCGTAGCTCAAACAGGGGAAACTCTATTTCAACTCCTAAGTTGATTTTTTTGCCATCTTGTTCTTCGGTAAAATTAATATGGGTATACTCAAAACCAGGACGTATAGTTACCAAGGTACTATCAATCTCCACTCCAAAACCTGCAACCATATACGCTGGTATCGAAGGTGGAGCACCATTTCCAGTATCATCTGAAAAAGATACCCCCCCGACATTGTGATATACCAGAGAAACCAATGGCTTCATTCCAGTTGGGACTTGAAACAGAAAACCGACATCAAAGCCATAGCCGTTACCCCTTAAATCCAGCGCCTCTACCACATCATCATTATCCAAACTCTCTAAAGTATCGATTCCAATTGGAGCTTGACCACCCCGGCGAGTGATCGTTCTTGCTCCAAGACCGAATTCTAAAAATTCAAATAAAGGAAAAGAAAAACCAAAATTGACACCATAATCAATTTGATATCGAACATTCATTGTCGGAAATGCTGGATCTTCTAAGAAAATCGACATTTCCGAGTCACCGTAAAGAGATACGGCAAAGTGTTTGGTAAAAAAAGAAGACTTCATACCCCCTGCTAAGTAAACTTGTTCTCCATAAAAAGTTCTCAGGGTTTCAACATAGCTGTCTGCATCTAAAGCATCGGAATACTCTTCAATTTTATCGATCCCATTCAAACCGCCCATTGGATCCATGATTGTGAAGTTGATACCAGAAATGCGACTCAATGCTGCCGGGTTGTAGATAAGGGCATTTTCGTTCTCGGCAAACATTGAGTGAACATTTCCCATACCGAGAGCGCGCACATACCTTCCCCGAACCAATAATTCATCGGCAAAACAGGGAATTGAAAAAAAAACTAGCAATAAAACTCTCATCAACATCCAAAGGGGGGTACCGAACAAAGAGCAAGTGAATTTGGTACAGCTGTACAAGTACCAAGACCCACCGATTGTCCTTCTTGTATTACATTTCTCATACCTGTCCGCATTGCTGGTGTTACATTCGCTGTATCAGTGACAGAGCAAATATTTACTCCAATGACAGCTTCAATCTCAGTGCATAGATCTGTGATATCTGAGGTATAATCTGACAATGCTGAAGAACCTGCATTGGCAGTATTGGTGGCTATGATTGCTACAGCAGTAACCAGTTCATTGACATCAGCATCAGAAATATCTGCAGTATCGCAAGCATCAAAGCCTACATCTGTAACTCCATCATTGTCTTGGTCTGCATTTGCATTGAGAATATTTCCTATTTTAGCCAAAGCAACGATGATCGACTTTAAGTAATTTGTTGATGTACTTCCAAGAGAAGAGTCTATATTTTTGAGTTGAAATTCAGAGTTCACACAATTGCTAATTGTTGCTGGTGTTGAATTTAAAAAGCTTTGTTGCAAGAGGGGATAAAGCAGTCCCGTTGCATTGCTTATTGTATCAACAAAGGCAATAAACTCAATTCCACACAAGCCTGCATAGGCAGAGACCAAGATATCTTGAGCCTCTCTAGTTGCGATAACAGAAGCATCCAGCGAGTTGATGACAGCTATTGCTTCTGCCCATTCTTGGTCATTGAGGTGTAATCTTGCTTGAAAAAGTTGAGCCTCTGTGGTCTCGGTATTGGCCGAATCTTCAAGTAGATTGGAACTACACGATAAAACACTGCTTATTAAGAGTAGTAATATCCATGTTCTAAGCATAAGCACATCCTGTACTAAAGTATTAAAAGGCATCATGCCTTATCTATAGAATAAACAGAATTGTATTTTTTGATAAGGCTTGCTTTGCAAGCCCCACACAAGGTCTTAATCCTTTTCGTAAAGTAGGACGACTCTACACCCTAAGGGTCAAGATAACGTCTTAGGGCTGCTCCCACATCTTCTGGATTGCTCGAGGCAGAATCAGCAAGAATTGCATCAATATCATTGCAAAACCCCTCACTACTGTCAGCGCATGCAGAAGCCTCCATAGATAAGACAATATTGCCTAAGTCTTGATCTTGTGCTGCGGTGACTGGCGTTGAGCCGTCAGCGATAATTGAAAAGTCTGGATCAATATTATTTAAAATATTGGCTGTAGTTGTCGCAAAGTTTGCCACCCCTGAAACCAAATCAAGACTCTTAGAACCTGAAGCACTAGATACACACACAGAGCGAGTAAGATCAGATAAATCTTTTGCACTTTGCGTATTAGTTTCTAATCCTGGAGAACCTGCAAAAACAAGCTCACTCGCAAGGTCATCAGTAGAGGCACTGCTATCATCTGAGTAGAAGTCGATAATATTAACTAATTCTGAAGTGGTAAAGTTTTGATAACGAAAATAAGCAGCACATCTTAAAGCGTTGGCTCTTTGTGTCTGTCCATTGATTTTAGACAAACAGCTTAATGCCGCTGGCCCCGTGCTCGTATTCACGCAATCTTGTGCCTCGGCAAGGTCTTGCTGTTCTGAATCTTCGCAAGAAACAAAAAATAAAAAGCTTAAGCATAGAAATAAAATCGACCTCATGCTTCCTCCTGAATGAAATCTCGCATATAGAATAGCTTTTCTTTGAATCAATATCCAGTCAGTAAATGCTTTGCTTCATTTTGAAAAACTAGACTCGCCCATCCTACTGTTTGACCAAGAATGTCTCATTTTCAAGCGTTCGATTCCGATACAAATAATATGAGAACTTTGGTTTTTATACTTTTTTATTTTCTCTCGGTGGATGTCAAAGCAACAGAAAGATTTGAATTTTTTAATGGCGTTCGCATGAATGGAATGGGTGGAGCCTCAATAGGAGTTGTGAATGATGAAACCGCTCTTCTTAGCAACCCAGCCGGTCTAGGAAAGCTAAGAAACAATATTGCTACTATTATTGACCCCGAACTCACTCTGGGCAGCGGAGTTGCAGATTCTTTTTTAGACGGCACAAGTCCAACCGCAATCTTTGATACAGATGAGATCTTAAGTTTACTTCAGGGGCAAGCCAATGAGCATATTTACTCTAAAGCACAAGTCTTTCCTTCTTTTGTAACAACCAATTTTGGCTTCGGTCTCTTTAAAAAATATGAATACTCAGCTACTTCTGATGCTACAGGCACAAATTCAGAGTTTAACTTTTACGATGACACTGCTGTTGTAGCAGGATTCAACTTTCGTTTTTGGGATGGTAGAATAAAAATTGGTCTGACAGGTAGGTACATAAACCGCGCAGCGGCTGAACTTGTAACATTGTCAAATTCAAGCACAGGAAACGATCTCAATAATTTAGTTCGTGAAGGCACTGGAATCGCTGCTGATGGTGCCTTGATGATTACAGCCCCAATAACATGGCTTCCCTCACTTGCCTTGGTGGCAAGAGATATTGGTGACACCTCCTACTCCTTAAGCAATGGCTTATTCTATAGCCCTACCGACTCTTCAGACCCTACAAGCACTAAAATGACTTATGATGCCGCTTTTTCACTTTTTCCGATCCATTCAAACCATGTTCGCTCTAGTCTTTCATTTGAATATAGAGATGCTCTGAACGTGTATGAAGAAGAAGATTTTCAACGAAGAGTACATGCTGGATACGAACTCAATGTCTATGATATTCTTTTCTTTCGCGCTGGTTATCATCAACGCTACTGGACAGCTGGCTTTGAATTCGCAATGGAAAATATTCAGTTTCAGTTTGCTACTTATGCCGAAGATATTGGGGTTGATGAGGAGCCTAGGGAGAATCGTAGATATGTGGGCAAATTTTCTTTTCGCTTTTAAAACTGCTCCCTTTTATTTCACTTTTTATTTCTTTCACCCACTGAATATTTGTCCGAGATCTCTACTTCTTTACTAATTTCGTATTGTGATA
>CAZZCP010000061.1:16369-17592 GCA_964653235.1 uncultured Pseudobdellovibrionaceae bacterium | reverse complement strand
CTACTTCAATGGTCAACTGAGCCAGCTTTTAGTTTTGGCTCTGTATTTGCTGGTCATCTTGATGCACAAACTTTAGATCTGATCAATTATGAAACTCGAATAGGCTTACGAGATACTATTTTGGGCTCACCCATTCAAGATTTTCGCAACAACAAACAACTCTTTCGGGAGAGACTTTTTACAGATACAAAAGAAGATATTGAAGAGCAGCTTCTTGCCCTTGAACCCAATGAAGCAGCTGTATTGAAATCAGGTTTTTTTAATCATGAGGGCTTAGTGCATATTTTAGATATGAAACTTCGCCGAGAAAACAATCGAATTCACTTTGAAGCTAATGATATTACCTTTACAAAAGATCCTGCTCCACTCAAACCGGCTGGGAGTGTAAAATCGCTCGATTTGGTGTATATGAATGAAAAATTAATACCCCACAATACCGAAGAATGGCTTGCAAACTTCGAAGAAGCAATGCGCTCGAATGGTGTGAACGAGATGAAAAAAGAAATTCTTGTGGTTTTAACCAAAGAACATTCGCGTTTTGTGAATCGTTTTCGAAAAAAAGGGGTTTTAGACATTATTCGTATGCCATATGATCGAGCTCATTTTATGAAGAGCTTGATTGTAATGCAATTGCCTGAACTCGATCGCCTTAAAGACGATCGTTTAAAGAAAGCAGATTTAGAGATCTACAATCGAAAAGAGCCCGTATTTATGTCTACTCTTGTTAAGATTAAGGCAATGTCAGAGTTTGGGGTGAAACTCGAATACCCTAGTAAAATGCAAGTTGGTAAGAAGCTTTATATCTTTTTGGCAGATTCATTGAATATGCCTGATCTCGAACCCATTCTTGCTCGTTGTTATTATGTAGAAGAAAAAACAAAAGATAAAGTACCAGAGGTGCACTTTCATTTTACTGGTGTAGAAGAAGTATTTTATAAAAGAATTCGAAAGTGGATTATCGAAACCTATATTGATATCAAATCAAAAGAGGAGAGTTCATGAGAATTCTTTTTCTTTTTCTAATGACTTCATGGGTATGGGCCCATGGTCCGATGAAAGCCGATAAAATCAAGGGCAAGGTTTACCTTGAAATAGATGGTAAGAGACGAGAGCTCAAAGAGGGAGAAAAAGTTCCCTGGAATCAAAAAGTGATCGTCGATAAAAGTTCTCAAATGATCATCGATTATCATATGGCAAAGGTTTTGATGTCAGAAGATACGGTT
>CAZZCP010000061.1:8385-16359 GCA_964653235.1 uncultured Pseudobdellovibrionaceae bacterium | reverse complement strand
TAATCGATTTTTTCAGTTTTAAACATTCGCTTTTTTAAAGCCAGTAAAGAAGAGGGCAAAGAAAAAAAGACCGAATACCAGCTGCTTAAAGGTAAGGTTCGATATCTTGTAAAGCCGGTGAGCAAAGAGTGGATAAACAATTTTCGCATCAAAACTCCCACCGCCGTTGCGGGAGTTCGGGGTACAGATTTTTGGCTCTACTATGATGAAAGAGATCAATTCAATGAAATCATTGTGTTCGATTCAAAAGTGGAGTTTGGCCTTAAAGACGGCGAATCTAAAGTCATACAAAAAGGCCAATGGGGCGGAGTTGGTGGCAAATATGGAAAAACTCCTAATGTTATCAATTTGGAGCAAGAAGCTCTTCAGCAGGCTCTGAAGCAGTTCTCATTTTCTCCATAATACTTTTCACATTTTCGGCAACCATGAGTCGTATCGAAATACCTTGCAGTTCTCTTTTGACCTGAGCACTCGCATTGACAGCCACTTGGTCGATCAAATTGATTGCAATTGTGAATATATTTATCAGTTTTCCTTTTGTCTCCAAATCTACAGTAAATTGCTGTCCATGAAAAAAGTCTTCAGAGGTAAACTTTAAAATATCGTCTGCTGTAACCCCAGGGGCAAGTTGGGCATTGACGGCAATTTGTTTGTTGTTTTGTACATAAATGGCACCAAAGTTAAAAGAGTCTCGAGAATCTATATTTTGAACGCTCATATAAGAGGCATGAAAGCTGGCAGCACTATCATAGAGAGCATCGAGACGTCCAGAGTCCAAGATGGCTTTCAGTAGCTCTTGTTTGAGTTTTTCTAAGTCGATCTGAGCCAATTCGGCCTCTGTAGCCGGAATGCTCTGTGGTTTGGCAGAATCAAAGATCTCTTTAAAAAATCCAAACCAATCGCTGGCATCGTGAAGATCTGAAACATCGTCAGCTAAGTTTTCTCCCAAGCGATGCAGTTCTGTGCGAAGGCTGCGGCGAGCTCTACCTATCGGGTTAAGAAGCGCCCAAAGACCAGAGAGTTTTGAAAACTTCAACTGCTGCATAGCCTCCGCATCCCCAGTCAATGCAATGGCAAGACTACCTGTCATATTGTGTTGCTTTCCAAAAACGGCTTCACCTGTGTTCCATGCAACTAAAAGATCACGAGCGCTAATGAGTTTGAGCCAGCTGCCCGTATCAATTTTGAGAGCATTGTCCTCATATTTCATTCCTTTGTGATAGCCCTTTTCAAATTCGAAATTACAAATTTCAATTCGTTTGGGATAAAACTGAATCGAGCTGCGTTTTGCAAAGCTGTAAATATAAAAATCAAATAAAAAACCAGCTGCCTCATTTATTTGTTTTCTAATTTTTCTCTCCAAACTTGAGCCAATGTGAGAAAAGCAGCTCTTTCTGTTTTTCATATATATAAGGAACTCTTTTAGGAATCAGAACTTCAAACTCATTAGCAAAGCGATCGTTTCCAATATTGGCGTAACTTAAGCTTCGATCTTGCATCGTCCTTTCATAGTGATCTACAAAGGCTCGACTCTCATCCAACAAGACTTGCCGAGCATAGCGATTGAGACAAGCAATTTTCTCTTCTGTGCTTTTGTAAACTTGGCAGGAATTTTCTTCTGCGAACAAATGGAATGGAACAATGAATAAAATAAAAATGAGTTTTGTCATAAATCTTCCCCAACTTGTAATATCTATCAGAATTTTCAGTTCAAATCTGAAATAAGATATTTAAAGATATGTAGAGCAAAGATCATACCCTTATTGGGCACTAGGGCAGTCGACGGTTCCGACTCGTTTGAAGCTCTGCTTCATAAGCTCCATGACCCAGAGCGATTGAAAACGATAGGGCCATTTTTGCACTTCAATTTGAAGTCTTTTGTCTTTTCCTTCATCAATAAAGATACGATTAAAATCAATTGTATCAATGACGCCATCGATTTCTTGCTCTTCATCATCGAGAAACTCATATTCAAAACGACCATAGCAATCAATTTTTAAAGTTGCTTGGTTGCTTCGCCACTGTCCGTAGAGATTCTTTTGCACAATTTCGTGATTGAGACTTAGAGAGCTGCAAGAGACCAGTAGAAAAAGTGCTAAATATTTCATAAAATTATAATAGTCTGTTTTTTCAAGAGTGCAAGACACTTGGCGAACCAGCCAAAAGATAGCATAGTCAGTTTATGAAAATTCTTATTCTTATTTGTTTTGCATGTTCTTTGTGGGCTAAAGATCTAGGTACATTTCTATCTGCTGGAAAAAGCTTTAAGGCAGAAGTTCTCACTGAGCTTGATGATGTCATCTGGGGTTTTGATTTTTTGCCAGATGGTAAAATTCTCATTACACAAAGATCGGGTGAAATTTTTATCTTTCAGCCAAAGATCCAAAAAGCAATACGCGTAAAAGGGGGACCAAAAGTTGTAGCTCGTGGTCAGGGAGGCCTACTTGATATCGCCATTCATCCGAATTTTAAAGAGAATGCTTTCATTTTTTTGAGTTACGCAAAGAAAGTAGGCTCTAAATACACTACAGCTATTGCGAGAGCCAAATGGAATGGCAAATCTCTTGAGAACCTTAAAGATATCTTTGTTGCCAAGCCTGCCTTTTCGACCACACATCATTATGGGTCTCGAATCGTTTTTCCAGATGAGGAGCATTTGTTTTTTAGTGTAGGAGATCGTGGAAATCGGGATTTAGCGCAAAGCTTAAGCACTGACAATGGCAAGATTCATCGAATTCGTATCAATGGCAAGATTCCCAAAGACAATCCTTTTGTGAGCAATAAAAAAGCGAGACCCAGTATCTGGAGCTATGGACACCGCAACCCACAGGGCTTGGCACTGCATCCTGCAACCAAGGAACTCTGGGAGCAAGAACATGGACCTAGAGGGGGAGATGAAATCAACTTGATAAAAAAAGGCAAAAACTACGGCTGGCCGATTATCACCTACGGGCGAGAGTATCATGGTCCTAAGATAGGCAAGGGGATTACGAAAAAAAAAGGTATGGAGCAACCAGTATATTATTACGTTCCTTCGATAGCTCCCTCCGGTTTTGCAATCTACTCTGGAGATCTATTTAAACATTGGCAAAATAGCTTTTTCTCAGGTGCACTAGCATTGCAGCACCTCAATCGACTCGATTTGAACAAGCCCAAAAAACAACAAGAAGAGAGGCTCTTATCAAATTTAAACTACAGAGTGCGAAACGTAAAAGTATCAGCAGATGGCTACTTGTACATTTCAACCGATAACTCACTTTTGATTCGACTCTTGCCGCAATAGTTGGAACATAGCTAGACAAGTTTGATTCTGTCTGCTGCAATGGATTTAGTTTTTATATTTTACTCGTGTTTGCCCATGGAAAGTGCATATGCGCTTCACGATTTAAGGAGGATTTATGAAGTTTTATTCACTCATTTTGAGTTTATTGGTGAGTGTGTCTGCCCTTGCCTTTGATCATACTCACAAGATTTGGGATGAACTTTTGCAAAAGAATGTAGTGTTAATTCGTGAGGGCCAGGCCTCTCGCATTGATTATGCTAAGATCGATCTTAAAACACTTCAATCCTACACCCAGGCATCTTTAAAAGTCTCACAAAAAGAAGTAGAAGCATGGACCAAAGAACAGCAGTTGGCTTACTATTTCAATCTCTACAATGCACTGACCGTAGAAAGAATTTTGAGTAAATACCCTGATATTGAATCTATAAAAGAACTGGGCAGTGGCTTGTTTACAAGTACATGGAAGGTTAAATGGTTTGATCTTTTTGGAGAAAAATCTTATTTAGATCGCATTGAGCATGAGTTGGTTCGGGGTAGCGGTAAATTCAATGAGCCATTGGTTCATGTCGCTTTTAATTGTGCCTCGATTGGCTGTCCGGCCCTTCTCAATAAGGCATTTGTTGCAGAGAACCTAGAAAATCAATTGCAGACAGCGATGAAAAACTTTTTATCCGATCGTGATCGAAATCGTTATGATGAAAAAGAGAAAATTCTTTATGTTTCTAAAATTTTTGATTGGTATGAAGAAGACTTTGAAAAAGGTTGGAGAGGTTTTTCTGATTTAAAAACAACTTTTTCAAAATATGCTGAACAATTGGGAGATAGCCCCGAGGCAATAAAAGCCATTGCTGCCAAAGACTATAAAAAGATCAAGCATCTAGATTATGATTGGAATCTGAACGATACCAAATCGATGAAAAAGCTTACACAGAACAACTAAGATTTTTGCAAGTACGTATTTGGCGCAAAAGCCAAATCATAAAAGCGATAGTTAAGCCCAATGCTTTCTATCGCTTTTTGTTTCTCAAAATCAAAGCCTACAGAAGACCAGTATTTTTTTTCAGGAATCAATATTTCTTTTACATCATCTAAAAACAAGGGGCCCCAGATCTGTACCTCAAAATAAACCCCCTGACGGGGTAGTATTGGAATTTTTCTTTGATCAAAAGAAAATAAATCTTCATGTGGTTGAAAGCCAAATTGATAACCAATAATGCTATCATAAGGTGTGATACTGGCTCGATCTTTAATCTTATCATTTAAAACAGCGACAATACAGCCAAAAGAAAGAGCCGCTTCATGGCGAATTTGAAAACAAGAAGGCAGCTTTATGTTAAGTCGTGCGTATTTTGGAAGAAGTTTTGACCATTGATTTGGGTTTTCGGTAAAATCATAACCTGCCATTCGGCTTTCTATTTGTGCTCGAAGCTCTTTCTTTCGGTAAAATAGATGTAGGTCTGTATTGATTTCGTATACATTCAAAAATCCAAACTCTTGAATTCCTCGAAGGCAGGAATAAGGAAAGTGAAGATGAATCTCACTATTTTTCATTAAATCATATTCAAAGTGATCCATTTTGGGGTTGAAACTGCGTCTTTGAGTGAAGATTTCATTTTGTACAAAAGACTCTGCAAAAGCAGTCTCGAGATGATAATTTGCATCAGATTGAGATAGCCGTTTCATCATATTTCAAAATATAGAGAAAAAGTAGAGATCGGATGAGGGGCATTAAAGCTAGCCCTTGGTCTTGCCGATTAATGTACTAGCATCCATTATTGGAGTATGTATGTCCTTGAGTCCGATATTGCTGATTTCTCCGAACCAATCCATGCAATTTTTGGTGAATGAGAATTTTTCAAAACTAGGTTTTGGAATTCACCATATTCAAGGACTAAATGAGCTACTTACTTTAGATAAAAGTCTTCAATTTTCAGTCTGTATGATTGAAGATGTTGAAGATAAGTCAGAGGAGTATCTTAAAGATATACTTGTTCTTCTTAAAAAAGAGATGCCAGCTCTTAAAGTCTTTATACTTCACCGAAATGGCTTAAGCCAAAATGCTGTGGACTTATTTAAAATGGATGTTGAAGGAATCTATTGCTACCCCTATGAACAAGAGCTACTACTGAATTCTTTATTTGAATTCGTAAATATTGATCTTACCAGCTCAAACTTGTGCATGGATATGATGACAAAAGTAAGTATCTTAGAAATTAACTCTCGCGAAAATTTACCTTTTGATGTGTATTTATACTTTCCGATGAACGATCGTTTTTTACTCTATCGTAAAGAAAAATCAAAATTGGGTGAAGACTCTAAAGTAAAATTTATTGGCAAGAATAAAGATATTCTTTACATCAGAAAAGACTCTTTAAAAGCATACCGCGAATATACGGCTAAAATTCTCTCAGAGCACAAGCATGATAACAATCTATCTCAAATTGAAAAAGCAAAGAAAATCAAAGAAGATGTGAAAACTCTAATGAGCGGTTTTTTTACAAAAGGCACTTACAATGAAATGGAAAGTCGAGCCTTTTTAGAGACGACTTCGAAAATTATATCTAGTTTTGTTGGAGATGAAACAGACAATTCACTCTACGACCGAATCTTAAAACTAACTTCTCAATCTCATACAAATTACGCCCATTGCGCCAATGTTGCGACCTTTTGTGCTATTTTTGGTATCATGGCAGAGCTCGATGATCTTGAAAATTTAAGTATTGGTGGTCTCTTACATGATATTGGCTTATCCAATCTGCCCATTGAAATTGTTGATCAAGATCCTCTTGAAATGAGTTTTCATGAATACCAACAGTATAAAATGCATCCTTTTCTTTCGGTAGAATTGATCAAAAAGAAGCAAATTCCAGTCAATGATATCGTATTGCGTATGATTCAAGAACACCATGAATGTTTTAATGGCACTGGATTTCCAAAAGGTCTGCAAGGAAATGAGATTAGCCGTCACGCAAAGATTTTGGCAATGGCCGATGCACTTGATTATTATACTAGTTTTCAAGCAGGTAAAGAGCAAATGAGCCCAGATGAAGCCATTTTAAAATTTGCGGGTCTAAAAGATGGCATTGCAGCTCCTTTCTTTGATCCAAGTTTTCACGGACCCATCGTAAGTACTTTGATTGAACAAATGGATCCTAAACTACAAAATATTGCTGATAAAATGCAGCTTGAAAATAAATCAAAAATAGATGAGATGGCTAAAGCGGTTGGATCTACAAATGTTATAGAAGAGGAATTGTCTGAAAACTCTATGGGCGAGATCGGCTTTAATAAAAACGCACAAAACAAAGTCTATACAGTTGATACTGAAGAAAAAGCGGGTTCCGTGATAGTTAGTGATTATGGTGATGATTACGGAAAAATTTCGGTAGGATCTGGAAAAAAAGGTGCCTAGGCTTTTTTCTTTTTCAAGCTCGCTATGTAAAAAATAACTCCCATCCATATCAACAGAAAAGATGTCAGTTTTGTAGAATTGAATTCTTCATTGTAGATAAAAATTGCCGTCAAAAAACTTAGACTTGGTCCTGTAAATTGTAGAAAACCAACAGTAGAGAGCTCAAGTCTTTTTACCGCTTCTAAGAAAAATAAAAGCGGCGCCAAAGTGATTGCTCCCGCTAAAACCAGTAAAAATGCAGTTGCAGAATCAATAAAGAAATTTTGCCATCGGTTTTCTTGAGCTAAATACATCAGGCAAATGGGACTTAATAAGATTGCTTCCATACATAGTCCTACCAATGGTTTTACAGGAGTGATTTTTCGAATTAAACCATAAAAGGCAAAGCTAGCTGCTAAGGCAATCGAGATCCAAGGCAAATAGCCTTGCAGTAGAACTTGAACAGAAAAGCCGAGGAAAGCAAAGAGAACAGCAAGTAATTGAACCCGACTCATTCTCTCATTTAAAAATAAAAAACCCAAAAAAACCGATAAGAGGGGGTTAAAGTAATAGCCTAAACTGGTCTCTAGAATTCTTTCTGTTCTTATCGCATAGATAAAAGTAAACCAATTTCCGCCAATTAAAAAAGCGGTTGGAACAATCCATAACATCTTTTGCTTATTAAAAAATAACTCCTTGATCTCAATCGCTCTTTTTTTAAACACAAGATAAACCAAAAGAAGAACGGCCGACCAAAGTATACGGTGAGAGGTAACTTCATAGGCAGAAACCTGATCTATCAATTTCCAATAGATTGGTGCCAGTCCCCAAATGACAAATGCTGAAAATCCATATAGAAGTCCTTTGGCGTAGTCACTCATTTAAGCACGATTCCAGTCCACAGCTTTTTTTCGATTTGGAAACATATGCTGGCACATCTCGCATCGAAGACCATCGCATTGTCTAGCTTGACAAAATTCACGGCCATAAAAAATGATTTGCAAATGCAAATCTTTCCACCTTTCTTGGCGAAAAAGACGCTTAAGATCTTTTTCAGTTTGTTGAACATTTTTACCAGAACTGAGTTTCCACTTCTGTGCCAGCCGGTGAATATGGGTATCGACAGGAAAAGCATCTCTGCCAAAGGCTTGAATCATAACCACACTAGCAGTCTTGTGACCCACCCCAGGGAGCGCTTCTAGTTTTTCAAGATCACATGGAACTTGAGAATCATATTCTTCCACTAAGATTTTAGAGAGCTGCCAAATTGCTTTTGCCTTGCGAGGTGCAAGCCCACAGG
>CAZZCP010000061.1:0-8375 GCA_964653235.1 uncultured Pseudobdellovibrionaceae bacterium | reverse complement strand
TGTTGATGGATCAAAAATTACTTTCAAGAACTCTTATGAGAATTATAATATTTTCAATTTCTTCTATGCTCATTTGTAGCATCTGAGCTGGTGTTTTGGCTTTAGCAAAAAGCAAAGGCGTTACCTTATTGACTCGTACATCAGTACATTGGGCAGATAACAGAACCGCAATCAAAAGCGAATAAGGATCAAAATGATCAAGAGGAATCGGCGGATTCGGAAAGAGCTCCTCGAGTTTTTGATCGATGTAGTCGACTCGTTCTTTTTTATTCATAAAAAAGCATTAGAGAAAAATAGCCAGAAAGTCACCGCTCAATCGTCCCCTAGATAAAATGGTGCCACTTTAACCTGTAGAAGCTTATTTTTAGTACCAATGTCTGGCACGAACTATGCTCTATAATCTTGTGCGGGGTGGAAACCGCAGAAAAAAGTAGCAATCCCATCAACAATCCTTGGCTTGAAAAAAGGGGTGGTTTTTCAAGTGCTCGAAAATTTCAAAATATCATCTATTGCACCCTTTTCTATTTGCTATTTTTTTAAAGTAAAATCCAAGACTTAGACAGGAAATTAGAATTTGTGCATCTTACTTGAGCCCCAAGATGTACAGGTGGTGGCCCCAGGCAATTTGCCTGGGGTTTTTTTTGACAAACTACGAAATTGTCATTAAAACATGTTTCGGAGAAAAATATGGCTGCTAAAAAAGGAAAAATTCGAATTATAACTCTCGAATGCACTGAAGCTCGAAAAGAGGGTAAATCTCCTTCTCGTTACACGACGAAGAAGAATACGCAGACTCACCCTGAGAGATTGGAAAAGAAAAAATACAATCCATTCTTGAGAAGACACACGCTTCACAAAGAGATCAAGTAGATTCCTCTTCAAACAAGTTCAATTGCTTGCCTGCCGGTTTCTCTGGCATGCTCCCCCAAATATTATCGTGTAAAACGATCGGGGCACAATAGGCAATAGGAATCAAAATTAAAATAGGGAGTATAAGCATACTCCCGACTACAAATCCCAAAAAGAGAATACAGCCAAAGATCAAAATACTCTTCCATTTTTCATGAATTTTCTTTCGCACAAGTCGCCAAGAGGGGCGCAGATAGATCGAACGAAATACCATCAATGGTAAGATAAGATAAAGTAAAATGGCAAAGACAGAAGTCATTACAAAGGCAATGCTAGTGAGAACACCTCCACCACGAATAATCAATTCACTGGCAAGGCTGGTAACAACTAAGTTGATCAATGCTAAGGGCAGCATTCGACGAAAGAAGTCTCTGTGGTTAAAAGCCCAAAAGAGTCTGTCGAGTGCAATTTCTTTTTGATTGTCCAAATCTCGCAAAACCATATAAATTCCACTCATTAAAAAAACACTCAAAAAGGCCGAAAGGGCAGAGCCAAAAAAGGGAAGAAATTGAATCGGAGTAATGACGAAAAGAAATCCATAAGTAAGAAGAGAAATTTTGAATGGGTTTTTACTAAAGAATGTCCAAGTTTTTTTAATCCATTCAATCGATTCATCGTAAGGAGATAGTGTTGTTTCTTCCATAAAAGCAGAATGCCGGTGTTTTAGTTATCAATCAATCTTATAAAACTTACGCCTAGCAAAAATAGGGATTGGCAGAAATCTGTAAAAATGCTTAAAATTTTAATATGCTTGAAAGAAATCAATCCACAGGTGAATTATTCGTAGATGGCGTTTCTGTGCAAGATTTGGCGCAGAAATATGGTACTCCTCTTTATGTGTACAGTGAAAATCAATTGAGAAAGAATTGTCAAAAACTAGTAGGTTCAGCTTCAAAATATTTTGATGGTTACCGCGTACAATTTGCAGTTAAGGCAAATAACAATCCTCACCTTCTTGAGATCATTAAAAGTGAAAGCTTAGGTGCCGATTGTAGCTCCCCCCTTGAACTTCGACTCGCTCATCGTATGGGTTTTGACTTCAATAAATCTACCTATACAGGTAATTATGAGAGCAAAGAAGATCTTCGCCGAGCCGTTGAATCGGGAATTGTTTTGAATCTTGATGACTACAATCGTCTTGATGATGTTTTGCAATTTGGTGTTCCTAAGGTACTTTCTTTTCGAATCAATCCAGGTATTGGTAAAGGCGGCTTTGAACAAATTATCACTGGTGGTACAGATGCGAAGTTTGGTATTAGTTATGAAGAAACTCGCAACGCCTACCAAAAAGCGATTGATGCAGGTGTAAAAAGATTTGGCATTCATATGATGACTGGATCTAATATTTTAGAGCCTTTTTATTTTGCTGAGATCACACAAAAACTCTTTTCGATTATTTCTGAAAATCTTTGTGATTTAGGTATAGAGCTTGAGTTTATTAATATTGGTGGAGGCTTTGGAATTCCCTACACCGAAGATGAAGAAGAGCTTGATCTAGACCATGCTTTTAAACTCGTTGGAGAAATTTTTGAATACCACAAAAAGAAATTAAACATTGGCAATCCTGATCTTGTGGTTGAACCAGGGCGTTTTGTAATTGCCAATGCAGGTGTGGTTTTAAGTGAAGTGACCCATGTAAAGAGAAGTTACAAAAACTACGTTGGTCTCGATGCGGGTATGACTACCTTAATTCGTCCAGCAATGTACAAAGCTTTTCATAAAGTTCATCTCAATGGAAAACGCGAAGGTGAAGCAGAAGATTTTTTAATTTGTGGTCAGATTTGTGAAAATTCTGACATTCACCCTGCTTTTCGTAAGTTTCAGTCTCCTCAAGCAGGAGATATTGCAGTGATTCAAGATGCCGGTGCTTATGGTTATACAATGAGCTCCAACTATAACAATCGTGTTCGAACTGCTGAGGTCTTGATAGATAAAAATGCAAAAGATCACTTGATCCGCCATAAAGAGCGTGAAGAGCAACTCTTTGAGTTGATACCTGAATTTACATTGTAATCAGATAGAGTTTCATGCAGACTCACAAATTATGTTGATTCAAGATCTTCTAGCCCAAAATGGGCCACATATAAGTTTTGAGTTCTTTCCACCTAAAACAGAAAAAGCATCTGAGAGTCTTTTTCACAGCATTCAAGAATTGCTGCCTTTGCAACCTGCTTATGTAAGTGTTACCTATGGTGCAGGTGGTTCTCGTCGCGACTTGACAGAATCTTTAGTCTTAAAGCTGCAAAGAGATACTGATTTGTGTATTGTTTGCCATATTACTTGTGTCGATCAATCAAAGGCAGAAGTATTAAGCAGTGTTCAGCAGTTCTATGATGCCGGGGTTCGAAATTTTATGTGCCTTCGAGGTGATCCCCCACAGGGGACAAATGCCTTTGTAAAACACCCCAATGGATTTGAATTCGCTGCTGAATTGGTGGGTGAGCTTAAAAAGCAATATTCAGATATTGGAATTGGTGTAGCAGGATTTGTTGAAGGGCATCCGCAGACACCGAATCGATTGAAAGAGATGGAGTACCTCAAGCAAAAGGTCGATGCAGGTGCTGATTACATTTGTACACAGATGTTTTTTGATAGCCGCGATTTTTACGACTACACAGAACGTTGTCAGGTTGCTGGTATTGAGGTTCCCATCATTGCTGGGATAATGCCAATTACTTCAAGAAAAGGTTTAGATAGGATGGCAGAGCTAGCTTTGGGAGCACGCTTTCCGGCTCGGTTGCTCAAGGCTCTAGCTCGCGCTGAAGATGACGAAGCTGTTGCAAAGGTTGGTATCCACTGGGCAACGCAACAGGTAATGGATTTGCTAGAGCATGGAGTGGCAGGGATTCATTTTTACACTCTCAATAAATCAAAACCAACCATTGAAGTTCACCAAAGCTTAGGCGTGAGTAGCTCAAACAGCTTAAAGTAGTACTTTATGCAATGACAAAGGCGATAAAGCTAAAAAGATAAAAACCAAAAACTCTTGTAGCGATCCAAACCCAATTGGATGCTCGAAATGCGGTGTAGGCACAGGCTCCGGCAAGTAAGAGCTGGGAGATTCCTAAAGTAAGAGTTCCGTTTTTGAGTTTTTGCTGCATAATAGGATTGGCTAAAAGTGCCGCGTTCTCGGCTGGTAGAACGTCTTTGTACTTCATCGCAAATTCATAAAAGATGGGCTGACCCATAAAGTAGGTAATGATGAAAGTGAGCCCAATCAAAATGGCAACAATGACGGGTTGTAGCTTGAAATGAAGATCAGTTTTTGACCAATACGACATGGCTGCCATAACGAAAACTAAAAATAAAGTCATCAGCGTTAGCCAATCTAGCTCACCAAAAAAGAGATAACTGGCAATGCCTTCGAATAGTGCAAGAACAATAGCACCGATTAAGCCGGCTTTTAAGCCGGCAAAACTCTCAATAATTACAAATAGAAGTAGGGGCATTACCCCCAGAAGTAAAAAACTTAATTGGCTCACGGTTTAGAAAGGAACTTCCTCATTGCTGTCAAAGAAAGGCTCGGGTTCAAAAATGCGCTCTTGGCCTCCGCCAGCTTGGTTAGATGCCTCTGCATTGCCCCCGCCTAAGAACTGAACATTTTGGGCCACAATTTCAGTAGTATATTTTTTTTGGCCGTTTTGGTCTTCCCACGATCGAGTTTGCAAGCGGCCTTCGACATAAACCTGTCTACCTTTGGCAAGATATTTACCACAGTTTTCAGCCTGTCTGCCCCAAACGACCACGCGGTGCCATTCAGTGCGTTCTTGTCTCTGTCCTTGGTTGTCGTTCCAAGATTCACTGGTGGCCACACTCAAAGTGCAGACTTGATTTCCACCCGAAGTTTGCCGAAGTTCTGGGTCAGAGCCCAGGCGGCCGACGACTATTGCTTTATTGACTCCTGACATAGAATTCTCCCAATTGAGTTTTGATTTCACTTAGTTATAAATGTTTATCGGATAGCTTCAATCTTTGGCGGGCGGCGCAAATTTTTCGACGAAATGCGCATCCGGTAGATATCCACATCACCTTCAGTTCTGCTTTTATAAGGCTCGAGAAGTGCGATGTATTCAAATTTCTTTTGAAAAGACTTTTTTGCACGCATTGTCAATTTTAAATCCATTGATGTAGGCATAGGTTGGATACGAGTTCCGAGTTTCTGGATTTGAATTCCAAAACTTCCGTCTGCTTCTATAAACAATTCATCCCCTTGTTTACCTAGTGTGGCTTTTTCGAGCTGAAATTTTTTATCTGCAAGATTGGCTTTTAAGTTGAAAGAAGACCAGCTTACTTGCGGCAGGTTCACGGCTCCAATGGGAGTGGGAACAGAGCCGCTAATGATTTGAATTTTCTTGGCATCGGCTTCAATTTCAGCCTCAGGCTGCTCGACAAACGTAGTGTCGACAGTGGAAGAAGCCTCAAGATTCAATTTGCCTTTTAGATCGATCGGCAACTTGAGCAGTTTTAAAATTTCAGACAAAGCCACTTTTTCAGCATCAATATTAATAACCTGGGTGGGAGCTCCCTTTTCGGTAGAAGAGCCTCCTCGGGTACTCAAACTTACATTGCCTTCAAAAAATCCTCGCGCATAGAGACTCACTCCTGGTTTAAAGGTGATAAGTCCCAATATACTGGGAGCAACACTCAATTCTTTTGCTTTTAATGTAGGTGCATTGGCAGCTTGAATGGTCACTGTTTCTAGATTGAGTGCAGGACTTGGCAATAGTGATACTCCAACCTCTTTAAAATCTAGAAAGACTTGATTGTTTGTTGCTTTAGCAATCATTTTAGTGATCCAACCCGCGGAATCATTATAGGGAAAAAACAGAACTGTAAAGAGTAAAAAAGAGGGCAGTGTTGTGATAAAAAAGAGCTTTAATAAATAGCGAATCTTTTTTTTCATCCTTTGTCCCGGCTTCTTCTAGGTTTTTTCTTATCACCAGAGTCATCATCTTCTTCACTTTCCACAAGAGAAAAACTAGCGAGTCGCAAGCGAAGGTCAAAGTAGTGATCATCTTCTTTATTAGCAAGAACTTCCATATCAATCAGTTTTGCTCCAGGACTTAGGTTTTGCAATCTCCTACCAACACTGACCACCTGAGTAAGGTTAAGCTTTTCAATTCGTACCTGTAGGCTACTTTCGCGAATACCACTAGGAAGAATATTGGAGTCAGTGACTGCTCTGGGAGGAGTGGCTGAGGTTTCTTTGATTTGCTCTTCATTGATATTCATATTCTCTAAGGCTGATTTTACTTTGCTTTCTAGAGAGGATGCATCAACCGAAGGTGGGGCTTGGGGGGCGCTTTGAAGTTCACTCTGAACACTCAGTATATTTGAAAGTAGCTTTCGCTTTTTTTGATACTCATTGATCGAATTGGAGGATTCACCTAGCCATCCTAAGGGAAAACTCAATACAAAATATACAATAAAAAAAGCAGCCCCATATTTAATATACTTCTGATACTTTGAAGGCAGCTCATCGTACTTTTCTTTGAGTTGAATATAGATATTGCTCTCTTGAATTTTTTCCCAATAGGCACGGCCTTGTTCAAGGGCTTGTTCTTTGAGGTCTTCGAGTTTTTGATTCACTTATTGGCCTCCAATACCGCGGCTTACCTGCAAACGATATGCAAAAGGGATGCTGCCAGGAAGACTTCTTTTGCTACCTGTGCTTTCAACATTCTTGTTACTAGAATAATTCTGTAAAGCGGTTTGTAAAATTTGAAGCTGTTGAGAACTCTTTACAGTACCTTCGAGTTCGAGCACATTTTCATTAATTTTAAATTTGCGAATATCGAGTGTAATTTGTTGTTTTCCAGGTAGGGCTTGGGTGAGTTCAGCCAAAATATCCATAGCCGAATTTAAATCATTGAGTTTCGAGAGTTGTACTCTGGTTTTTACTTCTTTTCTTTTGTCTCTTACGTATTTTTTGAGTTTACTTGTTGTAGCGGCACGTCCTCTTAAGCCCATTTTTTTTGCTTGGGCTTTGAGCTTTGTTCTTGCTGCATCCTCAAGACCCGAGCTAATACTGCTTTTTGTAAAACTAAAAATAAAAAAGAGAAGTAGTAGAGTAGCTCCCATTTTCATCGCATAGCCCCACTTCTCTTGCAGTTTCTCCCAAAATTGCGATTGTTTGCCATATTCTTTGCTGCGAAAATTAACAGCTGGGTTTTTGGGTGGGCGAAGCGTTTCAAGAGCCAAACCAATGGCAACAGCTGAAATCACTTCTGTTTTAGTATCGGTTGAGAATTTCACATGAGGGTGACGAGCAAAATGCTGGAGGTTGTTGCAAGGAATGGAAAAACATTGAGTCAGATAAGCATTCAGATTTTGAATATTGCTTAAGCCACCACTAATTTGAATCTCATTGATTGAAAAAGGATAGTCGGCCTCAATACCCATCAACAGCCTTTTTACTTGAGATGCAAATTCATCAAATGCAGCTGCAATGGTATTAGAAAAGGTGATTTGATCTTGGTTTGCCCCTTTATGGCTGGTTAAGATAAAGGATTTTTCTTTCAAAACCTTTACAGCCTCGGGGTAGCTGAGTGAGTATTTATCTATTAAGACTTGGATCATGACTTTACCGCCAAAGAAAAGGCTTTGCAGTTGCAGTAATTTAGATCCCTGACGCAAAAGAAATAGTGTTTTGCTATGACCAAAATGCAAAAGAAGTTGAGCTGGCTGGTCATTGAGTTCAAGTTTATTGGACTCCTCTTCGACTTCTGCGATTTCATCATCATCTACATCCGACTCCATATTAAACTCTTCGGGAGGAGCCTCTTTCCAGGCTTCAAAAAGATTGTGCAGAGCTGCACCATCACAACTAATGATGTCTGGGTCGAGACCAGCATCGTGGCAGAGTTCTAAAATTTTATCGATAAAATGTGAAGGTGTTACCAAGGCAAGAACATTTGAACCACTGCCTTTATAGCTCATAATCTTGGGCACAATAACAGAGTTCTCTACCGAAAAGGGAATGTCCTCATCCAGTTCAAAATCAATACTGTTTTCAATTTTGTTTCTTTGCCGAAAGGGAAAGAAAAGGTGGCGAACCAATATATGTTCTTGAGGGATGGCAACGACAAAATGAGTGGAGTCTGGGTCGTAATGAGCTGCGATACGGCGTAAGATTTCTAAAGTATGCACGTAGAGATCAGCGGCAGGATCTTCGGGAAAGGGAACTTCAAAGTATTCTCTGAGGGAGTAGCTTCTGTTGCTGTAGGTGATCTCGGCAACTTTAATGCTAGAACTTCCAATGTCGATACCCACGCTGCGCATAGAAACTCCTTGTTCTATTCTATAAGTCTAGCTTTGCGGGATTGTAGGGACAAGTCTAGATTGGTAAAAACGAAGGTGATTCCAGTGCTTTAGAAAAAATACAGAGCCCCAGAAGAGCTCTATTTACTTAGAGTTCGGCTTCTGCAAGTTCGAACTGGCAAGTCGCTTGAGTGTCATCCATAACG
>CAZZCP010000060.1:0-17631 GCA_964653235.1 uncultured Pseudobdellovibrionaceae bacterium | reverse complement strand
AGCTCAACATCTCCTTTGCTTTTTTGAGTGCCGAAATAAAACGATCTACTTCTTCTTTGGTATTGTAAAAGTTCAAAGAGGCTCGGGCAGAGCCAGCCACTTCAAAATACTTCATCACCGGCATCGTACAATGATGTCCGGTTCGAATCGCTACTCCCTCTTGGTCGATCAAAGTTCCAAGATCAGATGCGTGAATACCTTTTATGTTAAAAGACAAAATCGGCACTTTGTTTTGGTGGTTGGCATAAATCTCAACACCCTCAATCTCAGAGAGTTTTTGGGTTGCATAGTCTAAGAGTTCTTTTTCGTATTTGTTCATTTCTTGGTAATCGAGCTTTTCTAAATACTCTATCGCAGCCGCTGTTCCTAAAAAGCCGGCAATGTGAGGCGTTCCGGCTTCAAACTTGAAGGGAAGATCATTCCAGGTTGAGCCCTCAAGGCTTACATCTTGAATCATATCACCGCCGCCATCAACGGGTTCTAGCTCACGTAAAATCTCTTCTTTTCCATAGAGAATTCCAAAACCTGTAGGGCCAAGCATTTTGTGTGCAGAAAAAGATAAAAATTCACAATCAAGATCCTGCACATCCAGCTTTTGATGAATCACTGCTTGGGCAGCATCTACACTCACCACCGCTCCCACTTTGTGGGCTTCTGATATAATTTCTTTGATTGGGTTAATGGTTCCCAAGCTATTTGAAATTGCATTCACACTGACCAATTTTACTTTCTCAGTTAAAAGTTCTTTGAGCCCAGATAGATCGAGCTCGCCATTGCGGTTTAAAGGTATGTACTTGATTTTAAGATCTTTTTCTTTGGCCAAAATTTGCCATGGCACCATATTCGAATGATGCTCCATTTGGCTCAGCAAAATCTCATCACCGGCTTTGAGTTTTTGTCGCCCATAAGTTTGGGCGATCAAATTGATTGAATCGGTCGTTCCGCGAGTGGCAATGATTTCTTTGCTCGAGCGGGCATTTAAAAAAGATCTAACTTTTTCGCGGGCCTGCTCATAGGCTTCGGTAGCTTTCACACTAAGTGTATGTACGCCGCGATGAACATTTGATGCTTCCTCTTGATAGTGCTTGGTGATGGTATCTACCACTGACTGGGGCTTCAAACTAGTGGCCGCATTGTCAAAATAGACCAAAATTTTACCGTTGATCTTTTCATTGAGCATCGGAAAGTCGCCGCGAACTTTATTTACATCAAACATTCAATACTCCACGAAAGTCTAAACCCTCTACCGCTTGATGAAAGTGCTGAAGAACAAAATCATGTACACTGCGACTCTCAGTTTCTGACAAGATCTCTTCGGCAAAGGCAGTCACTAGCATTTTAAGAGCTTGTTCTGTAGAAATATTGCGAGATTGCAAATAAAAGAGCTCTTCTTTACTCAGTTGACTGGTGGTAGATCCATGAGCGCATTTTACATCATCTGTATAGATCTCTAATTGGGGGCGACTGTTGATCAAAGCTTGGTTGCTTAAAAGTATGCTCTTGTTGAGTTGTTCGGCTCGAACCAATTCGGCTTGAGGTGCAACAAAAACCTTGCCGGTAAATGTGGCTTGCGATTGGTCATCCAAAATCGATTTAAAGAGCTGGTCACTAAATGTCTGGGGAGAGTTATGCACAAAATCCAAGTAGGTATCCACAATTTCTTTTTCACTCATTACAGACAAGCCCTTGGCATTGGCTTCTGCCCCCCTGTCTTGCAGTTCGACATAAAAATTTTGCCGAGAAAAGCGAGAGAAGAAATTATTTTGAATTACATCATATTTAGCATCTTTATCACAGCGAACTTTGACATAGCTGTAGTGCGAGCCGCGATTCGCCTGCAGGCGAATGTGCTTGCACTTGGCCCCAGCTTTTAAATGAAAAAAGCTGTGACTATGAGCTTCGGCATCTCCTGAAAAACTCTCAAAAACTTCTGCCGATGAATTGGCAGCAAAGAGAAAATAATTGCGAAGGGGCAGTGCCTCACTGCTATTGTGGTACTGAACAACAATCGGCTCATCCAACTTGCCTTTCAGTTCAAAAAACAAGCCTTCTTTAGCGTAGGCCTCATTGTAGAAAGAAAATTTATCTTTTTGCTGTGAGAGCTCATCCCAAAGTTTTTTTGATATTTTCTTCGTCTCTAGTGCTTTTTTAAGAGGTAAAACCGAGATTCCCTTAGGTAGGGGGCTTGCCAGTTTTCCGTTGATAAAATGAATATTTACGGCAGAAACATAAGAAAATTCGTGAGAGTCTTTCTCGGCCTTTTCAGGCAAAGCATAATATTTCTCTGCCGAGTGATAGTGCCATTCTTCGACCTTGCGATTGGGCAAGCTCAAGTTTGAAAATTCTTTTTTTGCTGCTTTTTTAGTTTTTTCTAACCAAGTCATTGAAGCGCTTCTTTCTCAACCCAATCATAGCCCTCTTCTTCGAGTTTTAGGGCAAGCTCTGGTCCACCCGATTTGACAATCCTTCCATTGGCAAAAATGTGAACCACATCGGGTTGAATGTAATTTAAGAGTCTTTGGTAGTGGGTGATCAGTAAAACGGCATTGTTTGCATTTTTATAAGAATTCACCGCCGCTGAAATTTCTTTTAAGGCATCAATATCTAGGCCCGAATCGATTTCATCTAAAATGGCAAGACGCGGATTCAAAATCAAAAGCTGTAAAATTTCGTTGCGCTTTTTTTCTCCGCCAGAAAAGCCCTCATTGACAGGGCGATCTAAAAACTGTGGATTCATTTTTAAGAGTTCAAGCTTTGGTGCCAAGAATTTGCGAAACTCACTTTCATTCATTTCAGTTGTACCATGAAACTTGCAAAGTTCGTTGTAGGAGCTGCGCAAAAACTCAATATTGCTGATACCAGGAATCTCAATGGGATATTGAAAGCCCAAAAAGATACCCTGCCGAGCTCGCTCGTAAGCATCCATCACTAATAAATCCACAGGGTCAAAAGAGTATTGATAGTCGATTTTACCCTCTGTCACTTCATAACTTGGATGACCCGCAATCACTTTTGAAATCGTACTTTTGCCCGAGCCATTGGGCCCCATAATGGCATGCACCTCACCCGGCTGAATTCGTAAATTGATGCCATTTAAAATATTGTTTCCATCTACTTCTGCATGAAGATTTTGAACCTTTAACACTGTCTTCTCCTAACCAACGGTATTTTCTAATTTCATTTCAATTAAGTTTACGGCCTCGACCGAAAATTCGAGGGGAAGCTTTTTAAACACATCTTTGCAAAAGCCATTAACAATCAATGATATGGCTTTTTCTGAGTCAATGCCTCGAGATTGCAAGTAGTAAAGCTGCTCTTCGCTAATTTTAGAGGTCGATGCCTCATGCTCGACGACCCCGGTTTTATTTTTAACTTCAATATAAGGATAGGTATTGGCGCTGCACTCTTTGCCAATCAACATCGAATCACACTGCGAATAGTTTCGGGCCCCTTCGGCAGAAGGCATAATCTTTACCTGACCGCGATAGGCATTTTTAGAATAGCCCGCAGAAATGCCTTTCGAAATAATAGTGCTCTTGGTGTTTTTACCGATGTGAATCATCTTGGTGCCAGTATCAGCTTGCATAAAGTCTTTGGTTAGAGCCACAGAATAAAAAGCACCCTCGGAGTGATCACCTTGTAAAATACAACTCGGATATTTCCAGGTAATGGCAGAGCCTGACTCAACTTGCGTCCAAGAAATTTTTGAATAGTCACCAGCGCACTTTCCTCTCTTGGTGACAAAATTATAAATACCGCCTTTGCCTTCTTCATCGCCAGCATACCAGTTTTGCACTGTCGAGTAGTTTACAGTGGCTTTTTCATGGGCATAGATTTCAACCACCGCGGCATGCAGCTGATTCTCATCTCTTTGCGGAGCCGTACAGCCTTCTAGGTAGTTCACAAAGCTCCCCTCTTCGGCAATAATCAAAGTTCTTTCAAACTGCCCGGTCTCCATCGCATTGATGCGAAAGTAGGTTGATAGATCTAAAGGACATTTTACTCCCTTCGGGATGTAACAAAAACTTCCGTCACTAAAGACCGCTGAGTTCAAAGCTGCAAAGTAGTTGTCACGAACTGGAACGACCGAGCCCAAATATTTTTTAACCAAATCGGGATACTTTTCTAAGGCCTCTGAGATAGAGCAAAAAATCACTCCGACCTTTTCGAGCTCTTCGGTATGCGTGGTACCAATACTGACAGAATCAAAAACCGCATCCACGGCAACACCGGTCAGTCTCTTTTGTTCACTCAAAGGAATACCTAGTTTTTCAAAGGTAGCTAAGAGTTCGGGGTCAACTTCATCGAGAGATTGTTTTTGATCAATGCTCGATTTTGGCGCTGAAAAGTAAGAAATATCTTGATAATTGATCTCGGGATATTCGATGTCGGCCCACTTGGGCTCTTTCATTTCAAGCCAAGTTCGGTAGGCTTTTAAGCGAAACTCTAGCATCCATTCGGGCTCCTTTTTAAAGGCAGAGATTTTTCGAATCACATCTTCATTGAGACCTTTTTCGATTCGCTCTTGCTCAATGTCGGTATAAAATCCATATTTGTAGGATTCATTAACCACTTCTTCTGCAGTCTTAGACGGATTCACGCAAAACCTCCTTCGCTACCGGATGGACAAGATCATAAACAGTTAAATCAGATAAAAAGCTTTTTACTTTGGCATCGAGAACCTGCAGAGGGCCTTGAATTTCACAAGCGCTCTCCAGGGGGCATTCATGCCCTTCGAGCAAACACTTTACCAGGGCCTGCTGCCCCTCAATGCTTTCGACCAAATCGACCAAAGAAATATCGCTCAATGAAGAGAGCAAACGATAACCGCCTTGCACCCCTTGCACCGACTCGATCCATTTTTTGGCGGCAAATTTCTGCAAGACTCTGGCAGTCGCATCAAAAGGAATATGATAGTGCGAGCTCACCTCACTTGCAGAGCAAAGATCTGCTTTCTCGTGCATGTATTTGAGCGACATTAAGCCGTATTCTACTTTTTTGTTTAGTTTGAGCATATAGCTGCAAACTAAGTGAGAATAGCTGCTAGGTCAATAAATCGGCTTTTTTTTGACCTATTTTATATGTATTGTCAGAGATTTGTGCAAGTAACTAAAATCACTTGATTTTTTAAATGCCACAAGAAGCCCTTCAGCAAGCTGTCTAAATACTCTTCGCCTACCCAGATTTTTTTAAAACTCTGCAGTTAGGATCTGCTTATTCACTAAAAATGTTATATTTCTGCAAGACGTACTCAGATACTTTGAAACGGGAATTTGCTTGAAAGTTCAAAGTGAATGAGTCTATGAATTTCTTTGTCCGATTCTCGTCCCCCCCTCGCATCAAGTGATGATATTTTCTTTGACGGCTTTTTCGATTGGTCTGATAGCTTCCCCACTTCTCGAAAAGGGGTGAAGGCTTTGTTTTTCACTTAAATCTTTTTTCAATGCGACTCGGACGCTCTCAGAAGGATTCGCTTGTAATCGTTTTGGCGATCAAAGACTTTCAAAAAATCGCCTTTGAAAACTCATGATATCTTTTTCGAATGAAACAACACGAATATCTTAAAAAACTCATCCAAGTCGAAAAACGCATCACTTCTAAAATCATTGAAGTCTTAGAGAAAGTAGAGGCGACAAAAGAATACCAAAAACTCGGCTACAGCTCTCTCTTTGTCTATCTCACCAAGGGCCTCGGTTATTCTGAGCCGACCGCCCATCTTCGCATCTCTTGTATGCGCTTAATGAAAGAGATGCCCGAACTCAAACAAAAAGTCGATGCGGGCAAATTGCATTACACAACTCTAGCTAGGGTGAACACGCATATCAAAGCAAAGCCAATTCAAGAAAAACGAGAGATTCTCAAAAGCCTAGAGGGCAAATCTACACGTGAGGCCATTCAAGAAGTCGAAAAACAAAGCGAGGCGCCAACTTTAATCACCGAAAAACGACATTACAAAGACAAGGTTAGAATCACCATTGAAATGAGCCACGAAGAGTATAAAAAACTAGAACGCTTGAAAGCCCTAAAATCGCACAGCTGCCCCAGCTACGAGAAACTCTTTCTCACTTTAATCACGAAAGAGCTCAAGCAATATAAAAAAACCACTAAAACAGAATCAAAAAGCAAAAATCCTCGCTACATACCTAAAACCCTAAGAAACGAACTCCTCCAAAAGGCCAATTATCAATGCCAACATCCGGGATGCGAGCAAACTCACTTTTTGCAAATAGATCACAAAAAGCCAATACGAAAAGGCGGCCAAAGCACTTTCAGCAATTTGCAGGTTTTGTGTTCAGCCCACAATCAAAGTAAGGGCTAGTATGACAAAAAAAAGAGACATGAGTTTTATAATCCCATCAGGTCTTCCAAGCGAGCTTGAGCGAAGCTTTATGTATATAAAAAGAAAAATTTATTTTCTCGTTGGTTTTCGGGGCATTGTCTGAGCGCTTTAAAAAAAAGCGAACCGATTTGAGCTCTGTCCCCGCATAGCTCTCCGGCAAGATGCGGCCCCGATAGCTCCGACAAAAATCAGAGAGCGGCAAGCAAAAGGGCTGTAAACTGGGTGCAAGAACCACTGAATAAGAATCATTGGCAAGATCTACCAACTGTACAGTCAATAAAGGCTCTCGCAGGTCACTTTCAAAACTCAAAAATTGAAATTCGATCTGCTTAGATTCCAAAGGCGCAAAAGCAGCTACAAAAATTTCGACTCCAGTAAAACCAACAAATCGCCCTGGGCTCTCACTGTGAATTGCCCCCAAAACCCCAGAGCAATAAATCTCATCTTCCGTTTCGCCCACCACAGAACTCGAGGCAGTCACCACAGGTGCATTGGGGCGAATGTCTGAATCCAAATGTCGCCGTATCAAGCTATCTGACATAAAGCTCTCCATATTTGATCTCAGGCTTTCTAAAGGCAAAGATTTGGCTCGAAACTGTGCCATAGCCATCGATCTCAACAAAAAGAGAGGAGAGCTCTTTTTCTATTTCTTTGGCAACTCCTGTTTCGGGCAAGTGTATAGATTTTTTACGAGATTGTAGCAAGCCTGATGCTAGCTCTGAGAGCTCCTCAAATCCGAGATTCTGGGGCCAAGACAAAATCTCTTTTTCTCCTCTCTGGGTTTTCTCCCAGGGCTCCTCCCATAGGCCATTTGAGAGCCCGCGAACTCCCGCAAAGCCATGCAATTTCTTTTCAATATTCGAATAGTAAAAGAGCTCGCTGGCAGAGCCGAAAATCAAGTTGAAAGCTTTAAAGCGATCTTGCACGCTCACTAAAAAATCAAAAAAATTTTCGCCATAAAAAGCAAAAAGATAGGGCAGCAGCCCGCGGCTCAATGCCTTCGGATCATTTCTTTTGGGGTCACGATAGTTCAGAACCAGGCAGAATCTTTGCTCTTTTGAAAAACAATACCAAGAACCTCCCTGCTCATGATCGAGCCCATACTGCCAAGAGCCAATTTTTTGGCTCATCTCAAAGTCTCTGGCAAAGTACTCATCGCGGTTGTGTAAAACCACCAAAGGGAATTGCTCAAAATGATTTAAAGCGATAAAACTCACACACATATGAAAAACCTATGGATTCCGATTCTAGTTGCTCTTTTGCTTCCTGTCTTTGTGATTTTGGCTCTTCGGGCCTATGGACTCACCGCCTCACACAAAACAAGAATTCACCCCTACCTGCATAAAGAGCAAAAAATATTGATCAAATTGCAAACAAAAGAATCTCTGAAAGATTATGAGCGGCTGCAAGACAAAGCCATTTTAGATATCTCTATCGTCTTTAAAGATAAATTGCGACTCGAGCCTAAGATCCTCCCCCTAGAAGATCTCTTTCAAAAATACCCCCAAGCCCTTTTCTTTGTTCGTCTGCTAAGCAATGAAGAGAAAATCAATCAAAAGTGGATTGAAATGGTCGACAAATATCAATTGCAAGATAGAACCGCCCACTACAGCACCTTTGGGATGATTACCAACAATCTACGCGAACTCAAACCCCGCTGGATACACGTTGCTAGCCCCAATGAAGCCCATCGCTTTTATTTGCTCTCGCGTTTTTTCTTAGAAGTCTTAGCCGATATGGATGCCGATATCTATATGATACCCTATCAGTTTGAAGGTAGCTTCTGGTTTGAAAACAGCATGGCCAATGAAATACATCGCCGCAATAAGCTCTTCTACATCGATCTCAATCAATCGGGGTGGCAAAAACAAAAAATGCCCTTCGAACAAGCCGATGCTTTGTCGATCGACCAAGTAAAGGCTCTTCCCAAAGAGGTCCTGCTGCAGTAGTTCAAACCTGGCCCAGGACGCAAAAGCAACCTAGTCTTAAGATTATGTTTTCTTTATTTCCAATTGCATTTGCCCAAACCGAAGCCAACCCCGCAGTTCAAACCGGAATCTTGCATGCGATTTTAACAGCAAGCCCTGTGGTACAACTGACTCTTGCCATCTTGATTGCTCTCTCAGTGATTTCTTGGAGTATTATCTTTAGTAAAAGAAAGACTCTAAAAAACCTTAGAGCCGAGAACCAAAAATTTCTCGATCATTTTTGGGATGCCAATTCACTCGATGAAATCTCTCGCACGGCCAAACGATTTCCTGACTCGAATGTGGCGAAAATTTTTACCTCAGGCTATAAAGAGCTGCAAAAATTAGTCGAAAAATCTGGAGACAATAAAATTCATATCTCTGATTTAGAAAACATTTATCGCAATCTAAGAAAAGCATCCGACAATGAGATGAGTGAACTTGAAAAAAACCTAAGCTTTTTGGCCACTACGGGCAGCACAGGGCCTTTTATAGGTCTTTTCGGAACGGTATGGGGAATCATGAACGCCTTTCAAAAGATTGGCCAAACTGGCGCTGCCAGCCTCGCAGTGGTTGCCCCGGGCATTTCGGAGGCTCTGGTAGCAACAGCAATAGGCTTGGCAGCAGCGATTCCAGCAGTTGTGGCCTACAATCACTTTAATGCTCAACTCGCTAAAGAAGAACTTGAGTTTAATAACTTTTCTTCTGACTTGGTAAACCTCATCAAGAGAAATTTCGTACAGGCTTAATTATGGGCATGAACTTACAAGGTGAAGGCAGAAAAAGAAGGTCTGCAATGAGTGAAATCAATGTCACTCCTTTTGTAGATGTCATGCTTGTACTGCTCATCATCTTTATGGTTACCGCCCCTTTGATGCAGCAAGGTCTTGAGGTCGATCTTCCAGAAACTGCCAATAGCGGAGTTGAAACCACCGATGAGCCATTTGTTTTGGTGATTCAAAAAAATCGCAAAATCTTTGCTGGTGATGCGCAGATTGCGATGAAAGATTTGCAGTCAAAATTAAAAGCCATCTTTGAGACTCGAAAAAACAAACAAGTTTATTTGCAAGCCGATAAAAGTGTCGATTACGGCCTGGTTGCCGAGACAATGGGAGAAATTAGAGCTGCAGGAATTACAAATATTGGTCTTGTAACTCTACCTAAAACCAGATGAAGAGCTTAAGCGAAAACAGCATTCAAGCTGGAATTCAAAAAAGCATTCTCTTTCACCTCGTCATTGTTGCTAGTTTTTTTGTTAAAAATTTTTTGTTACCGAGCGAAGACATTGTTTTTGAAAGAAGCATTAAAGTAGATATTGTTGATCTTCCCGATAAAATAAAGCCGGGTGTAAAGCCTGAGCCCAAGCCAGTCAAAGCCAAAGAAGTCAAAAAACCTAAACCGAAGCCAAAACCCAAGCCGAAAAAAGCAAAAAGCTCTAAAAAAGTAAACTTAAAAAAAACCAAGAGCACTCAAGAGAGTGCATTAGAAAGACTAAAAGCTCTGAATAAAATCGAGAAATCTGCAAAGAATGTGCGCCAACAAAAAAGCGCCATTGAAAAATTGCGAAAGGGCAATGTGGTCTCTGCCGGAACATCTCTAACCGGCACCAATCGCATTCAATACGATCGATACATTGGTGATCTTGACAATCATGTAAAATCCTATTGGGAGATTCCCCGCTGGATGCAGACCAGTGATGATTTAAAAACCCTGGTACAAATTAAAATCGACTCACAAGGCTTTGTGACCTCTAGAAAAATATTGCAAAGCTCTGGCAATACCAATTTTGATACTTTGGTTTTAAATACCTTAAAAAAAGCATCACCCTTTCCTTCGCCACCCGGCAAATTTTCTGCTATACTGAGCGCGAAAGGATTCACTCTCGAATTTAAGCCTTAAGGAGGAGTATGCGCTACTTATTTCTAATTTTATTTCTCGGCCTTACAGCTCATGCACAAGAAAAGAGTGGCATCTACATCAAGGTTCAAGATGCAAAGCTCAAAAAATCATTGTTGGCAATGCCACCATTACAATATGTGGGAAGTAAAGGCAAAATCGATGATTATAAAAAAGTAGGTGCCAACCTATTCAATCAAATTGTCGAAGACTTAGATGTCAGTTCTTATTTTCAATTTATCAATCAAAATGCTTTTTTAGAAGATACGAGCAAGACAGGTCTAAGACCGGCTCCCGGCCATCCTAATGGCTTTCGCTTTAACAATTGGGATAAAATTGGTACTGAATTTTTAATTCGTGCTGGCTACCGAATTGTAAACTCTGAGGTCGAACTAGAAGCTTATCTTTACTATGTTCCAAAAGCCGAAATGATTTTGGGCAAGAAGTACAATGGCTCTAGCGAAGATGTGCATTTAATTGCTCACAGCTTTGCCGACGATGTTCTCGAAAAACTAACAGGAAAAAAAGGCATGTTTACCTCTAAAATTGTCTTTTCCAGTGATAGGGCCGGAAACAAATGGAAAGAAATTTATATATCCGATTGGAACGGCAAGAATATGAAGCGCATAACCAATCACCGCAGTATCTCTATTTCTCCAGCTTGGTCTCCTGATGGAAAATCGATTACCTACACCGCTTTTGCCTACCACAAAAAGACAAAAACCAGAAATGCCGACCTGTTTTTGTACGAAGTATTTACCGGAAAAAGATTTTTACTCTCCGCAAGAAAGGGTATCAACTCTGGTTCCACTTTCTCTCCCGATGGCAAACACATTTACTTAACCATTTCACAAAAGGGCAATCCCGATATCTATCGTATGAACCTCGATGGCAAAGGCTTACTGCGTTTGACCAGCGGACCAAGAGGAGCCATGAATGTGGAGCCGAATCTCAACCCAGAGGGAAGTAAAATCGCTTTTTCTTCTGATCGAAGCGGACAACCCATGGTCTATGTTATGAATAAAGGCGGAGGCAGCGCCAAACGAATCACCTTTGCTGGTCGCTACAATGCCTCACCCTCATGGTCACCTGACGGCAAGAGAATCGCTTTTGCAGGCTTTGACAAAGGCCATTTTGATCTTTTTATTGTTGATGCAAACGGTTTAAATCTCGAGAGACTCACAACTGCCAGAAAGGTCAATGGGAAACTCTCGAACAATGAGAATCCTGATTTTTCTCCAGATGGTCGCCATATCATTTTTATTAGTGACCGATCTGGAAAAAAACAAATCTATATGATCAATACCGATGGTACGAATGAACGTCGAATCACCTATGACAATCACAATTACTATCAACCCAAATGGGGCACTGTGACCAATTAATATCGCTCTGCATTCTAGGCTTATATTGAAGCTCGCAGACAAAACTTGATTGCCTTGCAAACTCGTAGTTAATTTTTGTGATTGGGAGGACTTATGACACAAAGCAAGGCAACAATCCGAAACCTGCTCCTCGTTTACTTGGGGGCTTTTTTTCTGTTTATGTTTGGCTTTCATGAGAAGGCAGAAAGCCAAGAGACTCAAAAGCCAGAGATACTTACAAAGAAAAAAGCAAAGAAGATTAGCAAAAAGAAAGGCATTAAAAAGATGTATGCAGTATTTGAAACCAGTAAAGGTACTTTTAAAGCTGAGCTCTTTCATAAAAGAGCCCCGAACACCGTAGACAATTTTGTCTCTCTAGCGAAAGGAAACAAAGAGTTTCACGACCCTATTGATAAAGTCAAAGTTACCAAGCCCTTTTACGACGACACTATTTTTCATCGAGTTATTAAAAACTTTGTCATTCAAGGTGGTGACCGAACTGGAACCGGACTTCAAGGACCAGGCTATACCATTCAAGATGAGTTTCACGCTGAGCTTTTACACGAAAAGCCTGGCACTTTGGCTATGGCAAGAACTCAGGCTCCCAATTCAGCCGGCAGCCAGTTTTATATTACGACTGAAGTGAACAGTTCTACCAGAAGCCTCGATGGCAGCTATGCTGTTTTTGGCCGCGTGATTGATGGTATGGATGTGGTTACGAAAATAGCCAGCGTAAAAACCAATCGATCGAATGACAAACCACTTGAAGATGTTAAACTGATTTCAGTTAAGATTATTGAAGAATAAAAAAGCCTGGTTTTTGACCAGGCTCATTTTAAACAATTTCATTTTTAGAATTAGGCAAACATTTCTTTGCACAAAAGTCGAATTTGCTCTTCAGACAAACCGCGCTTTTCTGCAGCAATTTTAAACGCCTCTACAAGATTATTAGAATTATTGTATTCTAGTTTTAAATCAACCATAAATTCAAGCAAGGCTCTCAATCCCTCTGGAGACCAATTTTCAACCTCAGCTTTTTGGCCGTTTTCTACTTTGACTTCGAGCTTTAATGCTCTTTTAGAGAGACCGAAAATGGTGGAAGCAACGTCTAAAACATCTCTTTGAGAATCTGCTGATTTTCTAGGGTCTAAAGAGTTTCTGGTCAGGTCGAGCATATCACGAACAACTGATGAAAATTCTGGATTCAATTGCATATCTTGAGTCATACGAGTAAATGCATCGTGCTTGGAATCAAAATTGCGATTAAGATCATTCAGCCTATCTCTCGCAATTTCAACTTCTGTTTTTTCTCGTGCCTCAAGAGGTTTGCTTTGAGAAACTAATGTTTCACCTGCCGGTCTTACACCTGGCGCAGCTTTTAATTGTTTTTCGGTTCTTTCAAGTTCTCTTCTGATCTCTTTAGCACCTCTACCTGTACGTATACGAGAACCATTGGCCTGAGCAAAAGAACTAGCTATTAAAAGTATGGCTAAACTAAATGCAATCTTCATTCTGTCTCCTATTTTGTAAAATCTACAAAAACTACAAAATTTTTTTAATTAACAGGCTCTCAATCCCCTTAAGAGCCATTTCAACATGCTTTAGATTCTTGCGAATTTCATGCCTACCTTCCCGTAGGTGAACTTCGCTTTTCTTGAACCGTATCACTACGATTATAAGTCATAATCTGCTCTTCACCCTCTTGAACAGTCTTTTTAATCTGTCTGTACTTATTTACATTACTTGTGAGTTGAATATGACTAGATAATTTATAAGCATCCTCTAAAAGTGAATTAAAATTTGCTAATACAATACTCAAAGTCGCATACCTTTCGTCATGAACCATCGCTCTGTAAGGATCAATATTAATCACTCCACCTATTAAAGCAGCAAAGTTTTGCCAGCCACTATCGGCTAAAAGTGGGTGATTTTCAGGTATATCTAGCGCATTGGCCACTTCTTCACGAGAGAAGCTTATCTTCGCATAAGACTCTTCAAACATGCTATAGAGACTGCTTTCTTCTTCTCTGCTATTTTTCACCCTTTCATCAAAGAGTTTCTCTTCATATTCTAATCTTTTGTAAGCTGGGTTCTCAATAGGCTCAAGACTCCAAGTCATCTGCTTAAAGTCCTCTACTTGGTAGGTCGAAAAAAGATCGGCATAACTACTGTAGTAGGCAAAAAGATCGGCCATAATCGGGCGAATATCAGAGTCTACTTTTTTTAATTCTTGAAACAGATCTAGAATTCGCTGTGAAAATCGATTTTCAAAATCATCGAGCAATGCATTGGTTTGGTGATTAAAAGGACCTCGATAAGATTCGATAATCATTCTTAAGAAGCGCATATAAAGCTGGGCTTCTTGCAGATAAGAATGATCTAAATAGATGGGAGCATTTAAAGACTCTCTGGGATCTCTAGAATTGAGTTTGGGAATGAAATAGCCATTGATTAGACACTTCGAATCTAGGCAATGGCCATTGCTCAGCTTAGGGAAAAAACGATCTTGTAAAAGCTGACGATAGAGCATGTGATATCTTTCGCCATGCGGCTGCAAAAACTTTTGGGCAAAATGATCAGCCCACCAATTTTCAAAAGCATAGTCATGACGTGATAGTAAATCTTCAGGAAATAGGCGCACTGCAAATTCTAAGAGACCTGGCTCAGTCTCATTGTTATAGAGAAGCTGGTTCATATTGGCGCTGTAAGGACCCGATTGACATAACTTTTCTTTGCGGCGTTCATCTTCTGAACTTAAGCGATACAGCAATTTTGGCGGATGAAATACATCTTTTTTAGCTTCGGTAAATGCACGTACAAAAACATTTTGCTCGCTCTCGGTTCCAAAACGAATATCAAATACATCTTCGCTGTGCCCATAGACTGAGGGTCCACAAACCAAGGATTGAATCAAAGACTCGGCAGGATCTGCATCTTTAAATAAGACATCATAGCCTTTGTAAATGTTTGCAAACTTACGATTGATGTAGCCCAAGAAAGCCTCGCCAGCGACAAAAGAGCGAGCGCTTCCCAATATGTTGGTGTACAAAATATCAAAGCTCTCAATATAGCGATGAAAGTAAAATGTTTGGTCATTGAATGAATCACCACGCACATAGATCGGTTTTCGATAAGTCCAGTCACCAAAGAGCTTTTTGGATTCTTCGATATCTTCTTTTATATTATTGATAATCTTTATACCCTTTGCCATGTCAATCACAGCCGATTCGTAGACAGTCTTGTCTTCTTTAAGAATATAAAGGCGGCTATTGGCAGATCGAAAGTATTGAGAAGCTCTATCCAATGAAGTTAAAAACCTATCTACAAAGACTTTGGCATCTTGTGGAATATCCCTCTTAAGATCATTTTGAAAATATTCGTTTTTTAAAAATTCTTCTTCAATCACATCGGCAACAGCCAATAATGAGAAAGCCGTTTTAAAACGCCTTGATTTTAGGCTGTCATTGATGCTGACTTCAGCATTTTCTACCTGAACTCCAAAAAGTTCAGCCGCACTATCATTCATAGTATCAAGGTAGCTTAAGACTTTATCCCACCAACTCGGCTCTTCAGCAGTTTTTTCAGTAGAATCTTCTTTTAAGAGCATTTCATAGGAAACATAGTCTTCGGGATCAAAATCAAGCAAAGGAATCTCATCAATATAATACTCGTGAGCAAGTCGATTTTTTCTGTCATATTGATTGTAATCAAATAAAGAATCATCGTACTTAAGCCATGAACTTCTATAATCATTCAGTGATTGAACAAATTCCTTGTAAAAGCTAAAAGTCATATCAACTTTAACTGAAACATCCGAAACCTGTTCTTGCCAAGAATGATAGCCCTGATGAAAGCTATGCAGTTGAGCTTCTCGCCACTCTTTGGCTTTTAAGTGATATTTTTGTAAATCTAATGTAAAATTCTTTGCATCTGCATAAATCGAGGTATCTAAAAGATTTCTAGCCAAAAAGTCGGCAAAGCCATCAAGCCAACGCATGGCCTCTGGTCTGCCATAAACCTGATAGCCTTGAGATGCAATGTCTAACAAATCATCAGGAGCATGACCTGCCATTCGTTCCTGGTAAGTAGTAAAATTATTGCGTAACCTTGTGTAATATTCATCGGAACTGTCTGAAAAAAACCAGCCTTCTTGTGCTCTTTTTTGCTGGTATTGAAAACCGCCTTTGTAGTTTGTTGGCTCTCCTTCATCTTCAGAAACATTCTCGACATGAAAGTTATTTAGATAGTTGTTCATTTTGATATTCAAAGCTTCTAACTCTTGTCCTGAATTCATGAACTTTTCACCCATATAGTGGGCTTGATTGCGAAAGAACTTTTCATCAATCTTTAAAAAGACATAAAGTCTTTCAATTGCAAAGAGCACAAAAGCACCGCGAAATGCCATTCGAGTTGCCAAACCTTTTTTAAACTTTGGCCCATAGTCTTTGATTTGATGCAAGAGCTTACTTTTAGGATCAAAAGCTTGATCCATCTCAAAATAGGTTCCGATGATACGCATCTTCATGCGACCGGCAGCTGTGAGCTGTCCACCTACACGGGTTTTATGAAGTTTGAGATACTGTTCGAATCCTTCTTGAATTCCCCTCGTGACTCCCCCTAAAACAAGACCTGAACCAACCAAAGCAGCCGTCATACTTGTCATTCGAACAGCAGTGTCTTTGCTCAAAAACTCGGTGTAAGCCTCGTCACAGGCTTGGTTTTTCTCGTTCACCAGTTCTTCATACCTTGCCATATCGTGTTCGAGGCGTTTTTGTGCATTGATTTTCATTTTGGCAACACACTTTTGGGCAATCATAAGTAATTCATGAGTTATCTCAGAGGCGATCCCCCCAACAGCCATACCCATATAAGGAAGAAAGGCTCGGGCAAAATCTCCACCCCATTTTGTGGCAAGATATTGCTGGGTTAAACCCGCCGCCATTACAAAAGAAAGAAAGCCAACATGACCAATCGGATCTTGCATCATCTCCCAGAATTGATGAACTGCAAGAGGGTTGTGGGCCATATTAAAAATCATATTGTCGACAGATACTTGAAAAACTGCTGCATAAAAGCGAGCTGCCTCAGCTGGAAAGTGAGCAAGGGTTCTTCCGGCTATTTGAGTCGGATTAAACATCAGCTTTAGCTGAGATGGTGTATATATATGACCTCTTCCAGGACGATACTCAACCTCTACGACATGAGGATTTCCTTTTTTATCATAAATGGTTTCAAAACGGGTTCCCCCCTCGAAGTAGCGTTTGATCTCTTGAGAATGTAGTGCAGAGCGAGCTTCATACTCACGAATTCTTTCTTCTACAAGGGGCTGCTGGGCCATTTCGGCAAGTTGGCTTAAATCAATATTCATGCTGGGTTTATTCTTACCATCACCAATAGCTAAAAAGACTGGGCCTTCACTGTTTTGCAGCCTTTTTAAAAGCTCTTCTGAATCCAATCTATCTGGAGTTGTTTCGATGATTTGATTTCTTCTTTGAATTTCATCAAAGTCACCGGCAACACGGTCTAAGAATTGGCTTTTTATACCAACTCGTTGATCGAGCATTTGTAATGCTAAAATCAAACTCTTAATATTTTGCTCTGGAGCTCTATTGGGTCGATTTGCGATGGCTCCTAAAATTCTTTCTGTCCTTTTAATGGATTCTTCTTTTAAAGCTTGTAAAGCTTGCTTTGTCTCTCTTTCTTGTGTGGGACGACTCGGATTCTCTGAATTGGCCAAAGCAAAGAGCGGAATGAAACTAAGCAAAACAAAAAGAAGTTTCATTGCAAATACTCCGGCAACATCTCAAGGTAAAAGTCATCTCGGATTTCATTTGAAAATCTTTGGTATTGATCTGGTCCAAAATCCTCTTGCAAGGCTTTATCAAGAGTAGCGTCATCGATAAATTGCATGTGCAAAACCAATTGCACTTTGGCTTGTCTTTGCATTTCTTTGGCTTTAAGAGCTGCTTCAGATTGTTTTTCATTCTGGCATTCAGAGCAGAAAGCGGCAAAATTAAAGGCCAGAATGCTTGAGATTGTGTGAGCAAAATAAGAGGTCGAAGCA
>CAZZCP010000059.1:0-17888 GCA_964653235.1 uncultured Pseudobdellovibrionaceae bacterium | reverse complement strand
AGTACTTACAAAAAAAAGGGCATTTAAAAAAGTGAAATAAAAGGGAGCAGTTTATGAACGTAAACACATTATTCCAAAATCTATGGCAAGACTATATCAAGCTCAGCCCCTCAGCACTTGAAATTCACAATCTCTTTTTAGAAAGAGAAAAGAAAGTTCTCAATGATCACGTTGCCTTTCGTACATTTCAGAGTGAAAAAGTGGGCTTAGAGGCTATGGCAAGACACTTTGAAAAGCATGGCTACAAAGCCATGGGTGATTATGAATTTAAAGAAAAAAAACTTTTTGCCAAACACTACCAACACGAAGATGAAAACTTGCCAAAGGTTTTTATTAGCGAGCTCTTGTGGAAGGAGTTTTCACAAGAGTTGCAAGACACTGTCCAAAAGCTGTTACAAGAGATTGAGCCAACAACTTCAATGCGTGATGATTTTTGCTATAGCGGTGTACATTGGAAAATCAATTATGAAACTTATCAAAAATTGGTTCAAGAGAGCGAGTATGCTGGCTGGCTCTATGCCTTTGGGTTTCGAGCCAATCATTTTACTGTGAATATAAATGCCTTAAAAAGTTTTACTGAGATTCAAGAACTCAATGAATTTGTTGAAAGCAAAGGCTTTGAACTAAATACCAGCGGAGGCAAAGTTAAAGGCAGTCCTGAAGAACTGCTAGAGCAGAGCTCTACAAAGGCCAAAGAGGTTGAAGTCAACTTTGAAGATGGCACACATAGCATTCGAGCCTGCTATTACGAGTTTGCCAAAAGATATCCCGATGCAAATGACAATCTCTACCAAGGTTTTATCGCTGCAAGTGCTGATAAGATTTTTGAAAGCACTGATCGCTAAATATGTTTCGCCTTTTATTTTTGCTTAGCCTTGGAGTATCAATCTATTTGTACTTTAAGAAACAAGAGCTACCAAAATCAGAAACTCTAGATGCAAGCCTAAAACAAGAGCCCCTTCAAACTCCAAGCAATCAAAAAAGTTTTATCGTTCAATACCTCGGAGCAAGTTATGAAATCTTTCCAAAAGCAGAATATACAATTCAAGCTTTGGTTGCATCTCACAACGATCCATATGCATTTGGCGATATCTACCATGATGAAACTTCTTTTGATACCAAAGACCTATGCTTGCTTTGGGGAGACAACATACAAAATGATGTACAAAGAAAAATTGATGTCTGGAATGGGTCTTTTAGTTGCTATGTAAAATACCCACGTGGTGTCAATTTTAATATGAATCAACTCTCGAACAATCATTTGATCACCGATAGTGATGAAATTCGCGATTTAATCGATGAAATTCGCCCAGGAGACCAAATTCGTATTCGCGGAACATTGGTTGACTACAAAGACATAAGAACATCATCGCTGCGAAAAACCAGTTTGGTTCGCTGGGATAGCTATGACAATCGCGGACCAAATGGCTCCACGGGCTGTGAAGTTCTTTTTGTTCACCATATCGAATGGATTCAAAAAGCACCTACAAAGTGGCGTAACTGGTATTATTACTCTTTGCTGGTCACTATTCTTTTGGGACTGCTGAGCCTAATGAAAAAAAGAAAACTAACGCAAAAGAAAATGAAAGAGCGTGCAGCAATTTATGAAAATCGTAGAAGACGCTTCTAAAACTGCTCCCTTTTATTTCACTTTTTTTTCGAAATTCAATCCGAATTTCTTAGACATAGGATCATTATCCGAAAATGCATCAAATATTAAGCCCTAACGGACAAAATTGAAGAAGTATTTTTATGCTTATCTACTTTCGGACGGATGTCCGAAGTGAAATAAAAGGGAGCAGCTTTTCATTTTTTAGCTACTCCGGTTTTGCTTTGGAAAGAACTGATTCTTTCTACTTCCGTGCTTTTGGTATACCTTTTTTGCCTCGGCACGAACCTGTGCTTGCCCCCTCCAGGTGTATATTTTCTTTTTTGCCTTATTGTAGGATTCTTTGGCATCCACAATGGGCAATGGATAGCTCTTGCCAAGCTTTAGCCCTGCTGACAACAACAACATAGGTGGAGCTTGATCGGGCTGATGAATTGATGAATCATCTAGAGCTTCTAGTTCAGGCAAATATTGGCGCAAAAACTCCCCCTTTGGGTCTTGATCTATCGATTGTTTATAGGGAGAGTAAATGCGAATGGCATTGATACCCGTGACACCCGATTGCATTTGAATTTGGCTGTAATGAATCCCGGGTTCAAAGTCAGTAAAAAGCTGCGCCAAATGTTGTGCTGGTCTCTTCCAGTGCAGCCACAATTGGTAGCTGGCAAAACTCACCAACATTGCGCGCATGCGAAAGTTAATCCAGCCGGTTTTATGAAGTGCTCGCATACAGGCATCAATCAATGGGTAGCCTGTTTGTCCATTGGCCCAAGCCTGAAACTTTTCTTCACAAAAATCATTTTCTCTAAGGCCGTCAAAAGCTCGGTTGATATTTTGAAACTCTATTTCAGGCTCACTTTCTAATTTTTGAATAAAATGACAATGCCACCACAAACGGCTTTCAAAAGACTTTAAACTCCTGCGCCAGTTTCGCGTTTGTTTTGGGTCAAAATCATAAAGTTCTGTTTGCGCTTTACGAAGTTCATGAGTGATTTCAGTCAAAGAAATTGTACCCCAAGCTATATGGGCACTCAATCTACTGCAGGAATCGTATGCGGTAACAGGAGAAGACATTTCACTTTGATAGTTTTCTCCCCGATGCGCCAAAAAACTTTCTAATAGCTCAAGCGCTTGTTTGCGCCCGCCTGTTTGTAGATTGTAATTTCTTTCTTTAATAAGACCTTGATAAAGATAAGAATTTGGTACGCCTTTTAGGTTGAGATCAGCTTGTCTTTGAATTTTTGGTATCTTTTCTCTTTCAATGATTTTTTTGCGAAGTGAATTCCACTGGTTTCGATCTTGCAATCCGCGAATCACTGAAAACTGCGGAGACTCAGTCCAGCGAATCTTTTTCGACTTACACCAGCTCTTCACTGCTTGATCTCTCTTGTAAATCCACATTAAGCCGGTCTCTTCGTGAGAGAAGATATGATCAAATCCTATAAGTGAATGAAGTTCATCAAAAATTCGAACACAATCGCCGCGAAGTACGAGAAAAGGAATATTTAATTTTTCTAACTCTTGTTCTAGCTCAAGAAGTGAATCGATACAAAATTGCAAGTGGTGTATAGAAAACTCTGCCGATTCGAACCATTGATCTTCAAAAACAAAAATGCCAATGCACTGACCTGTTCGCACTGCCTCAAACAAAGCAAGATGATCATGCACTCGCAGGTCTTTTTTAAACCATACTAAATTCATTTTACTTGCAGCTCTTTCAATACATCAATGGGTATGAATTTTAAGCTCGTCTCTTCTGTGGCACCCAGCTTCACCTTTGGAGCTTTTGAAGCTTTATAGGCTTCATACCAACGGGAGGCACACAAACACCAAGAATCGCCCGGTTTTAAGCCTGCAAAAGCATAGCGAGGATTCGGACTGCTGAGGTCATTTCCATTGGCCTTTGTAAACTCTAAAAACTCTTTGGTCATCACCGCACATACTGTATGTACGCCTTGATCTTGTTCAGATGTTCTGCAATCTCCGCTACGAAAAAAACCTGTTTTAGGCTGCAAAGAACAGACCTGCAAAGGCAGATTCAAAACATTATTAGCCTCAGAAGACTTTTTTTGCTCCACATTTTCGAGCATACAATTTGTATTATTTTGCTCACATAATGATGAATCTGGATTCGCAAGTAAGATCATCATAAAAAATAAAATCATGAACTAAGAATAACTGAATTCTATTGTAAATTAGAGTAAAGAAGAAAACGTCAAATCAAATTTCAAGCTTAGTATAAATTTTTTGCATTTTTGGGCATTCCAAATCGGTATAACCCACCTCTTCAGCGACCTGGCGCCACATTTCATATCGAACTTTTGCATCTGCGTAAGACAAACTTTCAAAAGCAGATCGTATTTCAAATGACAATAGTTTACCTAGCGTTTTTTGAGAATGTTCTTGTAATAAAACTTTAAGATTTTCGCCTTTTGCAGACCTTTCTTCTATTTCATCATAGGCACTACAAATATTTTCTAGATCTCGAAATTTCAAATAAAAGCAGCCTAAATTTATCTCTTGATATTTATTCCCATATATGGGAAATTACCTAAGATGAAAATTGCTCGCACCCCTGAGTTTACAGCTTGGTTCAATAAGCAAACCGAGAAAGAGAAGGCGCAAATCGATTCTCGCTTGAAAAATATCGAGCTTTTTAATTATTTTGGTGACCATAAACCACTAGGGGAGGAGCTACTCAAGTTAAAGTGGAAAAATGGACGAAGAGTTTACTATTCACTGGTACTAAATGAAGAACTAAGCCTAGTGCTATTAGGAGGCAATAAAAATGGCCAAAGCAAAGACATCAAAAAAGCCCGTAAAATCCTCAAAAGAGAACGCTAAAGCAGAAATATATTCTCCTGGATCCGAAGTTTCAATTACAGGTCTAAAAGAGGCAATAATAGAGGCATTGTTTGAAGCTGATTTTGATACTTTTAAAGGATGTATCGCTATTTTACTTGAGAAATATGATTACAAGGAAATAACAAAAAGCACCGGGCTTTCAAAGAGCACTTTATATAGAATGTGTGAACCCACAGCAAATCCGACCCTAGAAAATGTATCCAAAGTTTTGAGATACATAAATCAATTAGAAGAAACAACTGCTGCTTAATAAAATAGGACAAATTGTTTTAGAACTAAAGGGGTGACAGTTTGTCTTAATGATTATAGATTTCACATCTGAAATTAATATAGTTTTTAATTATTTGGCACTATAGTATTTTTAAATTTAGGAGGCTTTCATGAAATATCTTGTTGTATTACTATTTTGCGCCGGCTGCGCCAGTCAACCTGCCAACACTAACACCAAGGCCAATGATATTTATATCAATAGCACTCAAGACTTTAGCGCTTGCAAGTATTTAGGAATTGTTCAAACAGAAGATGTTGAAAACTGGCAAGTTGAGCTGAGAAAACAAGCTGGTACCAAGGGCGCGAGCCACATTCAAAGTTCAGGACCCAATGAGGTTGGTTTTAATGAAATTGTTCGCGGCAATGCCTATCTTTGTAAAACAATGTAAGCCATTACTCACAAGGCAGTCTTGCGTGCCAAGCCTGTTCAACATTTAAATCGTCTCTTCCAACAATAAAGAGCTGCAAATTGCCATCAGAGTCAAAAGCCATTTCTAATAGAATAAGAGTATCATGAACAGCTGGATTCTGATAGCTTGCCAAGATACTATAGCTTACAAATTCGTCATCAGTTCGTGCGACAAGAATCGTTTTTTTACCTTCACTATCCTCACCCGATATTCCGAAGTAGATTTTACCATCAGGGCCTTGCACCGGAAAATCAATGTTGGGTTCACTACCTCCATACAAAAATCCATTTACAAAAGACCAGGTATCTCCATTGTCTTCGGACTTCATTATAATAGATTCGGTTTCACCATCCACATTCTTTGCTGCTCCAGTTAGAAAGACTGTACCATTAGAAACTTGAAACACATGCTGAGCATAAGTTGTACTATAACCACCATCATCGATGAGCTTAAAAGGCATCGCCCCTTGAGCCACTGTTGGATCTGACCAAGTCGCTCCATCGTCTGTGCTTTTTCGAACCCCCATTACCCAAGAGCCTGCGTTTTCAAAGCCACCCGGAAGTAGAAAATCTCCGTTTGCCAGTCGATAGGGTTTAGAAAAGAGTGTGTACTCGTTGAGAGTTGGTTCATAACGAATGATCTCTGTAAATGTGTCACCATTGTTGGTCGAGCGACAAAGAACATGCTCTCGAGAACTAAAATTCGTACCTGATACCAAAACCAGCCCAGAGCTTTCGTTGGCGTACAGATAGATAAAGTGTCCCCCGGTACAACCTGCATCATCAATTTCTTTACCTGCAGAGAGCATGCCGGTTTCTTTGTCATAAACAAAATAGTAATTGTTTGAGTTCACATCTAGAATATGTATGTTGTCTGAGTCTTCATCGACAAACAATGCAAAATAAACAGCATTTCCTGCCGCCCCCGCTGGAGCTCGAGTCAAGGTAAAATAGCCTTTCTTATCAGCACCCAGAGCTCGGATACCACTTTTATAACCACTCGAATCTCGCATTACGGCACGAAAATAGATATTGCCGTCATCATCTACATTGTCACCAAATGTACCATAAGGATAGCTAGCTAAACCTGCTTCGTACTGGTATTTCTGATGAATCTCGATTGTATCTCCGAGCGAACAATTTTGTGGTCCTGGAGGTGGAGGATTAGTCGGGGGTGGGTTGCCTCCTGAAGGAGGATTTAAAGAAGTCCCACTTAAATTGGATGAACCGCAAGATAGGGCCATTAGAGCCGTCATAAAAAAAAGGTAAAAACGAACGAACATAAATTTTAATCGGTTTTTCACGGTCTAGAATTAAGCTCGATGACTTAGAAATAGAATATGCGTTTCAAATCAGTACAGCTTAAATCATTTAGTTTTTCTCAATCTGGTCCGATGTATAGGTATGAGAATGTGGAATCAAAGTTTAAAGACCTATGTTTTATTCGGTCTGAGCCTCCTGGTTATGATTGCCTATAACAATTGTGGTTCAGATACTGTGAGCTTTGGTAAAGAAAGCCCGTCAGAAGCTGCTAGTTTTGAGCCCCAAGATGGTGAGACTATCACTAAAAGCTTTGAAAACACATTTGAGTCTCCCGTTCTTGACCTTGTCTTTGTCATCGATAATTCAGGCTCAATGGATGAGGATATCGATCAATTGGCAGATCGATTTGTAAGTTTACTCAATGTTTTAAACCAAACCAATTCGAATTGGCAGATGTGCTATATATATACTGATGTTAGTTCTTCCCCTTTGCGAGAGTGGTATCTTGGTCGACAAGACAGACAAGAAAAAGTAATTGGCGCAAATACACCAAATGTAGAACAAATCTTTCGTGATACTTTAGAAAGAGTTAAAAATGATAACAGTACTGGCAGAGAAGTTCCTATAGAGGCTATTTATAGGTTGGTTGAAAACAATAATTTTGAAAATTGTATTCGCGAAGATGAAGGCTCAATTCATTTTGTAATATTGAGTGATGAAGATGAGCTTAGCTGCGGATCTGAAGATCAGTGCCAGGAATATAAAAAAGCACCTTTAAAAAATTTATTATCTCAGAAAGGTGTCGATGATGATATTATTACTTCAAAAGATAATTTTAAAGTATAGAACGATTGGCAAGAGCTTCAAAGCTTACTCGTTGATCGATTCCCAAATAAAATAAAAAATAATGGAGAGTCTGCTATTTTGTATCACTCTATTGTCATACAGCCAGGTAATTTAGATTGCCTTAGAGATCAATTAGAAGACACTAGCCGAGTTTATTATGGACATTCTGCAGCCAATCTTTCGCAAGCCACAGGTGGAGTGAAAGGCAGCATATGCTCAGATGATTACGGAAGAGAGCTTGCCGCGATTGGTCAAATTGCAACTGGCTCGCTTTTGAGCATTGATTTGGGCTGCGTGCCTGAAGGTGAGATCTTACTTGATCTAGATGAAATAGAAGAAAAGTCCTTAGATCTAAACAGCATCGATGGAACTCGGCTTCTCTTTCCCAAACCAGTGCCTCCAGGTGGAAAGGGTTCGATTACTTACACCTGCAATTCGTTCTAAGCACAACCAAGATATAGAAAGCCTGTCTGACTCTACATAGGTCGCGTGTCTTTTTTTACTTAACAACACAGATCTCCGAAAAGAAATCGGATTCATTTATTTTTTTAAGGAGCCCAATGAAGCTGCTTTTGCAGTCTATTTTATTCATCTTAACACTCTCTTGCTCAGACGGAAGCGAGGTGGATGAACTCTTTCAAATTCATGATGAGGCTCCCATCAATGAACCTGAGCCAGAACCAGAACCCGACATTGGCAGTATTGGCAATCCAGGAATTCGATTTAGCCCCTCCGTGCTTGATTACGGCAGTGTTTCTATTGCCAATACGCACACCGAAGATTTAGCTATTACGAATACGACAGAAGACTTTGATATTCTGATCAATGGCCTTCAACTATCTAACAGTGCCTTTACAATTGCCACTGAAAATTGCATCTCTTTGATTCTTGAACCAGGTGAATCTTGCTCCATTCAGATTGAATTTTTGAGTTTAATAGGGGGAAGCGTAAATGCAGAAATCGAAGTCGATTATAATATCGTTGGCTACGAAAACTTTCAACTAGAGCTCGATACAGATGTTCTTGCCACTTTGACTTTTGCTCCTACTGATATTGCTGGTCTTCAGTTTTGGCTCGATGCTGCTGATACATCGACTCTGTTTACCGATTCAGCTTGTAGCTTAGCTGCTACAGACGGTAATGCTATTGGCTGCTGGCAAGACAAAAGCTCACTCGGTAATGATGCAACTACAAGTGGTAGCGCTCGGCCTAGTCTCGAATCATCAACAGATAACTACGTTAATTTTGTAGGCTCAGCCGGAAACAATGATTCTGGACATTTTTTTAACATCCCGGCTTTTGATACAAAAATAATATTTATGGTGGTTGAAGATCTTGGCGGAGGAGCAGGAGGACATGGCATATTGAGCGAGGCTCATTCTGGAGGCTCAATCTATTTGTTTGCGTTGACAGATGGTTTTGGCGGCGCATATGCGGTGAGTTTTGACGGTACTGCTGCCGAAGAAGGAACTTTATCTTTTAATAGCGGAGCTGCTTTTGGCCCAGGAGAGAATATTGGACCTGCGGGTCAGTTTCCAAGTGGTTTGCAGCTTGTTACTATGGAGTATACCAATCTACAATCAAACTTTGTGTATTTTGCAGCACTCGATAATGGAAGTGGACCTCACTACCGCCCTATCATGAAAGTGCGCGAAGTCTTGATTTACGACAGTTCTTTGAGTGCGCCCAATATTGCATTGATAGAAAATTATCTTAAAGAAAAATGGGGAACTCCCTAAGTAAGTGCAACTTGAATTTTGATCCTTTCAATGGCTCAATAGTATAAAGCTGGGGGTTTTGTGAGCCAAATTGTTCCTATGGATTACTATTCAGATATTCTTTGTGTATGGGCCTATGTTTCTGAAGTTCGAATTCATGAGCTCAAACAAAGTTTTGGAGATCGCATTGCCATCAACTTTCATTATATCAACGTCTTTGGTCATACTCGCAAAAAACTCGAGGCAAGCTGGGGCCATCGCGGTGGAACACCTGCCTACGGAAAGCATGTTCTCAAAGTTGCCGAAAAGTTTTCACATATAAAGATTCACCCCGATGTTTGGAAGAATGTAATCCCCGAAAGCTCACAGTCTTGTCATATCTTGCTCAAAGCCGCGCAGTTGCTTGAAGACAATAGCTCTGAAGCTTGTAAAGCCGATCAACCTACCCCATCAAGAAGCTTATCTTGGCGCTTAAGAGAAGCTTTTTTTGCTGAGCTCAAAGATGTTTCGCAAAAGTCTGTTCAATTTGAACTTTTAGAGGAGCTTAAGATTGATCGCGAGCGAATAGAAAAAGAACTCGATTCTGGCAGGGCCATGGCCGAACTCTCTTGGGATCAAAACCTGCAAAACACGCAAAAGATCAAAGGGAGTCCAACCTATTTTATCAATGAAGGCCGGCAGGTTTTGTTTGGCAATGTTGGCTATCGTATTTTAGAGGCAAATATTCGAGAGTTTTTAGAAAACCCATCAAAAAATTTGGCCAGTTGGTGTTGAGCACTTGCTGTTGTTTATTACTTAAAAAGGTCTCCCACAAAAGAAGGAGACCTATTGTTGATGTGCAAACAAGAGTTAGACTATCTTCTACCTGAGGCTGAGCCTGAGGCTGAGGCTGAGCCTGAGCCTGAGCCTGAATCATAATCGCTACTATACTCAGTTAAAGGCTCTAAATAGGATTGACAGCCATCAAACTTATATTTGTAGCTTCTTGAATAGGAGTCACTAGTAATTTGAGTAAATTGAGGACGGATGATTCTTTGACATGCTCCAACTGATGGGGTTTGGTCTTCGCGATAATATGATGAAACTTGCACAATACTCTTGTTGTTATCACTCAAAAATTCAACTTCCATACCTGATCTACCTTCCCTAAAAAAGCGATTGCATTTTAATTTCATTTTTGCACGTTGGCCTGGAGAATGAAGCTGTAAAGTAATATGCCCTCCTGCACGACAAGGATAGCAACGTCTGGCAAAATCATCTTCATGAGTTCTTACTTCTCCCTTAGACACTTGAGTCTCAGGATCAACTATAGTAACAACTCCACTACCCTCCGACTTTCTTTGAACTTTTTCATGATCTAGCTCGAAGTCACCTGACTCTTGACCGAATTTTAATTTCGCCTTATCGCAAGTAAAAGTATAATCATGCCATTTTCTACCGTCATAATATTGCATACTTAGGCTATTTTGTGACATTTGGATGTTACGAAACGTGTTCTCTGGCAACTCATCAAGTCTTAACTCGTGAGCCTTTGCTATCGATATGCTACCAATAAAAATGATTAAAAAGCGTAAAACATTCACTTAAACCTCCTAATGAATAGATACATAATGAATATAAGCAAACAAGAGGCCAGAATTTTTTCTTGAAATATCAATAGCTTATACTGGTAAAGATTTTTGCCACAGAAAATTGGCAGGCATATGATAATAGCTTAGTCAGTAGCCTTAAGCAGTCCCCCCAAAAAAATAAAAGCAATACAACTAAAAATACCAAACAGCGAAACTCATAGATCGAGAAGAGATCTCTGCGCAAAAGATTTTTGTAAGAAAATAGAAAAAATCTTATTCAACATGATTGCAGAATTAGCTGCTCCCTTTTATTTCACTTCGGACGTCCGTCTGAGAGCATATAAGTGTTTAAGATGTTTCGTTTATCTTGTCCGAGAGTCTGAAGATTTTGGGGCATTTTCGGACATATATCCTAGGTCATTGAAGTTGCGATGCAATCTCATGAAAAAAGTGAAATAAAAGGGAGCAGCTTTCTTTGGTCCAGTCTTTGCCATTTTCATTCGAAGCACTAGCCCTTTGAGTCAATTGAATTAAACTAGAATCCTGGAGGAAGAACATGCTTGCTGGAATCGCTATTGGAATACTCATTTTTTTCTTTGTAATTTTGTACAATACTTTGATTGGTAAAAAAAATCGTATCGAAGAGGCTTTCTCTGGAATCGATGTTCAACTTAAAAAACGCTATGATCTGATTCCGAATTTGGTTGAAACCGTAAAACAATTCATGAACCATGAAAAAGAACTTTTAGAAAATGTCACCAAACTCAGAAACCAAGCCATGCAGTCAAATAATAATGATGAGAAAATTGGATTTGAAAATCAAATTACAGCAGCTCTTGGTCAGCTGCGGGTCGCCGTTGAGGCATATCCCGATTTAAAATCAAATCAAAACTTTATGCAGCTGCAAAGAACTTGGAACGAAATTGAAGAGCAACTTGCAGCCTCCAGACGGTTTTTTAATTCTGCGGTGGTATCATACAACAATGGTGTTGAGATGTTTCCAACGAACATTATTGCTTCTATGATGGGTTACAAAAGAAAACAAGTATTTGAAATTCCAGAAGCTGAAAAGAAATCCCCTATTGCCAAAGAATTATTTTCATAAAGCATGTCACAAAAAGAAGCTTACTTTTTATTCAAAGAGCTTTACCCAAAACTAAATGCTTTTGAAAATGAAAGAAAAATAATTCTAAAAAAATTTAGTATTCTCGCTTTGATAAGCATCGCTTTGTATTTGATTTTTCTTTCAATGATCGAGTTTGAAAAACTTGAGCCTTATTTGTATTCTGCTTTTTTTTTGATCGCCGCTTGTTATTTTCTAGCGAGTGTTTTGTGGTTTACTCCTTACAAAAAAAAATTCAAATCTCGAATTGTTCGCGCCGTTATAGAAAATTTCAATGAAAGCTTTCAATACCATCCACAAAGAGGTATCGGTGAACTAGAGTATATGCGCTCGAAACTTTTTTTGAGAAATCCAGACCGATACTCATCAGAGGACTACGTTGAGGGAATCATTGATAAAACAAAATTTCGCTTTTCAGAAATTCATAGTCACTATCGAAGTCGAGACTCAAAAGGCAGAAGTACCTATCATACGATCTTTCGAGGACTCTATTTTATCGCTGATTTTAACAAAGATTTTCATGGAAATACGATTGTATTGCCCGATCTAGCAGAAAGTCGCTTCGGTTCTATTGGTTCATTTTTACAAAAAAGTTTGAGCAAAGTCGATGGCCAAGAGGGCGAATTGGTTAGCCTGGAAGACCTTGCATTTGAAAAAGAATTTAAAGTACTATCGACCGACCCGATTGAAGCACGCTATATTTTAAGTCCATCATTGATGAATCGTATTTTAGAATTTCGTCAAAAAATGAAGCACAATGTTCATATCTCTTTCGCACAGAGCGAGATGCACATTGCAATTTCACTAAACCGAAACCTCTTTGAACCAAAATTTTTTAAAACTTTAAATGATCCAAAAATTATTGAGGAATATCTGCAAGACATTCAATTTTTTACAAACATAATCGAAGAGATGAATCTTAACACACGAATCTGGACCAAGGCTTAGGCATCAAGTCTTCTTTTACGCAAAGTTAAACTCTCTATTGACAGCAAATCAAACATAAAACTAACATTAACCTAACAGAAGGGGATCCTATGTGACCAGCCAAGAATTTCAGAAAAGTGAGAAATGATCATATCATAAACATCACTGTATCTTTTCTCGATCCCTAGCAAACCATATATCTCTAAAGCAACCGTCAGCATTCGATCTTCAAGGTCTAAGTGCGACCAAGGTTTTCGGTTCACAAAAATCAACTGAGGCTGAGTCTGAAAAATAGCAACTTTCACAGTTACAGAATCATCTTTTAAAACCTGATCCGTAAATCGAATCGATGGATTCAAGGGGTCATCCATTTGTTGAATCAATTCTTTTACTTTTCGATCAAAGTCTTTCGCGACTTTCTCAGAAATCATGGCGCTATCATAAGACTTATCCATCATCCAATTTGATATATTGCTCGCATAGAGTAAGAATTCAGAAACCAGAGGATCTCCGCCACCTCGAGTTCCCGAGGATTCAGGCTCTTGATCTGGGCCAGAATCCACAATTCTAGTTTTCAGCTTATCTTCGCTGCAAGAGAGAAGAGAGAGAGTCATAAAAGCTAGTAATATTAAATAGGTAAACTTCAGCATCACAATGGGCAACGCAAATTTTAATGTGCTGCATTTGCGTAAGACACACTTTGAGAATACCGAATTCAATGCTTTGGAAAAAAAGAAAAACTATCTTCTACCTCTCTCAGATCCTGTTTGAGGATTCGTCGATTCTGCATTGCAAGCCCCATAGTCATTGCAGGTCGAAGAACAAGAGTCATAACTCCCATTGCAACAGTCTTGGGCTTCTTGCAAAGTTGCAATCATATAGGGCGGAACATTAGAAAAGTTCTCCCCACTTGGAAAGTTTCGGGGAGGCTCAGAGAGAAAAGCCTCCGCCGGCAAATCAGCAATCGCCTCTGGCTTCATAGCCATAATATCACGAAGCTCTTGTTGGCTTCTCTTTCCTCTTTGGCGATTTAACCAAGAAGTGCGAATTGCCCTATACTCACCACTTTCAGGATTGTAGCGAAAAGCTCTGCCGCCAATTTCAAAATCTACAGTTTGATAGCTACCATCTTCTCCATAGTCTACTTCAAAACTCTCTAAGCCAAATAAACTCTTAGGACTCTCTTCTACCTTGCTCTTTTTGACAAGTTTAAATCGCCCCTCTTCTTTGCATTCCAATTTGAAGTTTCTTCTGCCGATCAATCGATTTGCCAGTTTCATGATTTGTTCACATTCTTCGTCATTTGCTTTTAAGAATGCAACTTGATCTTCTATTGGTAGATCGAAAAACTTTCTCATTTTGCCTGAGATGGCATCATCTTGTAAAATTCGGCAATTGGAATCCGCATAAGTTGCATATTCAGAATCCTGGGCACAAGGAGCAACAATACTCTTAATATCTGAGTAGCCGGTCATAGCCCCTGCCAAATCAATGGCTCTAGTAGAAAGATCTTTTGAAAGACTCCCCGTGTCTGCATTGGAGGTTCCAATAACAGCGAGTCCAACACCCAGCACAGGGATTCTTCTTAAACCTGCACTCGCTGCCCTACCGAACCTATCTGCTAGAATACTTGACCTTCCCCTTACTGCATCTGCTCTTTGTCTTGCAGGAAAAAGCTCCCGCCGTCGCCTTTCGGCCTCTACTCGATTTGATGCAATCTGTCCTCGAATCCCTTCTCTACCAAACTGAAAATTTTCTTTAAATGTCTGCCCTACTCTCTGCAGTGCCACTGGCATTTGAGGCCGATCCCAAGATTCAAACAAGTCTGTTAATTTCTTCATTTCTTCTAACATATCACCCGAGTTCTGCAATTGCCTGAGTCTAGATCTTTGAGTATCAATACTTCTGATATCGTCAAAAAGGATACGTGTTCTCGCTATTTTATCATGTAGAGGCTTGCCCATTTTACCGCCATATTCTTTCATCACATCGATAAAATTTTGGTAAGAGCTGTGCGGCCCAAGTGCTGTTCGAATTCTTGTTTGAGCTTCTTTTGGTAGTGATTTGAAACTATCGCTTGAGACTATACCTGCCATATCTTTATCAAAAGAATTTTGCAGAATGCTTCTTGCCCCTCTGAGTTTTGATTCCATCAATCTTTTTACATCTCGAATACAGTCGGTATCTCCTATTGTACAAGAGTGAATCATCGCCAGACTTGCAGAAGCCAAAGACACAGAGGCTGCAGCAGCGATTTGAACCCCCGGCTCATCATCACTGTAAAACTCACTACAAAATGCAATACTTGCAGATTCGGCACAGTGCTGTGCCTTTGTGAGTTGAAACAAAACTTCTTTGGTTTTTTCTTCATCTCGGCATGCATTGCCATAGGCGAATTGGCTAATGAATAAGAATAAAATTAAAATCTGCATGACCTAGAACTCGATTTGATTTTTTTAAATTTCTTTTCATAGAGCTTACCCGTGCAAGCTCCCACTTTGTAGGCAAGTTTTTCGTATTTCTCTTCACTCACTTTTTGCTTAAACACTCTCTTTTTTCTTAAGCACTGATCGAGACTCGAATTGACTTGTTTTTTGCATTTTGCAGAATTGACTCGAAAACATTGCACAAAATAGCTATCATTTGTGCATAATTCAGATGCAAAATCTTGTTTGAGTTTTTGACTCAACTTTTCAAGCGAGTGTTTAGGAATTTTGGCTTGAACCGCAATACTGATAAAGAAAAGAGCAAAAATTGTTTTCATAATTTAATTCTTTGGTTTTCAAACGAATTGTGCAAGACCGAACCCAAGATTCTAGACATAAAGACCTGAGATAAAGCAAATGATTGGGTTTAGATAAGATCTTAATAAAAAAAGGGGGGATTTTGTAAATGTAAAGTGATCCTCCATATATGGGAGCAGCTTGAAGAGAATTCTACCTACAAAGCCTGAGTTGTCTCATTCATATACCATAGCAATTCGAGACTTAACTTAAGACCTTAGTCCTGCACAGCGTGTTCGGATAGTAAAAAAGGTAGTTTTATGAAGTGGTACGTTTTTGGAAAAATATTTCTAATTCTCTTTATTCTGGTGGCTTGCACTGAGGACCGCACCGTCAATGGCTCTTTCTCAAATTTACCACCATTACTAGATTCTCTTTCTTGCTCTGGCAGCATTCAACATAATGTCAGTTTTTCCTGTAAAGCCAATGCATCTGATCCTGAAGGAAAACTCGAGCTTATGTTTGGCAGTCAACACACCTGTGGTAGCTGGCTCACAATTGACTCACTTACAGCGCAAATCAATGGTACCCCTTCACCCAGTGACATAGGTACATGTACGATTAATGTTGTCGCCACTGATGGTAAAACGCAGGTGAATGTGTCTAAAAACATCAATGTAGAAGTTGATGATGCAGAAGGATCACTTGATACGTCTATTGGTGAAAATGGCGTTTTTCGGACTTCCTTCCCTTCACTCGGTGACAGCAATAGTTTTTTGGGCAGCAGCGCACTAGCCGATGACAATAAGTTTATTGTGTCTGGCTCTCAGCATGATTCAATCAAGCCCGTTACTATTCTTGTTGCTAAGTTTAACTTAGATGGATCTCTAGACACTTCATTTGGTGGGGGTGATGGTTTTTGGTCGATGACCCATCCGAACTGGGCATCCACCTTTCCCAGGGCTTCTATAAAGCAAAGATCTGACGGTAAAATTTATGTCTATGGCTATTGGGAGGACAACACAAGCCCAAGCAATCAAGATGCATTTCTTTTGCGACTCACTCAAGATGGCGAACTCGATACAACATTCAATGCCCCATTCGGCTATATGGAGTTTGTAGATGCCTATGCAGTAGGTGACAAAATTGAAAGAATGATCCTATTTGGATTACCCAATTCTCTCGAGTAGTCTTTTCTAAAGGGGGAGTCATGAAGTCAAGCCAGTGGAGTGAGATCAGTTTATTCACTAACAAACTGAAACTAGAATTCGCCTTAGAGTTTCGTGTTATGAACCCAAAATCAAAGCCTCAATAATATCAGCTCCAGATTGCCCAGTTTTTTTTATTTTTTCATCAAGGCATTCTATAGCACTGGGGCTAAGTCGAAAACTGCGCATCAACTTTTTCTGATGGGCGGGTTTAGTTCTTTTGTCTTTAAGGTTTAAGTTCATCCATACTTTATATTTTTCATAAGGAATTCCCATAAAGTTTGGGCCAGATTCCTCATGATTTAAAAGGGCTGTTGTAATTGCCTTAAACTCTTCAAGGTACTCGTCACAAATAACAACTTCTTTGGGCAAGCGGGCTACAGTTACAGGAAGGACTTCTAGAATTCTAGGCTCTAGATTTTTTCCCGCCCAAATGGCATCTGCAACATGCAATTTACCATGCTTAAACTTTTCAAAATCTTTATTTGCAGTTAAAAAGCCTTTGCGTGTTAAAAAGCCCATCACTCGCAAATATCGTTGATCTTTGCGCCTTTTCTCATCTCTTGCTGCCGCAATCTTAATGTTTTCTAAAATTGCGTTTTTCATAAGATCCTATACAAAGTCTTCGAGTTTTCCACCCTCTTCAAGTATACGATCTGCTAGGCATGAAAAATTCTTGCTGGCTAAGGCAGATCGTATCAGATATTTATTTTTTTCAGGCGCCTTTACAGCTTTACTCACCAAGGCTGATTCCGGGTCAATGACTTTTACACTTAGGTTTACATATTCGCCCAGTTGATGAAATTGACTGGATTTAGGAATGAAAATGAGACCACTATCGTGGTCATAGGTAAGCTTATATTTAGGCAAGATCTTTTCGAGCTCTGCCTTTACAAAATAATCACATTCCATTTTTGCATCTAAATCGCCAGTCGCAGCCAAATCAAGTTGCATTGTAAGTTCTGGTTGGGCCAGAAGGCTGATTTGGCCTAGAATTATAATTTCAGCTTTTGCTATTTTAAGTGCACCAGTTTCTTGCCGTTCAAAATTTTCAGCTGTGATACGCTCATCGAGCTCTTTAAATACTTTTTTAAGAACCTCTCTCACAGCTCCTCCTATATTTCCTATTATAGACTATTTTTAAATTAATGTAAATACATTATAATATATAATAATATTAAATATTTAAGATAAGTTCTAAAAGCTCCAAAATGACAGATTGAGAATGCTGAATGCTACGTTTTAACTCAAGAAAAAGCCGCAGTCCGCCCTGGATCGATTAGAACCTTAAAGCCTTATAGGTGAAGAATCTATTTTGAAAGCTCGGTTCTGAGCTTCTGCCAATACTCGAGGCGC
>CAZZCP010000058.1:0-17896 GCA_964653235.1 uncultured Pseudobdellovibrionaceae bacterium | reverse complement strand
TGCCTTTCTTGGAGGTTTACTTTTAAATCTTATGCCCTGTGTGCTTCCTGTTTTGAGTCTAAAAGTCTTTTCGCTTGCCAAAGAAAAAGAGCATGTTACGAGCTCCTCACTCATGTACTCCGCAGGCGTACTCTTTAGTTTCTTGCTTTTAGCATCTATTCTCTTTGCCTTTCGCTCGGTGGGGCAAAACCTAGGCTGGGGCTTTCAACTGCAATCTCCCCTTTTTGTCGGCTTGCTCTTCTTTTTGTTTTTAGCCATGGGGGCTCACTTTTTAGGACTTTGGGAAGTGCAGATTCGATTGGGCCAAAAAGGCCAAGGACTTTTGCAGAAACAAGGCCTTGCTGGCGAGTTTTTTACCGGAGTCTTAGCCGTAGTGGTTGCATCCCCATGCACAGCCCCCTTTATGGGTGTGGCACTAGGCGCAGCTCTTCAGGCAGAAGCTCTCTATTTTTTCTTAAGTTTTCTTGGTCTCGGTTTAGGACTTTGTTTTCCTTTTTTATTGATGAGCTTTTTACCTGCAAAATGGATATGGCTACCCAAGCCTGGCCCCTGGATGGAAAAACTCAAAGAGTTTTTGGCCTTTCCTTTGTTTGCGACCAGCCTGTGGCTGCTTTTGGTTTATAGTCAGCAAAAAGGAGAAGAATCTGCTTTCACCCTTTCTCTTTTAGGTTTGTTTTTGTTTTTTCTATTGTGGTCTATTCGCCGACTCAAACAAAAATTATTCTCTATGGCGCTCTTGTTTGCATTTGCTGGGCTGATCTATGCAGAGCTTAGCAACACAGAGAAAGCAGCACCACAACTCAGTAATGAAAGTGCAATTTGGAAAAACTTCTCTGAACAAGCCATTGCAGAAAGCCGTGCTGCAGGAAGAAAAGTCTTTGTCGATTTCACAGCTACTTGGTGCATCACTTGTCAGGTGAACAAAAAAACGACTTTAAGAAGAGAAGAGATGCTTCAATGGTTTAACAAGAATGGATATGACTTGTACCAGGCCGATTGGACCAGTTATGATCAAAACATTACAAGTTTTTTGCAAAAGTACAATCGCGCAGGAGTGCCTTTTTATATCGCTTTTGATCAAAAAGGAAATGAAAAGATACTACCCGAACTTTTAAGTATTGAGCTTTTGCAAAAACAACTAAAAGACTTTTAAGGAGGTTTTATGAAAACACTAATGCTACTATTTCTTGGATTCTCACTGGCTCAAGCCAAAGTAAACTCTGGCGATGCCGCCCCCGATTTTCAACTCAAAGACCAAAATACGAAAGCGCACAAGCTCTCTGATTTTAAAGGCAAAACTGTGGTGCTAGAATGGTATAATGATGAATGCCCTTATGTGCAAAAGCACTATGATGCTAAAAATATGCAAAATCTACAGAAGAAGTACACGGCCCAAGATGTTGTTTGGCTCAGTATCAATTCAAGCGCTCAAGGAAAACAAGGCCACCTCACTCCAAAAACTGCCAAAGCTGTGATGAAAACTCGAGGCTCCTCTCCCACTGCGATTCTTTTGGACGCTGATGGCAGCGTTGGTAAGCTCTACGCTGCTAAGACCACTCCTCATATGTATGTGATCGACCCTACTGGAAAGTTGGTTTATCAAGGTGCAATTGACGATCAAGCTTCGGCAAATCCAAAAAGCATTGCCAAGGCCAATAACTATGTCGCTGGTGTTTTAGATAAAATGCTTGCTGGTAAGACTGTTGAGCCGCAATCAACCAAACCTTATGGTTGTTCAGTGAAATACTAATTTATTCTTAAGAAGCTTTACAGTCACAGATCTAAGTTCTGTGACTTGTAAAATATTAGTTTTTATCCATTAATTTTTTAAAAAGCTCCACCACATTTTGATGACCTTCACGTTTGGCATCATCTAGTGGAGTTCCCCCCCAGCGATCTTTTGGGTTTGGTTTCGCGCCTTTGTTTAGTAAAAATTCAACTACACTGTAGTGACCTTCAGAAGCGGCCAAATGAATAGCAGTTCTGCCATCATAGTCACCTATATCTAGATCAACACCTCGTGCAATCAAACGTTGAATCTCATTAAGATCTCCCTGTGAGGCCGCCCAGCATAGAGCGAGTACAGTCTCTTGGCGACTTTCGTACTTCTTACATCTCGGATCTTCTTTTTTATTGTTATTCGCAACCAAGGAGTCATAGTTGTGAAAATTGAACTTTTGAATCAATTTTTGCGCAAATTCAATACCTCGTACCGTATTGCCTAGCTCATCAAGAGGCGGAGACCAAATGCCGATTCCCATTACATTGGGAATAATAATCATTAAGCCGCCCCCAACACCCGATTTTGCCGGAAGTCCAATCGAAAAAGCCCACTCACCCGAAAAATCATACATTCCACAAGAATACATCAATGATAAACAATCTTTAATATGACTGGCTTGAAAAACTTCTTCACCAGTTAGCGGACAAAAACCAGCATTGGCCAGTGTCGCCGCTGCTACCGAAAAAGCATCGGATGACATTTCTAGTGAGCAACATTGAAAGTAAAAATCGAGGGTTTCTTGAATATTTGTACCAAAAGGAAAAGCATTGTGCTCACGCATAAAGTAGGCCAAGGCAAAGTTTCGATCGGCAGTTTGCTTTTCAGAGAGAAAGACCCCATTGTTGAAGTTGGGCTTATTGCCTCCGCAAAGACGGGTCCATGCCTTATTGACATAATTGAATCTTTCCGCTGGGCTTGCACTCGATTTTATTAAGCTCGAACAAACAATCGCCCCGGCATTGATCATAGGATTGTGTGGACGCCCCTCTTTATCGAGCGTGATTTCATTAAAACTATGGCCACTTGGCTCACGGCCAACATGCTTGTGCACGAACTCTTCACCATTTTCTTGCAAGGCCAAAAGATAGTTGATAGGTTTGCTGGTCGATTGAATACTAAATTCTTCGGTGTGATCACCAATCGAAAATCTTTGACCATCGATCGTACAAACTGAGATGGCATACTTAGATGGATCAACCTCGGCAAGTTGTGGGATATAATCAGCGACTTTTCCGCGTGAAATTTCAAGTGTATCTTCGTAAATATTGCGAATCTCTTCACAAAACTTACCAAACTCAGGAATCACTAAGTTTCCGGTAAGGGCTCGCTCAATCAAAACACTGGTTGATTCGAGTGCATCTGCAAAACTACCAGCATTGATTTCATCTTTAAACTTCAGCTTTGAAAATAGATGTTTGAGTCTAGGATCATCATAGAGAAGCCCTCGATGTTCCAGTTCAAATTGCAATTCATGAAAACGAATTTTTCCTTTGTTCTCACTGTCTAAAGCTTCAAACAATCTTTTATTGATCATTTGACGATCTTTTAGTTCTTCAATTCCTTCAACAAGATCATCTTTACTGGTAATTTTAGGATTATTCGCTTCCACCAATACCTCACAAAAAAAGGAGAGCAAAAAGCTCTCCCAAGTATACATACTAATACTAGCATGAAATTACAAATCTAAACAGGTCTCCAAAAGTCTAGAACCCACTTGGTATGGATCAGAATTGGCTCCTGGACGACGATCTTCAAAGTAGCCGTAGCCCTGTTGTGAAGTCGACATAGGAATACGGATGGAGGCACCTCGGTCTGAAACGCCAAATTTAAAGGTATTGATATCGCAAGTTTCATGCTCACCAGTTAGTCTTTCATTTAAACCAAAACCATAAGCAGCAATATGTTTTTCGTGATTCTCACCCAATTTTTGAATCGCAGATTCAATAGTGATCATTCCTTTAGAAGGATCTCTCATATCTTTGGTCGAGAAATTGGTATGCATTCCAGCACCATTCCAATCTCCTTTAACAGGCTTATTCTCAAAAGATACGGCTACCCCATACTCTTCAGCAATGCGGTGTAAAATGTATCTTGCATACCAAGTGTGATCGGCAATCGTGAGTGGGTCGGCAGCTTCACCTTCAATGCTTCTATAACCAATTTGAAACTCCCACTGGCCCGGCATGACTTCGGCATTGATTCCATAGATACTAATTCCAGCTTCTGAACAAGCTTCAAGGTGATCTTCAACAATTTCACGACCAAAAACATTTTTAGCTCCTACACCGCAGTAAAAAGGACCTTGTGGAGCTGGATATCCATCTCTAGGCCAACCCAATGGGGTGTTGCCTTTCATAAAAGTATACTCTTGTTCAAAACCAATAAAAGGATCTTGGTCTTTGGATTTTTCCATCAGACTACGGAGTTCAGCACGAGTGTTTGTTGGATGAACTTCACCATCCGCTGTAAAGACTTCGCACATTACCAAGTAATTGCCTGTACCGCGAATAGGATCTGCAATAAATGAGACTGGCTTCAATTCGCAATCTGAATTGTCTCCAGTGGCTTGCCCAGTAGATGAACCATCAAATCCCCATTGTGGAAAATCTGTAAGTGTATAGTTTTCGCTGTACTCTAATACTCTTGTTTTAGACCGAAGTTGTTGCGTAGGTTTCGCTCCATCGAGCCAAAGATATTCAGCATAAGTGGTTTGCATACCTTCTCCTTTTTATAAAATTTACTCTGTTATAAGTTTTGTTCAAAAGTGACTCAAAACAAAAACTTTGCGTCATACTATAATTAGATTTTTGTTATATGTTAATGAATTTATTAGCTGCTCCCTTTTATTTCACTTTTTCTACCAAATAATTTCGTACTTTCGATACTCTAGAATACTTGTCCGAAAATGTATTAAAATTTCAACAAAATCGGACAGGATACACTAAACATTATAGGCACTTATTTGCTTTCGGACGGACGTCCGAAGTGAAATAAAAGGGAGCAGCTAGAAAGTTAACACGGAGTTTTTTGTGTCCACTTTAAAATCACATCATCCATCCAGCGCCTTTGGTGTTTTTCTTCATGAATGTAGGCCACATGTCCACCAGCTTTGGTAATCACTATATCCAAATTGGTCGGAGCCTTGAGTGTTAACAAGGAGTCACTATCAACCACCGGATCATCGATGGCAGAAAGAATGAAGGTTGGGGACTGAATCTGGGGAAGCTTTGGCAGAGATGAACTCTTGGCATAGTATTCTTTTGCCGAAGAAAAGCCAGATAAAGGCGCCGTATAGCGTTCATCGAGATCATAGAGATTCTCTTTCCATTTGGGCTGAATTTTCAATTGTTTTTCTAAAAATGGGCTTACTCGGCGAAATTGCCGTAAAGTTTGTACATAAAAGAGTTGATCAAAAAAACGATTTTCTTTCTGAGAGAGCTTTCTAGAGCAAGCCAAAAGGTCAATCGGAGGACAAACGGCAACCGCTTTGGTTTTTTCAAACTCATACTCTGCCATAGCCTTTAAAACAATATTGCCACCTAGAGAGTAGCCACAAAATAAGATTGAACTCTCAGGGTAGCGTTTGCGAATCCAATGATATACATATTCAAGATCTTCACTGGTGCCTGCATTGTAAATCCTTCTAGAGAGCCCCAAGCCTGGTCCGCAATTTCGAAGATTCAAGCCAAAGATGCGAAAGTCTGAAAAGGCAAAAGGGTGAATGATTCTTTGTATGAATTTTGATTTATAATCGCCATTGAGACCGTGAACAAAAACGGCTATGGGTGCCTCAGGCGTCAATATCTCCCCAGAGTACTCAACCAGAGATAAGCTATCTCCTGCATCAATTTCAACCTGGTGATACTTTGAAGGCTCGAGATCGGGCCGCTGAGGCCAAAAGTGAGCTGCAATGGTTTGTTTCCAGCCACTTTCTATCATTTTTGGACTTTGAAAAGCCCGCATTTCGATGCGCTCCATGACTTCATTGCCTTTTAAAAGCATGTTTACTCCTAGATAAGTCTTGCTTGCGGCCCAAGAATTTTTTAAATTTTAAAAAATGCTCGCCTTAATATTATTTTCATCTCTAGCGATTAGCGTATCTTTTATTTGCTCACTTCTAGAGGCTTCTATTTTATCTATTACACCTGTACACATCAGCATCTTAAACCAAAATGGTAAAAAATACGCCCAAAGGCTAATGCATTTCAAAGAAGATATTAACTATCCACTCTCTGCTATACTCACTCTGAATACGATTGCAAATACTATAGGCGCCGCCGGTGTGGGTGCGCAAGTGCAAGTTGTATTTGGTGACGGCTATTTAGCTCTCTCTAGCGCCTTACTCACTTCAGCGATTTTGATTTTATCTGAAATTATCCCAAAGACTTTGGGTGCCCGCTTTTGTTTTTCACTTGCCGGATTTACCACCTATGCCCTGCAAATTATGATTCTTATTACCTATCCCATTGTTGAGCTGACAAAGTGGCTCACCCAACTCTTTCCTCCTCTCGAAGAAGATCGAGATTGGTCGCGCAGTGAAGTCATTGCCACTGCTGAGCTAAATAAGAACCGAGGAAGCTTACACAGTAAAGAGAGCAATGTGATTAAAAATCTTTTGCAACTTGAAAAACTTTCTGTCAAAGATGCAATGACTCCGCGTTCACAACTTTTTGGTGTGCAAAAAGATCAAAGTATTGATGAGGTTATTAAGCTAGAGCAGGTTCGCTATTCGAGAATCCCTATTTATGGCGAGGATTTTGATGACATTAAAGGTATCGTTCATCGCTATCAAATCTATGAGGCTCAAAAACACAATATTACCCAGCAAAAGGTTGAGAGTATTGTTAAGCCCGTTTTTTATGTTTCTGAAAGTATTTCGATTTCCAATGTACTGGATGAATTTTTTCGGCGAAAACAGCAGGTTTTTATAGTAGTTGATGCCTATGGTAGCACTTCTGGAATTATCAGCTTAGAAGATGCAATCGAATCTCTTCTCGGTATGGATATCGTTGATGAATATGATCTTGAAGAGTCAGCTCATCACTACATTCAGTTCTCCAAAGAAGACCCAAAGAAACTCATCATTAAGACAGGGCAATAAATGGATTTTTGTTTTCTCTACACAACATTTGAAACTCAAGAACAAGCTGAATCCTTGAGCAAAGAACTACTTGAAATGGGCTGGATTGCCTGCGCCAATGTATTTCCACCAATGAAGTCATTTTATTCTTGGAAAGGAAAAGTGGAAGCCAGTGAAGAGGTCGCCGCCATCTTAAAAACCAAGCAAGAGAACTGGAAAAAGATTGAAAATTGGATCTATGAAAATCACCCTTATGATTGCCCATGCCTAATTCAACTGAGTCTCTCTGAAGTCTCTAAAGCTTATTCTGAATGGCTTGTTAATCAACTTTCGTAAAAACATCAAATTGCTTTGGAACTCGAGATTGCCCTAAAACTTTCTCTTGATTCTCATCATAGAAAACCGAATTGGTGTTTAAGAAACGAGTTAGAGCTTCAGCACCTTGTTGCGTAGACGGAGCTTCTATTCCCATCTTATGTAGAGAAAAGGAACTCAATTCAGAGCGATAGCATTTTTGGGGAGCTTGATTGAGCTCTTGCTCATCACAGTCTTTTTGAAAGACCAAACTGCGATCTGTGAGAACTTCAATTTCTAATTCCGCTTCGTCTGAACCAAGCTTCGCCAACCATTTGATTTTTGAAACTCTCTCTTTCTCTCCCAATCGAATAGAACTCTCTAACAGATGTCTTTGGTATTTAAGATCTTCTAGACCCTCACTGTTTTTTAGTAAAAATGATCGCAATAGGCTAGAATATGAATCCCAGCCGATTCCAAAAGAAAAGGCGCAGTGACTGCCCTTTTCTACCCCCATGACGCCAATATAATCGTTGGGATTTTGCCCTAATTCTTCTCTCAATGGGATAGAATTGTTTTTTGGTAGAACAATAAAGTCATCATCAGCATAAACCACCATCATAGGAATTTTGATTTCATGAAAAAAGTTTTTAAAGTCGTTGTAAAACCAAAAATCCTCTTCACCAATTATTTCTAAGCCCTTAAAGGGTGCATAGGTGTAAGGGTGAGTCTGTGTCTGTTTTTGCGTGTCTTTCATAGCGGCTTGAGAAAGAGCTCGATAAAGTCTTTGGTTCGACCATAGCCAATTGACTTCATCGCTACCCAACTCAGTTTGTAGTGTTGGCAAATCTTTTAAAATGGGATTTAGATGATTTAGAGTCACAAAACGATTGATACCGCCACGAAGACTATCATCAAAAATATCTTGCATTGATTGCTGAAGTTCAATCACAGGGCAAACTGCAGAGGCACTCTGAATTCCAAGGTGGCGATTTTCTCTTTGACTTGCCAAAACCGCAGTCATACTGGCGGTATTGCCCCCCAGACTTACACCATGAATATGAATGTTTGAAATCTTCTTAGAAAAAACCGGATCTTTTCGCAATTCTTCAACAATTTTTAATACCACTTCGGCTTCAAAAACCCCGCCCAGTCCAACGCGTTGATTGTCTTGCGCAAAAGACTTACCTGTAAAACTGTTTAAGGCGAGAAGGTGAAACGGACTCTCATCAAAATAGTGCATAATAAAGTTGTGAGTTACCGAATTGTCTTCGACATCACAATAAAGACCACAAATTGCAAGCACTAATGGAAGTGCCTTATCGCTTTTTTTCAGCGCGATCAAACCACGAACCTTGGTGTTGTTATCGAGCTCAAAGCGAATGCTCTTTACCGCCTTATTTTTTTCAATCTCGTATTGTATATTTCCAAAATCAAGAAGAGCTAAATCACTATTGTCACTAATTTGTGACTTACAGCTCTCATACCAATTTTGTACTTTTTTGATCTTATCTCCCGCTTGGCTTTTACCAGTAGGAAAAAACTTTTTAATCTCATCATAGCTACACTCTTTGGAGACTCGATTATTGTTGGTGCCGTCAGGGACTATTTTGTCGATGATTTCAATTTGATCTTCTCTTTGAAAATGCTCTTTCAGTTCGAGGCTATCATGAATGTCGATACTCTTTACAGTTGGATAATAGTTCTCAATAATCATATTCGCATCTGCAATTGAACTCAGACCAAAGATCAAAATTAGCAATTTCATCTTTTCCCCCATTTGAAAATCTAACCTACCCCTAAAAAAAGGCTATAAGAAATCTCACCAGGTGAATAGACCTATTGGTACATTATACGATGCAAAACTTAGATTCTAACAAAGAATCCAGTTCAAAACTGCAATTTTTGCCCTTTTGCAGGCAAAATGTACTATAATAATAAAAATTGGAGGTTTTATGAAAGCAATTCTATTTGGACTCATCTTTATACTTTCTTTTGGTACCGCTGCCCTTGCTTGTGATGGTAGCCATGGCGCAGGTGCTGATTCTGGCGATAGCAATCAACCAGCTGAAGAATCATTTTCAAAAGGATAAGTTTTTAAAACCAGCTCAAGGTGCTGGTTTTTTTTCTCATTTTGAGAAAAGTCTAGATTATTAGGTTACATTAGCCGACAAGATAGAGATGAAACTGAGAAGACTTTTAGCACTGAGCTTTTTGACCCTTTTTTCTTGCCTCCCTGTGGGCTCTTATTTGATCACGGAGCTTTATTATTTTCCAAAGATCGAAAAAAGAAATCAAAGACTAGCTACACTATTTCCGAAAATCATCCAAGATTTAAATAAAATTGAAGATAAGCCCGTCTTTAAAAAAGTAAGCTATAACAAAGATGCTCGAGATTTCTTAGATTTTTATATTTCTTGGCAAGGCGGAAAGATCCCTGCTATCAACAGCCGAAATCATCAGATCAAAGCATATCTTATGCAAAGATACCCTCACTGGCGTGAGATTAAATTGCAATTGCAAGCCCTAATGGCAGATCCTGCTCTACAAATCATGGATTTAAGTTGGTTCGAAGAGCTTGAGTATTTTGATCATTGGAACTTGTTGCATAAGCCCGAGATCATTGCAGAATTAAAGCAAATTCCCTATATGAATAGTATGGAAAAAGTGAAAAGCTCGAGTTCTTTGCCGATTCCTGATTACATTGAATTTCGTGATTTTGCCAATCTGTACTACCTAAAGAATTATAAAAAACCCAAGGCAATAAATCACTATTTGCAAGCCGCCTACCTAGCTCACTCAGCGGGAAGCTTGATCTCCAATTCGATTGCAACACATATGATACGAGAGATTCATTTCATACACAAACAACTCGATACATCCAATCTTCCTGAACTTGAGAAAGTGGATGCACTTTATAGACTCTCTTGGGCCTGGACCGATATTATTCGCTATAGTTGGAAGAAAGAAATTCCTCACGAACTCAAAGCATATATGAAACCTGAATTTGGTGTTTGCTCGGGTTTGTTTGAGAACACTCTAGGTCTGAACGCATTCTCAGACTACTTTAAACCAAGTCTACCTCTTGAAGTCGACTTTAAAAAAGAAATTTACAAGAATCGCAAGCTTATGGTTTCGTTGTTGAAAAAATGCAATGTCTACGAACTCTCAGTTTATCTAGAGGATACGCCCGAAGGAAATAATCCTTGGTTCTATGATGATAACAAAATGTTTCACGTTGGAGGCAGTAAAGGCTATTACTTAAACCTATCAAAAATTCCATACCTGCGCCGAGCAGCGGGTTTAGAGTTGATGAGTATCGCTTTGCCCTCTTACACTCGCAAATATGAAGAGATACACTAATACAATTCTTTTGGTTTATGAGCCTCAATCAAACTTAAGATTTTAGCAGAATAACGAGTTGCCGAATCGCAAAGAATTGTTACAATTCTCTTGCCGCTGCCTTGATTATCTCTAGCCAATTTGTAGGCCCCCATTACATTCAGAGCTGATGAAGTGCCAACAAAAAGACCGTCTTTTTTTGCCAAATGAACTAACATTTGCAACATCTCTTGGTCATTGACTTGAATCGCATCATCCACCTTTGCTTCTGCAAAATTGGCAGTCTTTCTCATAATTCCAATACCTTCGGTGACCGAACTACCTTCAGATTGAAATTCACCTCGATGAATATAGCTGTAGACACCTGAGCCCATTGGGTCGCTAACCACACAGCTTATACTGCTATCTTTTTCTTTTAAAAAGCGACTCACTCCCCCCATGCTTCCACCGGTTCCAACCGCCATAGATACTATATCAATCTTGTTTTGCGTTTGTTGCCAAATTTCAGGCCCGGTTTCTTGGTAGTGAATTTTAGCATTGGCAGTATTTTCAAATTGATCGGCCCAAAAAGAGTTCTCTGTATTTTCAGAAAGTTCTCTTGCCTGATGGTAAAAGTGTTTCGGATTGGCAAATGGACATGGATCGACCAAAAAGAGCTTGGCTCCAAGAGCTTTTAAGTAAGAGTATTTTTCTTTAGATTGGTTGTTGGGCATAGAGATCCAAACGCGATAGCCTCTCTCTGCAGCCAATGTGGCCAGCCCAATTCCGGTATTGCCGGCTGTACCTTCGATAATGATGGAGCCCTTTTTTATTTTGCCCTGCTCTTCGGCTTGTTTGATGATGCCTTTTGCAGTTCGATCTTTGATAGAACCGCCAGGATTCATAAATTCACATTTAGCAAAAATCTCACAGCCCGTGGCTTCACTCAAAGACTTGATTTTCACTAAGGGCGTGTTGCCCACCAAATCCCAAACGTACATCAGACTTCCGATACAATATAGGCAACCCAAGCTTCACATTCTTCACCCACTTCAGTGCGAGTAAAAATACCGTTGCCTTCTTCACTATCTTCTTCGGTTCCTTCCCAATAGACATGAGTCTTTTTAAAACCAGCATCTTCAAGAATATCTCGAAGTTCAGGAATACTCCACATGCGCCAATCGTAACTAAACACCTTTTCGCGTTTTTTCTCCCCTTTTCTCTTAAAGTGAATGTGAAACTCAGTAAAATTTGTTATCGGATCAAAACTCGCTTGGTCCCAAAAGTAAGAGTACTCCCCATGGTCGGTCTCTTCTTCATTGGCCTCATGGCATTTACTACCGCCAAAAACATCTATAATAAAAATGCCATCTTTTTTGAGTTTTTTGCGAACGCTTTTAAAGTACTTCAATAAGGATTTTCTATCTTTAAAAATAAAGTATGAGAAATTCGAAGCATCAATAATATCTGCTTTTGGCAAATCTTTATCAAGAACATTGGCTTGAAATATTTCAATGCGATTCCTCTCAGATTCTTTGAGCTCGCTTTGGTAGTTTTCTTTTCCATACTCAATGGGTTCAGGATCAAGATCCACACCAAATGCCTTATACTTTTTATTTCTTTTGACCCATTCACAAGAAATTTTATGGGTGCCACAAAAGTCTTCTCTTAAAACTTCAGGCTTTTTCTTTCGCAAGTCTTTATAAGTCTCTTCAAAAAATTCAACATCAGTATCTGGAGACTGCACTGAATTGATGTAGTAGCTGTATTTATCAAAATCATCTTTAGCTTTGCTTTGGGCTTTTTTTCTGCTCATTAAGGCACCTCTTGAATGACTTCTTGGCTCGCTTGCCAGATGTCTTTGTATTGTGGAACCGAATTTGCTTCTAAGTCAGGATGCAAACCAATTCCAGGTAGATTTTTTCCGGCAAGAACCTTTGGCCTTGCATACAAGTCATAAAATAGTTCTTGGCTACAGCGATAGGCCAAATGCTCGGCAAAATTTGTAACCTCAGTGTCTTCGTTCACAAACAATACCCTCTTGGTCTTTAAAATAGAAGCTTTAATGGCTTGCCAATCATAGGGATAGATCGATCGCAAATCGATAACTTCTGCCGAAGTGCCTTCACTTTCTAAATCGCTAGCCACTTTTTCACAAATAGGCAAAGTTCTCCCCCAACTTACGATACTTAAATCGCTGCCTTTACGCAAAATCTTGGCTTTGCCGATCTCAACGCGATAGTCTTCTACTGCAGGCCAATCAGCTTGCCATTGCGAGCGATCGCCAATCGGAGCATCAATTCTTTTTTTCAACTCTTTTTCATCACTTGGCTCACCTGGAATCAATTCTTTGCCGCGAACTCGCAACAGAGCCTTTGGCGGCATAAATAAGACTGGGTTGGGATCTTCGATGGCAGACAAAAGTAAACCATAAGCATCCAGCGGCGTACTGGGAATCACTACTTTCCAGCCAGCAAGCCGTGAGGCCCAAGCATCAAAGCTATGCGAATGATAAATTGAACCTTGAATCCCTGAGCCCACAGGAGTCATCACCACCAAGGGAAGATTGACTTGGCCATTGCTGCACCAAAGAGTATTTCCTGCAATCTTAAGCAAGTCGATAGTATTAAAAATGTAGTCGGCAAATTGAATTTCAGCCACACATTTTTCACCCGTCATGGCAATTCCCATGGCCATGCCAATGATTCCGCGCTCATCCAGTGGTGAATTCCAAGCCGTCTTTAAACCTTGGGTGGCGGTAAAAACTCCTCCCAGCGGAGCCCCCACATCTTCACCAAAGATATCTTTTAAATCGAAATTCTCTTCTGCATAATGAAGGGCCATTCGAATGGCCTGTGCCATGTTTGCCATTAGAACTTTCTCCAATCTGCATTTTCATTATTGGCGTAGACATGATCCCAAATTGTATCTGCAGCAGGGCCGGCCTCTCGCTTTACCTGGGCTGCTAAGTCCTGACTCTCTTTTAAAAAGGCAGCCTTCATGTCTTCGCATTTTTTCTGAGTTAGCATGCCTGCACGAATCAAGCGCTTTTCAAACAACTCAATGGGGCAATCTTCTTCATGAACAAAGTTCGCGCCCGAGGCAGAGGAGTGCCCATAGAGCCTTGAGACTTGTGCTTCAACCAAACTGGGTTTACCCGTCTTGCGAATGTACTCATATTCTTCTTTTAACTTTAGATAAGATTCAACCAAATCATTGCCATTAAAGTGAGTGGTACGCATTCCGAAAGCCTTGCCGCGATCGCAAATTTTTTCTTCTCCATGTTGGCCTTCATAGCTAGTTGAAATTCCCCAACGATTGTTGGTCACACAAATCATTATTGGCAACTCAAAGCCCTTTCTTGATGCCCAAACCAAACAGGTGGCAAAGTCGCCCTCTGCTGTACCAGCATCTCCCCCAGTGACAATGGTAATTCCTTTGGCTTGGTTTCTCCTCTGAGACCAAGCAGTACCGATCGCCGTACTGTATTGCACTTCAATCGGAGAGGTCACAGGTGCGATATTCCACTTTGGATAGCAATAGTGAGAAGAAAAGTTTCTTCCCCCCGTTGAAGGATCCGTGGCGCGATTCATAATCAGTCTGAGGCTGTCGATCATCGGCATTCCCATAGCAACCAAAGTGGGAGTGCAGCGGTAATGCAAATGAAACCAATCGTGGTCTACCCCTTGTCCTTTGTTGGCTAAAAAACCAAGAGGAATGCCAAAGGCTTCCTCCCCTGCTCCACCAATCCAAAAATAGGCATCACCCATTTTGTAAACCCGAATGCATCTTTCTTCGAGCACACGTGAAAGAAGCATAAGTCGATGCATCTCGAGCAGTTGGTCTCTGGGAATTTTGGTAAGATCTTTATCTGTTGCAGGCTTTTTAGACACTTTTTTTTTCGAAACTTGTTTTTTAACTGCCTTTTTTTTGGTTGCACTTGCCATAATACCTCGATTTGAATGCTGAGAATCATAGAAAAGCTTTGAGCTGTCAATCTCGTGCATTTTTACAAAGAGTAGTGGACTTTTTATCTATGTTGCGTTATTTACTCTCGCATGAATCAAATCAAAATATTCTCTGGGAATTGCAACCCGTCCTTTGCCAAAAAAGTCTGTGAACATGCAAAAGTCGATCTTGGGCACGCTATGCTCAAGAGATTTGCTGATGGTGAAATTCAAATTGAGATTCAAGAGAATGTTCGAGGAGCCGATGTTTTTTTCGTACAAAGCACCTCACCGCCTGCCAATGAACACTATATGGAGCTGTTTATCGCTATAGATGCTTTAAAACGAGCCTCTGCACGCAGAATCACTGCAGTAATGCCTTACTATGGTTATTCAAGACAAGATCGTAAAGTGGCCCCACGCTCGCCAATTTCAGCCAAATTGATGGCAGATCTTCTGACTTCTGCAGGTGCGCACCGAGTATTGGCCGTTGATCTTCACGCCGGTCAAATACAGGGATTTTTTAACGTACCTGTTGACCATATCTATGCAATTCCGACCCTCAGCCGTCGTTGGCGCGAATTGTACGGCTATGGCGATGAGTTTGTCGTGGTCAGCCCCGATGCTGGAGGAGTGGAGAGAGCCCGAGCTTTTGCTAAGCGTATAGAATGTTCTATCGCCATCATCGATAAGCGCCGTTCTGGCCCCAATAAGGCCAAGGCCTTTCATTTGATCGGTGATGTAAAGGGCAAAAAAGCCATTATCGTCGACGATATGATCGATACGGCTGGAACTCTTACACAAGCTGTTGACAGTTTGATAAAAAATGGGGCAAAAAGCGTATTTGCGGTTGGAACCCATCCCATATTGTCTGGACCAGCAGTGTCTCGACTAATGGAAAGCCCTTTTGAAAAGGTTTTGGTTACAGATACAGTTCCACTTCGGCCAGAAGCACAAGAGTGCGGAAAGATTGAAGTCGTTTCCGTTGCTTCGGTGGTTGCGCAAACAATAATGAGAATTCACGAAAATGAGTCAGTCAGCTCGCTCTTTTCGGATGAGGGATAAGGATTATAAAATGAGTGCAGAAATTCAACTTCCAGTAAAAATTCGTAAAGTCAGTAAGAGTGTAAACTCAAAACTTCGTCAAGAAGCTTACACTCCAGGCGTATGCTATGGTGCAGGAGTTAACCACAATCAATTTCTCTCTGTCGAAGAAAAACTCATTGTAAAGTTTAGAAAGCAAATTAAAGAAAACAGCATCTTCGTTTTTGAATCAGAAGACAAAGACCTCAACGGTCAAAGAGTAATGGTGAAGGCCGTAAGTGTTCACCCTGTCTCTCGTCGCCCACTTCATATTGATTTCTATGCAATCAAGCGTGGTCAAAAAGTGACCCTTGATATCGCTTTACAATTTGTTGGAGAGGCCAAAGGTGTAAAACTTGAAAAGGGCGTACTCAATGTTTCCACTTCTAAAATCCACTGTGAATGTCTCCCCTCTAAAATTCCTGAGCATATCGATATCGATATCACTGAGTTGGGCCTAGATGAAAGTATCCACTTGTCTGACGTTCAAGCCCCTGAAGGTGTCACTTTCTTAACATCTGCAGACACTACGCTTTGTACGATTGCTCAGCCAAAAGAAGAAAAAGCCGCTCCAGCTGTAGAAGGCGAAGCCGCTGAAGCAGCTGCTGCTGCACCTGCCGCAGAAAACAAAGATAAAAAAGAATAAGTTTTAAAGGTTCCCAATGCATTTGATTGTTGGATTGGGAAATCCAGGTCCCAAATACACCTACACCCGCCACAATATTGGTTTTCTCTGTATTGATGAATTTATCAATCGCTATGCTCTTGGCCCTGCCAAAATAGAAAAGAAAGCCGAGGTTTGGAAAGGCCGCATCGGAACAAAAACAGTTTTATTCGCAAAACCCCAAACTTTTATGAATCTCTCGGGTCAATCCGTTGGACCTTTGATGCAATTTTATAAAATCGAAGCCGAAAACTTAATCGTCTTGCACGATGATGTCGATTTGCCATACAAAAGAATGAAGATGCAAGTAAACCGCGGACACGGCGGTCAAAATGGGGTGCGCGATATTCATAAAGTTTTAGGACACAATCAATACGCTCGCCTGAAGCTGGGTATTGGTAGACCCACAAACCCAAGAATGGACATTGCCGATTTTGTTTTGTCTCGCTTTTCTGAGGATGAGATGCTAGATCTTGAAGCCTATTTAGAAAGAGCAATGGATGCCGTCGAGCTTTTTGTCACAGATGGTTTAGAAAAAGCGGCAGATACCTACAATCGAAAGGAATAAGAATGGCTTTAAAATGTGGAATTGTCGGGCTACCCAATGTTGGCAAAAGCACTCTTTTTCAAGCAATCACCAAAGCCCCTGCACAGGCTGAGAACTACCCTTTTTGCACCATTGATCCCAATGTAGGAATCGTCGATGTACCCGATCCACGGCTCGATCAAATCACTTCTTTTATCAAACCACAAAAAGTCATTCCAACCAGCATCGAATTTGTCGATATTGCTGGCCTAGTTGCTGGTGCCAGTAAAGGCGAGGGACTTGGCAACCAATTCTTATCTCACATTCGCCAGGTCGATGCGATACTACACATTGTACGCTGTTTTGATGATGACAATATTATTCACGTTGAGGGCTCAGTCGATCCTGAAAGAGATATGTCAATTATCAATACCGAGTTGATTTTAGCCGATATGGAAAGTGTTACTAAGAGATCACAAAAGGTCGAAAAACTGGCACGTGCTGGTGACAAGAACGCCAAAGTTGAATTTGCTTTTTACACCAAAGTTTTAGATGCCTTAAATGCAGAAAAACCTGCACGCTCGGTAAGCCTCGACAATGAAGATGAAGAAAAACTTTTAAAAGAAATGCATCTTTTAACCAGCAAGCCGGTTTTGTATGTATGCAATCTATCTGAAGATGAAGTCGTCTCAGGCAATGAATGGTCTAAAAAAGTAAAAGACATTGCCGAATCTGAAAACAATGAATGCCTCAATGTTTCTGGTGCCTTAGAAGCAGAGCTTGCCGGCCTAGAAGAAGAAGAGCGACAAGAATATCTTGAGAGCATTGGTATCGAAGAGCCGGGCTTAAACCGACTGATTCGCGCCGCCTACAAATTGCTTGGCCTGCAAACCTATTTCACTGCCGGTGAGAAAGAAGTTCGCGCTTGGACCATTCGACAAGGAACCAAAGCCCCGCAGGCTGCCGGAGTCATTCACTCTGATTTTGAACGCGGCTTCATTCGCGCCGAAACCTATCACTGCGAAGATCTTTTTAGCTTAAAGAGTGAATCTGCCATCAAAGAGGCAGGAAAGCTGCGTTCAGAGGGTAAGGAGTATTTGGTTAAGGATGGTGATGTATTGCACTTTAGGTTTAATGTTTAAGAACTGCTCCCTTTTATTTCACTTTTTATAATGCCCTTGTTTTTGTAAGTACTCAA